>JAISNC010000048.1 GCA_031276355.1 Odoribacteraceae bacterium
TGTCCATTTCGGGGACTGTTACTTTATCCTCACAAGACAACAATACAGCCGTGCAACATAGCAGGCAAAGAAAACTGATGATAAATTTGTTTTTCATATCTCGAATATTTTAGTTTTAAAATCGTTACAAACTATATTTTACAATATGCTTTTATCGTTTGTTATTTGTACTCCTTCGCTTAAGTAAAGGGAAGAAATATTCCGCAAATGTATTTGAAAAAATGGGGACGACTCTAATATAGTTCTCACAACATTCTCATATCATTCTCACAACATTCTCATGCATCACCCGGCGCGGACAAGGAGCCAATCGTCGCCACAGGGCGTGTAGCCCCCGTTCCATATCGCGTGACGGTGTCGTTACCCGGGAACTTAGGGGCGTTGAGGGGCTACTCGATGATGCCGCCGCCGATCACGTCGCGGCCCTCGTAGAAGACGGCGCTCTGGCCGGGGGTGATGGCCTCCACGCTCTCGCGGAACACCACGCGGAGACGTCCCTCCTCGCCGGGGTAAAGCGTGGCCGCCGCGCCCCGGTCGCGGTAGCGTATCTTGACGATCGCCTCGCGGGGCGCGCGCGGGGCGGGATATTTCATCCAGTTGACCTGGAGGGCGCGGAACTCGTTCCCGCGCAACTCCTCCCGCGGGCCGAGCACCACCTCGTTTTCCGCGGGGCGGATGGCGACGACGAACGCGGGGTGTCCCAGGGCGATGCCCAGGCGCTTGCGCTGGCCGATGGTGTAGCGCGGGTAGCCCTGGTGGCGACCGAGGCGCCGGCCGGCGGTGTCAACGAACCAGCCCGGCCCGTAGCGCCCGGCGAAGTCGTCCACCCGTTCGGCGAGGAAAGCGCGGTAGTCATCGCCGGGGATGAAACAGATCTCCTGGCTCTCGCTCTTGCGGGAGAGTCGCTCGAAACCCCGCTCCAGGGCGATGGCCCGGGCTTCCGGCTTGGTAAGTTCACCCAGGGGGAAGAGGGTACGCGCCAGGTTGTCCCGGGTGAGGGGCCAGAGAAAATAGGTCTGGTCTTTCGTCGCGTCTACCCCCTCGCGCAGGAAATAGCGAGAACCGGCGCGGGCGACGCGGGCGTAGTGGCCGGTGGCGATCCGCTCGCAGTGCAAGGCGTCGGCCATCTCGATCAGCTTGCCCCACTTGACAAGCGCGTTGCACGGGACGCACGGGTTGGGCGTGCGCCCCCGCAGGTAGCCGTCGATGAAGTCGCGGATGACGGTCTCGCGGAAGTAGTCGCGCAGGTCAAGGAGGTGATGCTCGAAGCCGAGCCGTTCGGCCACGCGCTTGGCCTCGAAGAGCGCGTCCACGCTGCAGCACCCCCTCTCTTTCTCCAGGCACCCGCTGGAGATCTGGTCGTAGACGCGGTACGTGACCCCCTCTACTTCGTAGCCCTGTTCCTTGAGCAAGATGGCAGCCACCGTGCTGTCAACGCCACCGCTCATGGCCACCAGCACGCGGCGACGGGGAACGCCGGCCGGCCGGCCCGGGAGCATGTAACGGGCCTCGCTGCGGTAGTCGTCGCGCGCGGGCTCCTCGGCCGGCTCGACGAGCGCCGCCTGCCCGTCGATGGTAAAGCGCAGGTACTTGATCGTCTTCCCCCGCGAGAGCCACTGCCGCTCGTAGAACGTCCGGACGCGCTGGAGGCAGTCGTCGCGCTGCCCCGCGTGCAGGTCGTCCGTCTCTTCGAGGCACGGGAGGCCGTTGGCCTCGAGCAGGGAGCGGGTGTAGTGGAAGAGGAACGGGCTGTCGGTCTTCAGGTGAATCTCTCCCCCGGCGACGAGTATCTCCCGGTAGAGGGAGAGAAAGCGGCTGCCGGTAAGGCGTTTTCGCGCCTTGCCCATTTGCGGGTCGGGGAAGGTGATCCATATCCCGGCGACCTCCCCGGGGGCGAAGATCGACGCCAGCATCTCGGCGCGAACGCGCAGGAAGGCGACGTTCTTCAATCCCCGCTCCAGGGCCGCCGTCGCCCCGCTCCACATCCGGGCACCCTTGATGTCGACGCCGATAAAGTTCGTGCCGGGGAACTCTCCCGCCAGCCCGACGGTGTACTCCCCCTTGCCGCACCCGACCTCCAGCACGAGCGGGTGGTCGTTCCCGAACACCCGCTCGCTCCAACGTCCCCGTAACTCGAACCCGGGCGGGATTCTCCCCCCGACGGCGGGCTGGATGACGTTCGGCAATCGCTCCATCTCGGCGAATTTCGCCAGTTTATTTCTCCCCATGTATTTGAATACCTATATCTTTTATTCCTTTTATCTTTCTCTCCTTCATCCGGTGGCGAATCTCCACGCGGTAAACGCCGGCAGAGTCCAGCCAGTGACGCGCGGGCAGCGGGAACGCGAGCGTCTTCAGCACGGAGCCTCGCCCCGTCCATCCCGCCTCGTCGTCGGCCACGCGCATCTCCACGCGCTCCTCTACCGGCGGGACGCCGGGACGCGACACGGTCACGAGAAGGGCCACGTTGGCCTGTCGCACGTCGATCGTGTAGCGCGCGTAAAGGGTGAACGCGTATCGCCCCGGCCGGGGAACGTCCACGGTGAACGCGACGACGCTGTCGCGCTCCCAGGCCTCGCCCGCTATCGAACGGAAGTTCGCGTACAGCACCCGCGTATCCCCCTCGCCACACCCGCCACAAAGGAAGAGCCACACCGCGCATCGCCGCGCGACATCCCGGAAACGCGTCCACGGATTCATATCCCCTGCACCCGTTCCATGACCCGCAGCAAGTTGCCGCCCCACAATTTTTCCAGATCCGCGGGGGTATACCCCCGGCGAAGAAACTCGACCGTCAAGTTGATCAACTCGTTGGCGCCGCGGCAACCGGGGAGCTGTTCCGCGTCGTCGCCGTCGAAGTCGGTGCCGATACCGACGTGGTCAATGCCGACGAGTTGCACGACGTGATCCACGTGACGCGCGACATCGCGGAACGTCGCCTTGCCGTCCCCGCGAAGAAAACGGTTGTAAAGGCACACCTGCACCACTCCTCCCTTGGCGGCGAGCGCCTTCAACTGCCCGTCCGTCAGGTTACGCGGGTGGTCGTGCAGAGCGCGGGCCGAGGAGTGAGACGCGATAACGGGGCGATCGCTGACCGCGAGCACGTCGTGGAAGCTCTTCTCGCTGACGTGCGAGACGTCCACCATGATCCCCAGGCGGTTCATCTCGCGCACCACCTCCCGCCCGAAGGGGCTTAACCCGTCGTGCTCCACCTTTCCCCGGGCCGGGTCGCAGATGTCGTTGCTCCCGTTGTGGCACAAGGTGATGTAGGCAACGCCCATCTCCTTGAAACGAGCCAGGTTGCCGATATCCTGCCCGATGGCGTAACCGTTCTCGATGGCGAGGAAGAAGGCCCGTTTCCCCTCCCGCTTCACACGTCGCGCGTCGGAAGCGGAACGCGCGATGGCGATCCCGGCGGGATAGCGGTTCGCTTGCTCCTCCACCTGGCGAAGGATGTCGATCGCCTGCCGGGTGGCCTCGCGCGACGCGTCGGCATCCCGCCGCCCCTGGGGAAGGTAGGCCACCATGAACACGGCATCGACCAGTCCCTCTTTCATCTTCGGGAGATCGACCTTGACCGTCGCGTGGCGTTGCCCGAAGTCGAACCCTTTCGTGAACTTCATCGGCGTGTCACAGTGCGAGTCCACGATCAGGTAACGCTCGTGGATCTCTTTCGCCCGCTTGAAGAGGGCCGCCTCCTCGACAAAGTGCCGGAAGAGCCCCTCCATCTCCACGTTGGCGAGGGGCACCATCTTCTCCGGGTGCCATTGCACGCTGAAGATACGGTAATCGGTAGCCTCCATCGCCTCGATGACCCCGTCGGGGGCCGTGGCAGAGACGACGAACCCCGGGGCCACCTCCTTCACCGCCTGGTGGTGGAGCGAGTTCACGACGACCGTGTGCCGCCCCAGGATGGAGAAGAGCGTGGTACCCTCCTTCACCCGCGCCGTGTGCGAGCCATGACCCGGGGCAAGCTCCTGCCGGTGCTTCAGGCTACCGTTCACGCGCGTGACGATGTCCTGGTGGTTTTTCCCCCCGAAAGCGATGTTGATGAGCTGGTGACCGCGGCATATCCCGAAGATCGGCACCTGGCGATTCGCCGCCAGCCGCGTCAGGATAAGGTCGTACTGGTCGCGCGCCACGTCCACTTCACCCAGCGCCGGGAGCGGTTCCTCGCCGCTGTACAGGGGGTTAATATCCCCCCCCCCGCTGAGGAGCAGCCCGTCGATCCGGGAGACGATCTCCTTCAACGACGCGATGTCCGAGTGAACAGGGATCAGCAACGGGATCCCGCCCGCCCGGACGATGGAATGCACGTAGGAGTCGTGAATGCAGGAGTTCCCCTCCTTGAAATTGGCCGAGATCCCGATGAGGGGACGCGACGTGTCGGCAGCGTGGGCATCGACAGCGTCGTGCAACACCGTCAGGTCTGCCGGGTAGACGTGATCGTTCATAAAATATACAAGCAATAATAAGGTAATCATTTCGTTCTCTATTCCTCTTCCGTGAAGCGCGTTACACCCCGCGCCGGATGCGCGCGTCGTGTTATCCGTTTCGTGCACGAAGTAAGACGAAATTACTTATATTTGCAACTCGTTTCGAGAGATTATTATTCAAATGCACGATATGACGAAATTCAAGCGAACACTGGTGACCACGGCGTTGCCTTATGCGAACGGGCCCGTGCACATCGGGCACCTGGCGGGAGTGTACGTCCCGGCGGATATCTACGCGCGCTACCTGCGCCGGAAGGGGGAAGAGGTGGTGCTTATCGGCGGCTCCGACGAACACGGCGTTCCCATCACCATCAAGGCCCAACGGGAGGGCGTATCGCCGCGCGACATCGTCGACCGCTACCACGAGATGATCAAAGAGTCCTTCGCCGGCCTCGGTATCTCCTTCGACATCTACGCGCGCACCAGCTCGCGCACCCACCACGAGCTATCCTCCGCCTTCTTCAAGAAACTGCACGACGCGGGGAAGTTCTTCGAGCGCGCCACGCTGCAGTTCTACGACGAGCAAGCGGGCCAGTTCCTCCCCGACCGCTACATCACCGGCACCTGCCCTCACTGCGGCAACGAGCGTGCGTACGGCGACCAGTGCGAGGCGTGCGGCACCAGCCTCAACGCCACCGACCTCATCAACCCGCTCTCCGCCATCACCGGCAACGTCCCCCAGTTGCGGGAGACGCGGCACTGGTATCTCCCGCTGGACGACTACGAGGGGTGGCTCAAAGAGTGGCTGCTGGAGGAGCACGCCGACTGGAAACCCAACGTCTATGGCCAGTGCAAGTCCTGGCTCGACAACGGCCTGCAACCCCGGGCCGTCACGCGCGACCTCGACTGGGGCGTTCCCGTGCCCCTCGAGGGGAGCGAGGGCAAGGTGCTCTACGTCTGGTTTGATGCCCCCATAGGCTATATCTCCGCCACCAAGGAGCTTACCCCCGACTGGGAGAGATACTGGAAAGACCCGTCGACGCGCCTCGTCCACTTCATCGGCAAGGACAACATCGTCTTCCACTGCATCATCTTCCCCGTCATGCTCAAGGCCGAGGGGAGCTACATCCTGCCCGACAATGTCCCCGCCAACGAGTTCCTCAACCTCGAGGGGGAGAAGATCTCGACCACCCGCGACTGGGCCGTCTGGCTCCACGAGTACCTCGTTGACTTTCCCGGCAAGCAGGACGTGCTCCGTTACGCCCTCGCGGCCACCACGCCGGAGACCAAGGACAACGACTTCACGTGGAAGGATTTCCAGGCCCGCAACAACAACGAGCTGGTCGCCATCTACGGGAACTTCATCAACCGGACGCTGGTCTTGACGCGCAAGTACTTCGACAACCGCGTGCCGGCACCCGGCGAGACCACCGACCGCGACCGGGAGGTGCTTGCCGAGATACCCCGCGTCATCGAGCGGGTAGAGAAGAACCTCGACTCCTTTCACTTCCGCGAGGCCCTGCGCGAGGCCATGGGGCTCGCGCGGCTGGGCAACAAATACCTCGCCGACACCGAACCGTGGAAGCTACACGCCGCGAATCCCGACCGCGTGGCCACCATTCTCAACACCTGCCTCCAGGTGGCCGCCACCCTCTCCACGTTGATGGAGCCGTTCATGCCCTTCTCCTCGGAACGCCTCCGCGGGTTCATGAACATCGCTCCCATCGCGTGGGCGGCGATGGGCGGCGACGTGCTCCCGGTTGGCCACCTCCTCGGCGAGCCTGGCCTGCTCTTCGAGAAGATCGACGATGCCGCCATCCAGGCCCAGGTTGACCGGCTCGAGGAGAAGAAACGGCGGCGCGAAGCAACGACGGCGCGCCCGGTAGCGCCCGCTCGAGAGGCGATCCCCCTCGACGCGTTCGCGAACATGGACATCCGTGTCGGGACAATACTCGCCGCCGAGAAAATCCCCAAGACCAAGAAGTTGATGAAGTTGACGGTGGACACGGGCATCGATCGCCGCGTGATCGTCTCCGGCATCGCCGAGCACTACGCCCCGGAGACGCTCGTCGGCCGGCAGGTCAGCGTGCTGGTAAACCTCGAGCCGAAGCTCTTGAAGGGCATCGAGTCGCGGGGCATGATCCTGATGGCGGAGGAGGCCGACGGCTCGCTCTCGCTTGTCGCCCCGGACAAGCCCGTGATGCCAGGCGCGGGGATACGGTAGGGGCCGCGCGTCACCGCCGGGGTGCTTCCCGATAAAACGAAGAGGATTGCCGGGGTCTCCGGCAATCCTCTCGTGTGATCGTCCCGCGCGATTATTCAGCGGCCGGTGTTACGATCGGGTCATAAAGCCATTGGATCGTCACGCCGGCAGGTTTTTGAGTCGTTGTCTCCTCCTCATACACGTTATCCCCCTTCTCTGTCTCCTTCCAGTACACGACGTTCCACCCTTTCTTCAGTTGCAGGTTGTAGGTAAAGGATCGTCTTTTTTCGAGTGACAAATGTAGGGGATTTTTCTTACTTCCGTTGCATTTACTAATTGAACTTACGAAGGATCTATCGTGAAATCCGCTTGCACGTACCCGCTTCCCGCCAGAGAACTCATGAACTCCACGAGTTCGGGAGGGAAGAGCAGGTTTGATGTTTCTACCGGGCGAGGGGCTGTCTCAAAAGTCGGTTTTTATCATTGCGAATGACCGTCATTGCGATCCGCAGAGCGGGAAGCAATCCAGAACACGCTCCATCCCTGGATTGCTTCACCCTTCGGGTTCGCAATGACGGAACAGGCGGATCGTCATGACACTCGTTCGAGGCTTTTGAGACAGCCCCAGAAAACGCCCCGGCAAACAATAATAACTCCTGAAAATCGGCTTTTGCGACAGTACCGAAACGAGGTGTCGCGAGGCACGAAGCAACGCAAGAAACAATATGAAACTTGCCTTGACTATCCCTATCCCCATAGGCGCGCCAGGCAAGAGAGTATCACAACGAGGGGCAACGCGGGGAGCATATTGATAACTCGAATCTCTTTTATTTCGAGGATCGTGATCCCCAGGCCAAGCAACAGGATGCCACCGGAGGAGGTGAGGTCAGCGATCATCGCCTCGCTCGCAAAGCGCATCATGAAGGTAGCAAAAAGAGTCAAAGACCCCTGGTAGAGTAACACGGGCACAAAACTGAAGAGAACGGGATACCCGAACAGGGAGGCAAATAGCATGGCGGCAATTCCGTCCATGACGGACTTGGTATAGAGCAACACGGGCGGTTGCCCCGTACCCTCTTCGATCGGCCCCAAGATAGCCATGGATCCCACGCAGAAGAGCATTGAGGCGGTGACGAATCCCTCCGCGAACCTGCCCGAGGCCCCGCAATCCGGGCGCTGGAAACGAGCCGAGAGACGCCGGACACGCCCGTCGAGGTCGACCCACTGCCCCAAAACTGCCCCCGCCGCAAGAGCGGCGACAACGATCGGGAAGTTGTCCGGATGCATGGTCATGGGGATAGCCACGGCAATGGTAATCAGCCCCATCGCCTGGAAAAGGGTGCCCGCGATTGCACGAGGCAGGCGGGAGTGTAACAACACGCCGGCGAGACTCCCCACGATGATCGCCCCGGCGTTCACGACTGTTCCTATCATACCAGTAAGGTGTTAACACGGGCAAAGTTAATCTATTTTTCCAGATGCCCGTGCAGCGATCCGGGAGGTCGCGCCGGGTACAAGAGAATTTTGTTACATTCGCGGAAAATCCAAACACACGCGATGTCACTAAAAGCACTTGCAGGACAGACGGCCATCTACGGGATCAGCAGCATCGTCGCACGGATGTTGAATTACCTCCTGACCCCTTACCTGACGCGGGTACTGACCGAAACGCAGTACGGCGTGGTGACGGCCATGTACGCCCTGATCCCGTTCGCGATGGTCGTGCTGACGATGGGCCTCGAGACGGGCTATTTCCGGTTCGCGGGGATGGCGCGGACGGGGGAGGAGCGGCGGGCCGTGTTCTCGTCGGCCTGGGGAGCGGTGATCGTGGCAGCCGCGTTGTTCGCAGGAGTGGCGGGAATATTCACCCCGTCGATCGCGCCGTTCCTGGGGTACGGGGAGAACCCGTCGTTCGTCTGGATGGTGGGGGCGATCATCGGGTTAGACGCGGCGAGTAGCATCCCCTTCTGTCGCCTGCGGGAGGAGGGGCGGGCGGGACGGTTCGTGGTGCTGAAAATCGTGTCGGTGGGAATTAACGCCGCGCTTTGCTTGTTCTTTTATAGCGTGCTACCGGCACTGGCCGCGGCACACGGCGGGATCTTCGCGCGAGCGTGGGAACCGTCATTCACGCCGGGATACGTCTTCGTGGCGAACCTGGCGGCGAGTGCCGTGACATTCTTATTGCTGTTGCCGTCGTGCCGGGGAGCGTGGCCGCGGCTATCGAGACGGGTGCTGCGTCCATTGTTGGTCTACTCGGCACCGTTGTTAGTGAGCGGGTTTGCCGGCACGGCTAACGAGTTTATCGACCGGCTGATGATCGAGTACATGATGCCGCGAGCCGTGGCACTCAGCACCCTGGGCGTTTACGGGGCCGTGGTGAAGATCGGGGTGATCCTGCCACTCTTCGTGCAAATGTACCGGTATAGCCTCGAGCCCTATTTCCTGTCAGGGTTCCGTCGCGAGGAGTTCGCCCGGGTAAATGCCATCGCGATGAAGTACTTTATTATCGTGTCGCTCGTCCTGTTTCTCGGCATCACGCTCTTCGCGGATCTCTTCGCGTTGCTGCTGGGGGCGGCGTTCCGGGAAGGGATGTTCATCCTACCGGTGGTGCTGGTGTCGAACATCCTGTCGGGCATCGTCTTCAACCTCTCGTTCTGGTACAAGCAGGCAAACAAAACGCGGTTTGGCATCACGATCACGGTGACGGGGCTTCTCTTCACGATCGTTTTTGGCATTCTGCTTGTGCCCTCGATGGGATATATCGGGGCGGCGGTCACGCGGCTGATCTGCGAACTGGTGATGGTGATCACGAGCTACCGGCTGAACCGCAAGCATTTCCCGGTGCCCTATGACCTGCGACGCATCGGCGAGTATGCCCTCCTCGGGGCAGGGCTCTTCGGCGTGGGAATATTCACCGTGGATTGGCCGGCACTACTCAAGTACCCGTGCAACGGGCTACTGTGTGCCATCTTCTGCCTGTACGCCGCGCGGAGAGAGAAAATCAACATCATTTCAATCGTGACCTCTATAATCAAAAGGAGATGACGGTAAACCACGGTGGCGGCCCCGCCTGCGGGTAGATAGAATCTCGTGAACTGTGCCGGACTTGAACCGGCGACCCCTGCCATGTCAAGGCAGTACTCTGAACCGACTGAGCTAACAGTTCTTCACGCCGCGAATGTATGAAATTAATTCAATAATCGAATCTGAAACGGGTAAAAAAAAAGCCCACGCATCAGGGGATGACTCCTCCTCGCGCGCCGTATCAATAAAGGTAATCTCGTCACTTCTTGAGAGATACTATTTTTCGTGCCGGCGGGAGATTTTTCATGGTTTCATACCAATATATTTCTATTTTCGCGCCGGGATTCCAGCGAGAGGAGATCCCGAGTGTTATTCATTAATAAATATTATAACATGAAAAATATCTTAGTCCTCGGAGCAGGTGGGCAGATCGGTTCAGAGTTAGTGCCTTACCTGCGGGACATCTACGGCAACGACCACGTGATTGCCACCGACATCAGCACGGAAAAACGCGAGAGCATCGCCGGTAACGGCCCCTTTGAAGCCTTAAACGCCCTTGATGGGGAGGCGTTCAACGCCATCGTCAAAAAATACAAGATCGACACGATATTTAACCTCGTCGCCCTCCTCTCGGCCACGGGAGAGAAAAGCCCCCGGCTGGCGTGGGACGTCAACATCGGTGCCCTTACGAACTCGCTCTATATCGGGAAAGAGAACGGTTGCGCGGTGTTCACTCCCAGTTCCATCGGTGCCTTCGGGAAAGACACCCCCAAGGACAAGACCCCACAAGACACGCTGCAACGCTCCAATACCACCATCTACGGGGTGTGCAAGGTGACCGGCGAGCTATTGAGCGACTACTACTTTCATCGCTTTGGCGTGGACACGCGTAGCGTGCGATTCCCCGGCCTGATCTCCCACGTGACCCTGCCCGGCGGCGGCACTACCGACTACGCCGTGGAGATATTCTATGCCGCCACCCGCGACGGGGCCTTCACCTGTAATATCCAGGCGGGGACGTACATGGATATGATGTACATGCCCGATGCCCTCGACGCCGTCGTGCGCCTGATGGAGGCCGATCCTACCCGGTTGAAGCACCGTAACAGTTTTAATATTGCCGCCATGAGCTTCGACCCGGAAGAGATCGCCGCCGCTATTCGCCGGCATCTCCCCTCGTTCCGCCTCTCCTACGACATTGATCCCGTGAAGCAGGCCATCGCCGATAGTTGGCCTAATAGCATGGATGACACGTGCGCTCGCGAAGAGTGGGGCTGGGCACCGAAATACGATCTCCCGGCGATGACGCGCGAGATGCTCGAGAAGGTAGGCGAAAAATTCACGCGCTCCGGGAAGCCTCTCCCGCTTTAACGACTCCCGACGTGTCGGGGTTGTCTCAAAAGAAATACCAAGGAGTTGTCTCGCGTCCCGTCCGGGCTGCCAAGCACCTGTCACTCTTTCCCGCGTGACGGGTAAAAACGGGGAGAGTGCCCTTGTAAACGGGACACCCTCCTTTCTGAAGAAACTCACCTATAACCCTTGATGCATAACATGTACCGGGGACATGCCTCACGACAAACCTCTTTTGGCACGACGCGAATATAGGGCCACGCGATGACGGGAGCGCTACGATCCCGTCACGTTTCCGTTACATCTGTAATCATATAAATAGTCAGCCCTTATTAAGCCATCATCTGGCATCTTCAACCGGTTTTTGTAACCCTACAACATAAAAAGTGGAAAATCCGTATATTCGCGAGAGTTTATCCAACCACCATGAAGGCATATTTAGAATTATTAGACCGTATCTTACGGGAAGGCACGAGAAAGAACGACCGGACGGGCACGGGCACGCTTAGCATCTTCGGCCACCAGGCGCGCTTCGACCTCTCCGCCGGATTCCCGCTGGTGACGACCAAGAGGGTGCACCTGAAATCGATCATCCACGAGCTACTCTGGTTCCTGCGCGGGGAGACAAACATTCGCTACCTGCACGAGCACGGGGTGACCATCTGGGACGAGTGGGCCGATGACCAAGGAGAGCTGGGGCACGTCTATGGCTACCAGTGGCGCTCGTGGCCATGTCCCGACGGCTCGCGCCTCGACCAGATCGCGCGGGTGGTGCGCGAGATACAAGAAAACCCCGGTTCCCGCCGCCTGATCGTCAGCGCGTGGAACGCCGGGGACCTCGACAACATGGCCCTCCCGCCTTGCCATGCCCTCTTCCAGTTCCACGTGGCGAACGGGCGACTCTCCTGCCAGCTCTACCAGCGAAGCGCCGACACCTTCCTCGGCGTCCCCTTCAACATCGCCTCCTACGCCTTGCTAACCATGATGATCGCGCAGGTATGCCACCTGCAACCGGGCGAATTCATCCACACCTTCGGCGACGCGCACGTCTACCTGAATCACATCGAGCAGGTAAAACTGCAATTGACGCGACAACCCCGTCCCTTGCCCACGATGCGCCTGAACCCGGCGATAGACTCCATCTTCCATTTCAGCCACGAGGATTTCGAGCTAAGCGGCTACGACCCGCACCCGCGGATCCGGGGAGAGATATCCATTTAACGCGCGACAACATGATAGCAATCATCGTCGCCGCGGCAGAAAACGGGGTCATCGGGAAAGAGAACCGCTTGATCTGGCACCTGCCCGCGGACTTAAAACGCTTCAAGGCCCTGACGACGGGACATACCGTGTTGATGGGGAGAAACACCTTCGAATCCATGGGGCACGCGCTCCCCCGCCGGCGGAACATCGTGGTGTCCCGCGACACGGCTTACCGGGCCGAAGGGTGCGAGATGGCGAGGAGCATCGAAGAGGCCCTGGCGCTGGTGCCCCCCGGCGAGGTGCTCTTCGTGATCGGCGGGGAGAGCCTCTATCGCGCCTTCTGGCACCGGGCCGACCGTCTCTACTTGACGATCGTGCACGCCCTCGTGGAAGGCGACAGGCACGTGCCGGCCGTGGAGCCGCGCGAGTGGCGGGTCGTGAAACAAGAGCATTTCCCGGCCGACGAGGCCCACGAGCACGCCTACTCCTTCGTGGAGCACGTCCGGAACGATAACCTCCAACAATAGCGCCATGCGAATCACCTACCGGATCAACGAGAAATACAGGTACATGGAGCGGGCGCTGCTGGGGATCCCCCCCTCCTTCGAACGGCTGGGAGAGGTGTTAAAGAAGGGACGCAACGAGATCCGGGTGATCGAGGTGGAAGGGATCCCCCTCAACGTGAAATCGTACAAGCGGCCCAACCCGCTGAACCGGCTCGTCTACGCGTACCTCCGCGCCTCCAAGGCCCAACGTTCTTACGACCACGCCTTCCGTCTCGCGGGGGCGGGGATCGGCACCCCGGAACCGGTGGCCTACATCGTCTACCGGGAGCGCCTGGGGGTGACGAGAAGTTTCTACATCTCGCGCCACGTCGCCTTCGACCGCGAGTTCCGCGACCTGAAGGGGAGTCGCCCGCCCGACATGGAGGAGTTGTTAAAAGCGTTCACGCGTTTCACTCACGACCTGCATCGCCACCACATCTACTTCCTCGATCACTCCCCCGGCAACACGCTGATCACGAAAAAGGGGGAGGACTATCGCTTCCACCTTGTCGACCTGAATCGCATGAAATTCACGCGCGTGTCCCCGCGAAAAGGGTTGCGCAACTTCCGGCGCCTGAACGCCGACGAGGAGATGATCCAGGTGATCGCCACCGAATACGCCCGGCTGACAAATTCCGACCCGGGGAAGATGACGCGGCTCTTGGCGCGTTGGACGGCACGACACGACGAACGCGTCAGGAAACGCCGGGCCCGGAAAGAGAAAACACGCCGGCGGCAAGAGGGCCGGTGAGCGACCTCGCCGGTTCATTTTCCCCTCCGGATCCTCCCGAATTTCTTTATACACTGGTATTTCCTCCAGGGGTTCAGTCGCCGCTTCCCCGGGACGCCGTGCCGCTTTATATAATCGCTCACCGCCTCCAGCATCCGCCGGGCCACTTGCCCGTCCCGGTGAGGATCGTACCGCGCGATGATCCACTCCCTTTTCCGGGCATACTCGCCCGAGCGGGCCTCGTCGAGGGCGGCGGGCAACGCGCGGGCGTCCGAGATGTCCGGCCAGAACTTCTCGCCGGCGGTGTTCCCGTACGTGACGACGGGCTTGTCGAGCAGCAGCGCCTCGTAGAGGGCGGAGGATGTATCGCTGATCACCGCGTCGGCCATCAAGAGGTACTTCGTCAGCTGGTGATCGTCGACCCACACGACGTGCTCGCGCGTCGAGGCCATCAAGCGATACTCCTCCACCCACTCCCGGCGCGTCAGCGGGTGGAATTTAAGCAACAACACGATGCTCTTCTCGCTCACCAGCCGTTCAAGCGCCTCCTTCAGGAAAGGCAACGAGGTCAGGGAGGGAGAAAAGGTGGGGGCGTAGAGCACCACCTCTTCCCGCCCGTGCGCGCGCAAGAGCGCCTCCTTTTCCCGGTCAAAATCGTGGAGATGCGCGTGGATCCAGTCCTGGCGCGTCCACCCCGTCTCCACCACCTCGAAATCCTTGTACCTCGCCGCCAGCCGCCGGAAACGGGCCGTGAAATAAGGCCCCTGGGTCAGGTAGAGGTCGAGGTAATGCCGGATGATCCAGTGCCCCTTCTTCTCCGAGGCGTACCCGTGAAAAATCTCGGCCTTCACGCCGGGGAGGTAATAGGGAACGATATTGCCCGGGACGAAAATCGCGTCGGGCGAGAAGTCGTACACCTCTTGCATGACGGTCGTCCAGTTCACCTCCTCCCGCAGGGGGAAATCGGGAATGTTACGCGCGTCGACGAACCACAGCACGTCGTGCTGGCCCGACCGGCCCGCCTCCGCCTGCAAGGGCGCGAGGATCGTGATAGCGTATTTCTGTTCACAAAATAAAACAATTCTCATGTCGACAAGGATCAAGAGTCGTTTTCACATCGTCTTAAAACACGTGTTCTCCCCCGCGCGAGAGACGTTCTCGAACGCGAGGCGCGACAAAGATAGGTGATTTTCGAAGACATACAACACCCGGGGACCCGCTGTTCACGGGGAGTTCCTGGCGGTAGCCGGGGGGCATCATCACGCCCCTCTTGTATCGCGATACACGCCCCGCGTATCGCGATACACGCCCCGCGTATCGCGATACACGCCCTGCGTATCGCGATACATGACCCGCGTATCGCGATACATGACTCGCGTATCGCGATACATGACTCGCGTATCGCGATACATGACTCGCGTATCGCGATACACGCCCCGCGTATCGCGATACACGCCCCGCGTATCGCGATACGCGCCCCGCGTATCGCGATACATGACCCGCGTATCGCGATACATGACTCGCGTATCGCGATACATGACCCGCGTATCGCGATACGAGACCCGCGTAGGGGCCGTCACCGCGCGTTGATCTTCCCGATACGGGCGCGCAGGGCGACGATATTCACCAGGCAGGTTACCAGGAAAAGAGAGCCCCCGCAAACCAGAAGCGGCCAGGCCCCGCCGGGGGAGAACTCGGGCCAGATCTTCGTCAGGAAGGGGATATAACAGGAGCGGGCGACGAGCGTCCCCGCGACGGCCAGCAGGGCGACCACGAGGTTCACGACGACGACAAGCGCCTCGTAGGGGGCGGCGATCTCCCGCGGGCGATAGCCCAGGAGCGAGAGATTCTTGAGCTTCTCGCTGTTTTCCTGGATGACCAGGTAGATGGAGATCGTGAGCAGGTAGAGGGCCAGCGCGCATATCAACAGGCCGATGGCGACGACGAAGGTGGTCAACAGGTTCAAGAACCAGACGACGCTGCCGTCGTTGAGCTTGTCGTTTTCCGCCTCGTAGCCTTTTTCCCGGAAGTAGCGGGCGATCTCCTTGTCGGCGGGGTTGCGCGTCTCGACGATCAGGCGGGCGGGATCGCCGGTGACGGCGCTGTTGCCGTAGCGGTCGTTGGCCCACGCGAGAAACGTCCCCGGCACGAGGATCGTGTTGAGGCGGTTGGAGAAGCCGACGATCTTGCCCTTGTACGTATCCCTTAGCCCGTTGCCGCTGACGCGGACGGTGAGGCGCAACATCCCGATGACTCCCTCGGAGATCTTCGGGAGGTCACGGGAGCGGGCGAAACCGAAATTGTAAAGATTGAGGTAGTTACGCGGGATGATGATGGGTATCTCGGCGTCGCCCGCGGCGAACGTCCACTGGTCGGATCGCACGTCAACGAAACCATCCTCGACCGACTCGAAAAACATGTCGGTGGCGAAACTGGAGCCTCCCGCCTCGATGCCGGCGGAGACCTGGAAGCGCGAGGCGGTAAAGGCGCCTACCCGGTCGGCAAAGGGCTGGCGGCGTAATTCCTCCTGCTCGTCGGGGGTGAAGAGGCTCGCCCGGCGGTCGACGAGGCCGAGCGCGCTCACCTTCTTGGTGATGACGATGTAGTCCTTGCGGATGAAACCGTCGTCGGGACTAAAAAAGGGGTGAACGTCCGACCACGCCTGCACGCCGAAAAGGACGATGCCCGCGCCTACCAGCCCGGCGAGCAGGAACCCGGCGAGCCGCGCCCGGCTGACGTGCTTGTAGAGGAGTAACTTGTAGATGATGTTCATAGGTGAAAGGTGCCATGATAAGGAAGGGGAACGTGCTTGCCGATGGAGGTGGAGATGATGCCGAAGCCGTGGAGCGCGGCCTCCTCGCGGAGGAGCTCCCCGGCGCGGCGGCAATTTTCTTCATCGAGGTGGCTTACCGGCTCGTCTAACAAGAGGAAGTCGAGCGGCTGGCAGAGAGCGCGTATCAACGCTACCCGCTGTTGCTGGCCGAAGGATATCTTGGCCACGGGGGCATCCATCTTGTCGGCGATGTCCAATCGTTCAAAGGCGGCCCGTATCCACGCCTCGTCCCGGAAGGCGGTGAGGCGGTTTTTCAGGCAGACGTTCTCGACGGCGGTGAGCTCGGGGAAGAGGCGCAAGCCCTGGAAAACCATGCCGAGGGAGCTCCTCCGGATCTCTCCCCAGGCGCCGGGAGAGAGCCGGGGGATGGCTTGATCGTCGAAGAGGATGCTCCCGTCGTAGTCGTCGCGGGAGCCGTAGACGTAGCTGCAGAAGGAGGTCTTCCCCTTGCCCGAGGCGGCCTCGACGAGATAGAGGCGGCCCCTGGAGAACGAGACGTCGTTGTTCCAGATGTCCGAGTCTCCCGGGAAGCTCGCGCGAAAGACGCGGGGAAGCGCTCCTTGCAGCGTGATTTGTTCCATTCTTAGAAAGAAACCGCGACGGCGTCGACGATGGATTTCAAGATATTCTGATCCTTGTTAGTCTCCTCGAGGATAAACACGAATTTGCTCGGGCCCTCGGTGAAAGACTCCAGGTAGCGGAAGCGGGCGACAAGCTCCTTGTTATCCATCGGCAGGTGAAACTGCTTGGTAACGATGTCAATCACGGACTGTATATCCACGAAGAAATACCCGAAAGTATTCGCCGGTATCCGCCGGGCCAACCGGGAATCTTTATACGAGTCCTGGACTTTCTTCCCCGCGTTCTTGTAGATCTCCTCGTTGTTGGTAAAGAAGAAGCGGCCCTCTTTTACCCCGTAGTAAAAGTTAAGCATCGGCAGGGGGGTGCTGACACGGTAAGTCGTCTCGTCCACTTTCTCGTTGGTAATAAATGGGATATCAGACAATTGGGTATCCAGGAACCGCACCAGGTGATCGTCTTTGACATCCGCGTACAAGACGAGGGAGGGGATGCCCGACGGCGAGGGGGTAATGCTGAAGGTGCACTCCCCGTCGATGGAGGAGGAGGCCTCGATAAGCCCCTGGTATAGCGCGATGACCCTTTGCATTTGCACGTCATTGCCGAACGTCCCCAATACCTCGTGTATGTTGCGTAGGTTGTTCTCGAGAAACTTGTTGTACTCTTCACCTTTGAAGTTGGCGATCATCAGGAGTAGCGGCGAGGCGGGGATGCAGTCCAGGTGGGCACGGGTAATCGGACGGGTGATCTGGGCTTGTAGCTCCGCGAGAGCCACGTCGGACGAGTAGTAAGTCACCGTCAAGCGCGCCTCCCCGTCCAGGAAGTTCAAGCCGATGGTGTTAAATACCTTCGAGTAATCCACGTCGCCGAGTGGCCCCATGAACTCTTTCACGTTGAAGAGCGAGAGGAGGTTCCCCGCGTTCGCGTAAACCAGCACGTCGTCCGTCGCGGGAAGCGTTTTCAGGAAATGCTCGTCGGAGAGGATGCTTTTCTCCACCGGCTGGGCCAGGAGTTCGCGGGCGTATTGCTCGCCGTCGTTAGCGACGCCTACCAGCACCCGGTCGTTAAAGACGAGCATCGCTGCCATCTGGAGCCCGCGGGCGATGTAAACGTCGCCTTGCTTCTCGACCTTCGAGCAGATATGTTTCTCGGCCAACAGGTCAAGATGTTTCGTGAACTTTTCCCGGTCCGAGATCATGGCCGTGATGCCCGTGTGCCGGTCGTCCTTGCCGAGGAAAAACAAGACCTCCTCGTCGAGCCGCAGGCCCGAGGCCTTGCCGTCGTTCAAGATCGTTAAAAGCGTTCCCGCGAGGGCATCCGGTTGTTGTTCGAACATCGGCTTGAGTTTGTCCGCGACACCGGACTTCTGGCTCAGCGCCTCCACGCGAACGGAGACGAGGATGGAAGTTTCCGCGGGCACCGCTTGATAGTGCGCCCGGTCGTTGGCGCTATCCCGGCAACTCCCCAGGAGCATTCCCGCTAACGCGGGGATCAACAGTAGGATGGATTTCATTTTTTTCATAAGAGCAGTTTTTTAATTTCCCGACAAATGTACGGGATTTTTTCAATCGACCAAACAGCGTAAGCCCGCCGGGCGCGTTTCAAGCCGGCGCGCCTCTCGCTTTACCTTCTTCCCGCTATTGTTTGTTGCGCGCCTGATTTACCCTTTCAAAAAAACGAAACGTCACCAGCACCTCGCGTTGACTGGATTGCTTCCCGCCATGTGGTGTTTTCATTACCGGCAACAACGCGGATCAAGGGTCACTGATCCGCGCCGCGATCGTTCTTACATCGCCGGTGGGTTACTGAATTTACACGGCGCGCTCCCCGGAAGCCGTGACTTCCGGGGACCCCGGCCCCGCCTGCTTGACAAAAGAGGCCCTCGCCGCGTGACCGCTTCCGGCCATGCCGCTCTCGCTTCGGGGATCTATCCCCCCGGTAACGACTTTGAAGAGTCGTGCTTTCTAAAACTTTAGTGAATCAACCGGGCGAGCTGCTCCTCGATAGCGCGGATTTTGGCTTCGGCATCGGCTCGCTTTTTCCGTTCGTTCTCGATAACGACGGGGGGTGCCCCGCTAATAAATTTCTCGTTATCTAACTTCTTCATCACGGAGGCAAGGAATCCTTTCGCATAGGCCAGATCGCTTTCCAACTTGCCCTTCGTCGAGACAACGTCTACTTCCCCCGCGGCCGGAACGAAGTATTCCACCGTGTCGATGATAAAACCCCACGCCCCGGGAAGCGTTTCGTCCACCTCCTCGACAGAGATGAGATTCCCCATCTTCAACAGGATACTTTCGAGACTCCCGGGATAACGCTCATGTCGCCTTACCTTCAATTCCAGCGCCTCCTTGAAGGCGATGCCGTGCTCTCTTCGTAGATTGCGGAGGGCCACGATGATGCCCTTGACCCGCTCGAAATCCTCCAGCAAGGCGGTATCACGGCTCTTCCCGGCGGGAAAACGAGAGATCATGATACTCTCCCCCTCTTTTCGCTCGCGTAACTGTTGCCACACCTCCTCGGTGATAAAGGGGATAAAGGGATGAAGCAGTTGCAGCAAGCGCTCGAAAAGCGCGACGCATGTCTCGTACGTGGCCCGGTCGACCGGTTCCCCGTGGGGAGGCTTGATGATCTCCAGCAACCAGGAGGAGAACTCGTCGCGGAAACCCGTGTAAACAGTCATCAAGGCTTCCGAGATACGATACTGTTCGAATTGCGAGTCGAGCACCTCCACGCGCCCGTGCAGGTAGCTCTCGAACCACTCCAGGGCGAGCCGCGCGTGGAGCGGCTGCGGGAGATCCGCCACCTGCCAGTTGTTGACGAGCTGGAAGGCGTTCCATATCTTGGTGGTGAAGTTGCGCCCTTGCTCCGGGAGTCCCTCGTCAAAGAGCAGGTCGCCGCCGGCCGGGGAACAGAGCAACATCCCTACCCGTACCCCGTCGGCCCCGTAACGGGCGATCAATTCCAGTGGCTCGGGGGAGTTACCCAGCGACTTGGACATCTTCCGGCGCTGCTTGTCGCGCACCAGTCCTGTCAAGTAGACATTACCGAAGGGTTTCGTCCCGCGGTACTCGTAACCGGCGATGATCATCCGGGCAATCCAGAAGAAGAGGATATCCGGCCCGGACACGAGATCCCGCGTCGGGTAATAATAGTTGATCTCGTCGTTGTCCGGTTCGAGGATGCCGTTGAAAACGGAGAGGGGCCAGAGCCACGAGGAGAACCACGTGTCGAGGCAATCCTCATCCTGGCGGAGATCGGCGGCGGTCACCACGCGGCCGAATTTCGCCTTGACCAACGTCGCGGCCTCTTCCGCGGAGGTCGCCACCACGAAGTCATTGCTCTCGGGCAGGTAGTAGGCCGGGATACGGTGTCCCCACCAGAGTTGTCGGCTGATATTCCAGTCCTTGACGTTTTCCATCCAGTGGCGATAGGTGTTCTTGTATTTTGCCGGGATGAGCACGACCTCGTCCTGCATGACGGCATCGAGCGCGGGCCGCGCCAACTCTTTCATCTTCAGAAACCATTGCATGGAGAGGCGCGGTTCAATGACAACGTCGGTGCGTTCGGAGTAGCCTACCTTGTTGGTATAATCCTCGACCTTGACAAGGTTGCCGGCGGCCTCAAGCGCGGGAATGATCTCGCGGCGAACGTCGAAACGGTCGCGGCCGACGAAGAGGCGCGCGTTTTCGTTGAGGGTGCCGTCGTCATTGAAGATGTCGATGGTGTCGAGACGGTGCTTATAGCCGATCTCGTAGTCGTTTATATCGTGAGCGGGCGTGATCTTGAGTGCCCCGGTACCGAACTCCATGTCGACATATTCGTCCCGGATGATGGGAATCGCACGGTTTACGAGGGGCACGAGGCATCGCTTGCCGACGAGATGCCGGAAGCGTTCGTCGTTCGGGTGAACGCACACGGCGGTGTCGCCGAGGATCGTCTCGGGGCGCGTGGTAGCGATGGTGATAGACTCCTCCTCGCTGCCTTCGATCCGGTAGCGCAGGTAGTAAAGTTTGCTCTGCTCCTCTTTGTAGATGACCTCCTCGTCCGAGATGGCGGTCTTGGCCACCGGATCCCAGTTGATCATACGCACGCCTTTATATATATACCCTTTGTTGTACAGGTCAATGAATACCCGGATGACGCTTTTCGAGCGGATCTCGTCCATCGTGAAGGCAGCACGATCCCAATCACAAGAGGCCCCGAGGCGTTTGAGTTGCTCGAGGATAATGCCCCCGTGCTTACGCGTCCACGCCCAGGCGTGTTCGAGGAACTCTTCCCGGGTAATCTCCCCCTTCTCGATCCCCTCGCTTTTCAGCTTAGCCACCACCTTCGCCTCCGTGGCAATGGAGGCGTGGTCGGTGCCGGGTACCCAACACGCGTTTTTTCCTTGTAAACGGGCTCGTCTAACGAGCACGTCCTGTATGGTATTGTTTAACATGTGCCCCATGTGCAACACGCCGGTGACGTTAGGCGGCGGGATGACTACACAGTAGGGGGATCTTGTCCGGTCGACCGTGGAGTGGAAAAAACCGTGCTCCATCCAGTAGCGGTACCATTTCTCTTCGCTCGTTCGGGGATCGTAAGCCATAATATCGGTTATTCCTCGCGTTTACTTCTCCTGGATTTCTTCTTCTGCAACTCGATCGAGGCCTCAAGATCCGCCTGGGCTTGCGAACCGTCGTAATCACAAATATATTTGTCGATCAGGATGCGCCCGCAATATTCACAAACGATGATCTTTTTCCGGGAACGGATGTCTAACTGGCGTTGGGGCGGGATCTTGTTAAAGCATCCCCCGCAAGCGTCCCGGTCTACCGTCACGACGGCCAGCCCGTTGCGCGCGTTGTCGCGTATCCGCCGGTAGGCAAACAACAGCCGGTCGTCAATCGCGGCGGAGAGTTTCTGTGATTTAGCCCTCAACGTCTCCTCCTCCTTGTGGGTCTCGTTGACGATGTCGTTCAACTCGCCTTTCTTGACATCCAGGTCGATGTGTTTCTCGTCATAGCGCCTGATGGCCTCCTCCATTAATATCTCTTTCTCCTTCACGACGCGTAGAGACTCGCCTATTCTCTTCCGCTGCAACTCGATCTCCAAGTTTTGAAACTCCACCTCTTTGTTCAGCGCGTCGTACTGGCGATTGTTCCGGACATCTTGCATCTGCTCGCTGTATTTGTGTATAGCGTCTTCTGCCTTTTTGATATCCATGTTACGCTGGGCGGTCACTTTTTTCAACTCTTCCAGTTCTGTTTTCAAGTTCTCGATACGCGTGCTCAAGCCGGCAAGCTCGTCCTCGAGGTCTTGTACTTCGAGCGGCAACTCTCCCCGAAGGGTAACGATCTTGTTGATCTCAGAATCAACTCGTTGTAACTCATATAAGTTTTGCAATTTCTCCTCGATGGTCAGCTCCTGCAATTTTTCATTGTTGTTCGTCACCATAATATTATTACAAATAGTTTATCGGATTCGTGTTTATTTCGGAAAACCGGACGGCAAATTTAGCGATTTTTTCTGTAAGTAACTCGTAAAAAATATCTTTTGTGAACTGCTCGCTCTCGTAATGGCCTATGTCAGCAATAATGACGCGGTTTTCAGCGAGAAAAAAATCGTGGTATTTGAAATCGCCGGAGATATAAATGTCTGCCTCGTGCGCGATTGCCGCGTGGATAAACGAGGAGCCCGCGCCGCCGCAAACCGCCACCTGCCGGATAAACGGCACGTGCAGGGAGGTGTGGCGGAGGGACGGGCAATGAAAGATCTCTTTTAATCGCGCCAAGAAGAGTCGACTCTCGACGGGAGCGTCCAACTCGCCAACAATCCCATAGCCGCGAGGGGGGCCGGCACCCTCGCCGGGGTACAGGATCTCCCGGTGGAGCAACTGCAACTTGTCGGCCATGCGCCCGCTCACCCCGCGATCCACCACGTCTATATTGGTATGGGCGGCGTACAGGACGATGTCATGCTTGATAGCGAGGATCAGGCTGCGCTCCACGCCGGTGGCCGGGGTCACCTGCTTGAGCCCGCGGAACAAGAGCGGGTGATGGGAGATGATCAGGTTAGCTCCCAGCCCGATGGCTTCGGTCACGACCTCCTCCGTGATGTCTATACACAAGAGCACGGAAGATAGCTCCCGGCGCGGATCCCCGCACGTCAGGCCCGAGTTGTCGAAATCCGCCTGCCAGTGGAGCGGGGCAAATCGCTCGATGACCTCTATGACTTCCTGAATTAGCACGTGCCAGCGTGTTATGAATCCTGCGCGGGTCTACTCTCCGCTTTCCCGGCGGAAAGTTCACCCTTGATAGCGAGCAACTCCTCCTTGACCCGCTTGAGGCGTTTGACGATCTCGAAAAGCCGTTCCGTCTCCTCGCGTCGCTCTTTGAGTTGCATTTGGGCACCCCGCAAGGTCATGCCCTTCTCCTTCACGAGGTGAAAGATCAGGTGAAAATGGTCGATATCGGCGAGCGTGAATTGCCGATTCCCTTTTTTATTCTTGTGCGGCTTGATCACGTCAAACTCTTTTTCCCAGTAACGGATCAACGACGTGTTGACCCCGAACATATCGGCGACCTCCCCGATCGCGTAATACAACTTTGATGTCTGTTTTTCGGCCATGTTTCAAGTGTTTAGTAGATTAATCCATGCTTTGTCCCGTGTTGTTCGCGACCTCCACGAGGGCATCGAACTCCTCGGCCGAGAGATCATTGAAAAAATAGTTAATCGGATCGATGGCTTTCCCGTTTTTGTGCACCTCGTAGTGGAGGTGTGGGCCGGAGACCTGCCCGGAATTTCCCAACAGGGCGATAACGTCGCCTCGTTGCACCTTTTTCCCCTTGGCCACGTTGATCTTTTCGAGGTGAGCGTAGAGGGTTTTGTAGTCGAAACCATGATCTATGACGATGTAGTTCCCGATCCCCTTGGCATTGCCGCAACTCTCTACCACGCCGTTACCGGTGGCGCGCACGGGGGTCCCTATCGGCCCGGAGAAATCCATTCCCTGGTGAAACTTGAGCATCTTATAAAAAGGGTGCATGCAAGGACCAAAAGCGGCGGCAAGATAAATGGTATTGGCATTCAAGGCGACGGGCAGTGTCGTGGGGATCGACGCGAGCATCTCCTTGTTGTCGTGCACCAGGGCCTTCACCTCATCATACGAGGCTCGCTGGGAGCGCATCATGCTCGACAATGTATCAATCTCTTTTGTCGTCTTGACGATCAGGTCGGCGTTGTTGAAGCGTTTCAACTTCTCGTGGTGACTGCCCACCCGGCGAGTGGTACGGACAACAGGTTCCGTCTCGAAAATCACCCGATGGAGGTTTTCGTCCCGGCGTTTCAGATCCGAGAGGACGTTGCTCAAGCGCTCTACCTCGCCGTTTAACAGGTTATATTGAGCGAGAATCTCCTCGTTCTCCCATTTCAGCGCCTTCTCCTTCGGGGAGGGGAAAAGAAGATAGTAGATCACGAACAGCACGATCGCCATCGAAAAACCGGAGAATAACTTTAATAACCATCTCCCGATTCGCTTCCGGATGGTGATCTCTATCTTATCGAAAGAGAGTGTCTCCGCGTTAAAATGGTATCCTGTCTTCGCCATGCCGCAACCTATTGTATCCGTTCGATGCGAGCCAACAAGGCGTGCCCGTGTACCCGGCCAACAAGATCTTGAACGAGGCCCTCCATTTCAGCAAGAAGGGGGGTCCCGTGGCTCTCATCCGCCAAGCGCCGTAAGCTATTCCTCACCGTTGTCGCCATCTTTATGATTATTTCTGCATTCGGGTGGCTTCCAAAATAGGGAGATTCGCTTCGGTGGGGACATAAATCACCGAATTGCTTTCATCGTACAAGGCCTGTATCCAGAGGTAGGTAAGATAATCCTTGTTGTCTTTTAAACTTCCCCCGATAATTTTATTTGCTTTCGCGACACCTTCCGCGCGAATAATTTCGGCTTCCGCCCGGAAGGTCGCGCTCTCCTTTTCCGCTTTCGCCTCTTCCACCTTGATCCTCCTGTTTTGTTCCGCGCGTGAAAATTCCGCTTTCCCCCTCATCTCTTGTTGCCACACGTTATACATGGGCATCCCGAACATCAAGCCCAACACGACACCTATCACCAGGATGGCCGTTAACAGTACCGTTGCAAATGAAGAATTTCTCATGATAATTTTAATTTTATAAATTCACACTGAATAGTTTAACGATCACCTTGATCCACCTGCCGACCGTGCACACCCGAGCGTCTCTTTTATCAATCCATGCTCTGCTCCGTGTTGTTAGCGGCCTCCACCAGCGCATCAAACTCTTCAGTCGATAGATCGCTGAAGTAAAAATTAATGGGATTAATACAACTCCCGCTCTTGCGCACCTCGTAGTGGAGATGTGGGCCGGAAACTCGCCCGGTACCTCCCAGTTGCCCTACCACGTCGCCTCGTTTTACCCTTTGTCCTTTGGTCACGCCGATCACTTCCAGGTGAGCGTAGAGCGTCCTGTGGTTAAAGCCGTGATTGATGATTACGTGCCGCCCGTACCCTTGCCCGATGCCGCAACTCTCGATCACACCGTTACCGGTGGCGTAAATGGGAGTGCCCACGGGGCCAGAGAAATCCATCCCCCAGTGAAATTTGGGAACCTTGTTGAGTGGATCTTGGCGCCACCCGAAGGAAGAACTGATGCGAACGGTCGTACCGTTCATCGCGATGGGGAGGATCGCGGGAATCGACGCGAGCATCTCCGCCTTGTTACGGGCCAGCATCTCCACCTCGTCGTACGATTTGCTTTGAATGTAAATGGCCTTCGACAGCATGTCGATCTTCCGTGTTGTCTTGATGATCAACTCCGCGTTGTTAAAGTGTTTCAGGTTCTCGTAGCGATCGGCCCCACCCGTGCCCGCCCGGCGGATGGAGGGGAGGATCGGCTCCGTCTCGAAGATCACCCGGTAGATGTTATCGTCCCGTTGCTCCAGGTCGGACAACGTCTCGTACAAGTGTTCCACCTCGCTACTCAACAAGTTATATTGAGAGAGTATCTCCTCGTTCTCCCGCTTCAAGGCCTTCTCCTTGGGCGAGGGGAAAAAATTCCAGAAAATAACGAACAACCCGATCGCCAATGAAAAACTCGAAAAGAATTTCAATAGCCACCTTCTCATCTTTTCCCGGAGCGTCATGTCCACTTTATCGAACGATAGCGTCTCTGCATTAAAGTGATATCCTGTTTTCGCCATGGTGATAATGCCCTGATTTAAATAAAAACGATGATTGCCTCGCAAAGTTAGGGGAAAAGATTTAATTTTGCAACTTTGTCAACAAGAAGAAAATATGTCCTTCAAAAAACAATCACATTCAACGTAACAATTTAAATACCAAAATATGACATCCAGTGAGATTAGACAACGATTCTTGGATTTTTTTGAAAAGCGCGGGCACACGATCGTCCCCTCTGCCCCGATGGTGATCAAAGGGGATCCCACGCTCATGTTTACTAACGCCGGGATGAACCAATTCAAGGATGTCTTCCTGGGAAACGCCCGGCCAAAATCGCGCCGGGTGGCGGATGCCCAAAAATGCCTGCGGGTGTCGGGCAAGCACAACGACCTGGAGGAGGTGGGGCATGACACGTATCATCACACCATGTTCGAGATGTTGGGCAACTGGTCATTCGGGGATTACTTTAAAAAAGAGGCGATCTCGCACGCGTGGGATTTTTTGACCGGGGAGATGAAGCTGGATCCCGATCGGCTGTTCGCGACCTTCTTCGAGGGTAGCCCGGAGGAGGGCCTCGACATGGATCACGAGGCGCAGACGTACTGGAAGGGTTACTTGCCGGAAGAGCGAGTATTGCGCGGGAAGAAGAAAGATAACTTCTGGGAGATGGGCGAGATGGGGCCTTGCGGTCCCTGTTCGGAGATACACGTCGACCTGCGCCCGGAGGAAGAACGCCGGGTGCAGCCCGGGCAGGAGTTAGTCAACACCGGCAACCCGTTGGTTATCGAGATCTGGAACCTGGTGTTCATGCAGTACAACCGGAAGGCGGACGGGAGCCTGGAACTGCTCCCGATGCATCACGTGGACACCGGCATGGGTTTCGAGCGACTTTGCATGGCCGTGCAGGGCAAAACGTCGAACTACGACACGGACCTGTTCACCCCGCTCATTCACGAGATCGCCCGGATCAGCGGGATCACGTACGGGAAGAGCGCCAAGGCGGACGTGGCCACGCGGGTAGTAGCCGACCACCTGCGCACGATCGCGTTTGCCATCACCGACGGGCAACATCCCTCCAACGTGAAGGCCGGGTACGTGATCCGGCGGATACTCCGCCGCGCCGTGCGCTACGCCTACACGTTCCTGAACCGGAAAGAGGCCTTCATGTTTCGCTTGATCCCGACCCTGATCAGCGTGATGGGAAAACACTACCCGGAATTGAGCACCCGGCAAACGCTGGTGGAACGCGTGATCGAGGAGGAGGAGAACGCCTTCTTTAAAACATTAGACAAGGGGATAAAATTATTAGACAAGATCATCGAGCGAACCGTGGCAGAGGGAAACCGGACGATTCCCGGGGAGGTCGCCTTTGAACTATACGACACGTACGGCTTCCCGCTGGACTTGACGGAATTAATCCTCCGCGAGCAGGGGCTAAGCGTGCACCTGCAGGAGTTTGAAAAGGAGATGGAGGCACAAAAGGCCCGTTCCCGCTCGGCCGCGGCCGTGGACACGGACGACTGGGTGGAGTTGACCCCCGACGAGTCGCAAGAGTTCGTCGGGTACGACTTCACGGAGATGGAGGTACAGGTGGCACGCTACCGGCGAGTGACGACCAAGGGGAAGACGTTCTATCAACTCGTGTTTAATCTTACCCCGTTCTACGGGGAGGGAGGCGGGCAGGTGGGCGACAGCGGATATCTTATCTCCGACAAGGAGAGCGTCCGGGTGATCGATACGCGCAAGGAGATGGGATTGACCGTGCACCTCGTCGAGAAATTGCCGGAAGACCCCACCCGGGTCTTTCTCGCCAAGGTAGACGTGGAGAGGCGGACGGCCGTGGCCAACAACCACACGGCGACCCACCTGCTCCACTGCGCCCTGCGAGAGGTATTAGGCCCACACGTGGAGCAGAAGGGATCGTACGTGAGCGACGATTACCTGCGCTTTGACTTCTCTCATTTCCAGAAGATGACCGAAGAGGAGCTGGAGCGAGTGGCCGCCTCGGTAAACCGGGCGATCCGGGCCAACGCCCCCCTGGAAGAGCGACGGGCCATCCCGATCTCGACGGCAAAAGGCATGGGAGCCTTGGCCTTTTTCGGCGAGAAGTACGGCGACCTGGTACGCGTGGTCAAATTCGGCGACTCGATCGAGCTATGCGGGGGAACCCACGCCGGGGCCACGGGACAGATCGGCTTCTTTAAAATACTTTCCGAATCGTCCATCGCGGCAGGTGCCCGCAGGATCGAAGCGTGCACGGGGGTCAAGGCGGAGGAGTACATCCGGGAACATTTCAACCTGATCAAGAGCGTGGAGCAGATGTTTAAATCGAACCGGGGGATCGTCGAGAACGTCCGGGCGGCGTTAGAGGAGAACGAGGGCCTGAAAAAAGAGATCGAGAAGTTCGAAAACGAGGGCTTGAAGGTCATGAAAGAGCGGTTAAAAGGCGACAAAACGCTGGTCGGGGGAATACACCTGATCGTCCAACGCCTGCCATTGTCGCCGGCGAGGGTAAAGGAACTGGCCTTCCAGCTAAAGGGAGAGCTACACCCGCTGGCCCTCGTGCTGGGCGGGATTTACAACGACAAGCCGCACGTGACGGTCATGTTCAGCGAGGAGCTGGCG
The DNA here is from genome assembly GCA_031276355.1 of Odoribacteraceae bacterium. Classification (GTDB taxonomy): domain Bacteria; phylum Bacteroidota; class Bacteroidia; order Bacteroidales; family Marinifilaceae; genus JAIRKS01. The sequence goes on from JAISNC010000048.1 coordinate 28,720, forward strand.
GCCGCGACCGGTTTGCACGCGGGCAACATCGTCCGGGAAGCGGCGAAAGAGATCCAGGGCGGCGGCGGCGGCCAACCCTTCTTTGCCACGGCCGGGGGTTCTGTTCCCGCGGGCCTTGATCGAGCGATTGCCCAAGCACGAGAGGCGATCCTTCAAAAGATCAAATAGCACGACTTGAAAATTTATCGGAAAAGTCATGGCTTTTCCAAGAAAAACAAGTACGTTTGCTTGGAGATACATTAAATTAATTATTCAACAAAGGAGCATATGAAAAGAACGTTTGGTTTAGCGGCAGTCATTGTACTGACAGGATTATTGGCTGTTTCTTGTTCCTCTTTAAAAAAGATGAAGAGAGACGCTAATAACATCACCTACACGGTGACCCCGGAAATATTAGCGGTAAAAGGAGGCGTAGTAGATTTAAAAATCGACATCACGTTTCCCCGGCAATACTTTAACAAAAGCGTGCGGGTAGAGGCCACGCCGGTATTACGCTTTAACGGGGGAGAGAAATCTTTCGAGATGAAGGCGTTGCAGGGAGAGAAGGTGATCGGCAATCGGGAAGTGGTGCCTTACAACGAGGGGAAGAGCATCACCTACATCAGTCAAATCCCCTACGAGGATGTGATGCGATTGTCCAGCTTAGAGATTGACCTCGTGGGCTTCAAGGGCGCCCAGTCATTGGCTTTTGGCCCGAGAAAAATCGGGGACGGGGTGATCGCCACCGCCACGCTGGTAGAGAACAAGCCGCTCCCCACGCTGGGCGCGGATGAATTTCGACGGGTGATCCGGCAACAGAAAGAGGCGGCCATCTACTACCTGATCAATTCGGCAGATATCCGCAACCGGGAGATAAGCTCCGACGAGATACAAGGCCTGGAGGAATTTATCAAAGAGGCTCTCCTCTCCGAGGACACCGCCTTGAGTAGCATCGACATCAAGTCGTACGCCTCTCCCGACGGCCCGCTCGGGTTAAACGAGAACCTGGCAGACAACCGGGAGAGCGAGGCGACCACCTTCCTGAAAAATCGATTGAAATCAAAGAAACTCATCCCCCCCGTCTCCACCTCCCTCTTCAACCAGTACGTGGTGCCGGAAGACTGGGAAGGCTTCCAGAAAGCGATGGAGAACTCCAACATACAAGATAAGGAGTTGATCTTGCGCGTGCTCTCCATGTACCCGGACCCGGAGGTAAGAGAGCGGGAGATCAAGAACATCGCGTCTATCTTTACGACGGTGGCCGAACAAATCTTACCGAAGTTAAGAAGATCGTTGTTCGTGGTCAACACCGAGCGGGCCGGGGAAACGGATGCCGAGTTGAAATCGCTGGCGCAAACGAACCCCTCCGACTTGGACGTGGAGAAGCTCCTGTACGCCGCCACCCTGTTCGAAAGCCAGAGCGATAAACTCTCGATTTATCGCGTGGTGGCCCGTCTCTATCCGAACGATTGGAGAGGATTCAACGATATCGGTGCCATCGTTTTTGAAGGGGGCGACATCGTTGAGGCCAAGGCTAACTTTAACAAGGCCGCCTCGTTATCACCGAACAACAAGACCATTCAAAACAACCTGGGGGCCGTCGCCTTGAAAGAGGGCAACCTTCAACAAGCGGCCGTTCACCTGGGCAACGCCACCGGCGCGGGCACCGAAGTCGAGTACAACAAGGGGATCCTTGCCATCGTCAACGGCGATTACAGTACGGCCATGCACTACTTGGGATCGTACAATAACGTCAACGCCGCGCTGGCTTGCGTCCTTGTCGGGAACTACAACGAGGCCATGAAAAAATTGAGTATCGACAACTCCGCCCCCGGGTTCTACCTGAAAGCGGTGATCGGGGCCAGAACCGACAACTCCTCGATAGTGTTTGAAAACCTCAAGAGGGCCGTGACGATCAGGTACGCGTACAAGCAATTGGCTGCCACCGACATGGAGTTCGCCCGCTACTTCGACACCCCGGAATTCTCCGCGATCGTGAAGTAGTTTTCTATATTAAAATATTGGGAACGAGTCTCTTCGTTCCCAATATTTTTACTTTTACACGTCGAAGGATGCCACGCATGAGATCTTGTATCACGATATTGCTTCTTGTCGCCCTATCTCCCGCCTGCACGCGAGACCGCGAGGTGCGGTTGAGCGGACGGATAGAAGGGAGCGATTCCGTGATCCTGTTTCACCTGAACGACCGCGACGCCCGTTTCCGCGTGACGAATAACGCTTTTTCGGGAAAAATCCCCTTGCGAGAGAGCACGTACGCGTACGTGCGCCTCCCTCGACGCAGGATATTCTTATTTCTCAGCCCCGGCGAACAGCTGGAGATGACGGTGAGCCGCTCGGCTCCCCCGCTGTTCGAGGGAAGCTTAGCCGCTATCAACGACTATTTGGCCGAGCAGGGAGAGTACCTCCCGTTTAACCAGGGACTTTTTCAACAAGGCGAGGAGACCTTCGTGAAAGAGATCAATGAACTGCTCCGGGTACGAACGCTACTGCTGGAAGCCAAAAACCTGGGACACGAATTCACGCGCCTCGAGCGCGAACGCCTGGGCTACTCGGCTGCCGAACATGCGGTACGTTATGCGATGCTCACGCGTTCTCGCCTCCCCGACTCGACGCGCGGCGACTATCAGGCCAGCAACAGCCTGCGCGAATTTATCGCTCGCTTCCCCGTTGACAACGAAAAGCTGACGAACGTCAGCACCTTCTTGCGGTTTGCCCTCTCCTACTACTCCTTTGAGATCGAACGGAGCGGAAATATCCGCGGCGTGACGGTCGACATCATACAACACGTGAAGACGCGAAAGATCAAAGAGCACCTCCTCTCCGAGTTGGTTTTCAGACATATCTACACGCATGGCATGCAGGACGGGGAGTACCTGCTATCGCTCTGCCGACAGGAGATCAAGGATAGCGCCCGGATCACAAGGGTGGAGCGGGCAGCGGAGCGCTGGAGGAGGCTATCCGCCGGCACGACAGCGCCCGACATCACGTTACGCGCCCCTGACGGCATCAATACCCGCCTGCAAGAGATGAGAGGGAGTTATCTCTACGTCGTCGCCGGCGACGCGCGGGACAGCGCGTGGCAACCGGATCCCGTCGCGTTGCAGTCGCTCAAAAGGAGGTACGCGGGAAAAAACATCCGTTTCCTGCACCTCGTTTTCGACCCAAGCCTGACCACTATTCGCCGGGACGAACACGCGGAGAAAAACGAGGAGTGGGAACACTTCTTGATCCTAAACTGGAGGGAATTTCACGCTTCCTACGTTATATCCTCCCTGCCTCGCTACTTTTTTATCGACCCCCACGGGCGTTTCGTGACGGCCTTGGCATCGTCCCCGGCCAGGAGCACCCGCGCGTATTAGCCCGCAATCTCGTTTTTTTTTACATTTTATCCCTCGATTATTTTTTTCATATAAAAAAGTTCGTATATTTGCCGTTAAACCGACGGACAGGATCCCTTGATCCCCCGTGAAATACGTAAATCTGTTTGTAGATGGACATTGTTATGAAAAAGATTATTCCGATTTTAGGAGGTATACTGCTCCTCTTGGGAGCATGTAATTCCCTCGACGTGAGGATCACGGGGGCTATTTCAGGGTTAGACGGCACGGTTAAGTTACTATCTGAAATCCCCGGGAAGAGAGGGTTTGTAGTGTTAGCCCAGCAAGAGGCAAACGGGGGAAATTTCCAGTTTCGCACGGAGCAACTCGTGCTCCCCGCTCAAGTATGGATAGACTTCCGGGGCAAGAAAATCATCGAATTAATCATCGACTCCCGGAAAGAGACGCGCATCGAGGGGAACGTGGATTCGCTGGATCACCTCCAGATCACGGGTTCGCTCCTGATGACTAAATACAAAGAGGTCTTGCGAACGCTCGACGAAAAATTCAAGCCCGACAGCGAGGGTTACAGCGAGAAAATAGTAGCCATTAGCCAAAAAGAGACGTTGACACGAGACGACGAGGTGAAGTTAGGCATATTACAATCCGCGAGACAGCGCTTGATCGGGCGGCGCGCCGACTACGTGAAGCAGTTGATCGGGAAAAACCCGACACAGGAGCTATCGCTATTCCTGCTGAAAACCGAGCTGGCGGATAGCCTCAACGCCCAGAAAAAACTCTTCGCCACCTTGGCCATCCACAACAAAGAGAGCAGTATCTACAAGGTTCTGGAGAATCAATTACGATAAAAACCACACGGGTGGTTTTATTTTCCCGTTTTTATTACTTAGTTGTTTTTAGAGGTACCTTTCCCGGGTACCTCTTTTTCATTCAAAAAGATTATCACGCGACGTGTTGCGTAATCCCTCGAAAAACCTTACATTCGCTGGATATATTTCCCGGGATATGATACGAAGAACCCTCATCAGGATACTCTCCATTTTCATGCTCATCGCGTTTATCGCCGTGGTAAGCGTGCAGTGGATATGGATACGTTCGAGCATGAAAGAGCGGGAAGACCGCTTCCGCTCGAAAGTATATAGTGTCTTGAACCAGACGGTGAGTTTCATCGATGACATGGACAACAAACGCATCTTGGGGGAGATGAAAAAGGAGATACGGGAAGACCTCCGGAACGCCCTTGACACGGCACGCGCCAGCGACACGGCGCAAGAACCGACGGGGGAAGAACCCGTGATCAATTTTTTTAACCGGCACGGTGCCTACTCGAACGCCATCATAAGGGGAGAGTACAACATTTTCGAATTTCAGTTGATCACCGGCAACACCACGGGGTCAAACGACAGGTACTTAGACAGCCACCTGCTCGAATGGCTGGGACACTACCTCGGCGTGGATACCCCGGACGAGACGGGCCTCGCCCTCCCCACGAACGACCAGAGATACGAGGTAGCCCGCAACCTGCTGGTGGGGCTGGTAAATGAGAAAGAGGGGAAAGAAGAGAAAGTCCAGAGATTACTCGCCGACAAGAACATCGACCTGAAAACCTTCATGCGTGAAAAGTTCGGGAACAACGACATACGTATCCCCTTCACGGTGGAGTTAACGAGCGAGAAAGAGATGCTGGGACGCATCGCGGGAGGGAAATCGAAAGGATTTTATTACGAGAAAGTATTCCCGAAAGTGGAATCGGCCAACAACGAGTTTTACCTCGGCGTGACCTTCGATTCGACAGACTCGCTCGACTCGCTGATATACGAGAACATGCTCTGGATGTACATCATCTCCGCGTTTTGTATCATCGGGCTAATGACGGTATTTATCGCCACGATCATCGTGATCACGCGCCAGCAAAAACTCTCCGTGATCAAAAACGATTTCATCAATAACATGACCCACGAATTCAAGACCCCGCTGGCCACCATCTCCCTGGCTACCGCGGCCATCGAAAAAGAGAAGGTGTTGAGCGACAAGGCACAGTTGTTGAAATTCAACGCCATGATCCGGAGCGAAAACGAACGTATGGATAAATACGTGGAACGCATCCTCATCCAGGCCAAACTCGATCGCCGGGAAGTCCACCTGAAAAAGACGATGGTCGACCTGAACCTGCTCGTGAGCGATGCCGTGCAACACTTTCGCCTCCAGGTAGAAAATGCCGGGGGGGAGATGCAGCAAGAATTAGCGCCGGGCGGCCTTCTCCTGCAGGTCGACGAGGTACACGTGTTCAACGCGGTCTGTAACCTGATCGACAACGCGATCAAATACTCGCCCACGGATATAAAGATCTTCGTCTTCACGCGATGGGAGAACGGGAATTTCGTCATCGGGGTCCAAGATCACGGCATCGGGATCGCCAAGGAGGCCCAGCACAAGGTTTTCAAGCGCTTCTACCGCGTGCCCAGCGGGAACGTGCACAACGTGAAGGGTTTCGGGCTGGGATTAAGTTACGTCAAGTCGATCGTCCTGCTGCACGGGGGAGATATTCGCCTGACCTCCAAGAAGGGGAAAGGCACGTTAGTGGAAATTATATTCAAGCCAGATAAAGAAGAATGAAAACTAATTTTTTATAGCGATGGGACACAAAATACTCTTAGTCGAAGACGACCCGTGTTTCGGGTCAGTCCTGAAGTCATATCTTGAATTATCCGATTACGAGGTAGTTCACCGCGTGAATGGCGCGCTCGGCCTGGATGCCTTCCGGAAAGAGAAGTTCGACCTCTGCCTCTTGGACGTGATGATGCCCAACATGGACGGTTTCACGCTGGGGAAAAAAATCCGGGAAATCGACGCGTCGATGCCCTTTGTTTACATCACGGCCAAGAGCCTAAAGGAGGATATGAAACAGGGATACGAGACCGGGGCGGATGACTATATCGTGAAACCGTTCGACTCGGAATTGCTGATTTTCAAGATTAAAGCTATCTTGAGCCGGAGCAAGCACGACGACGCGGAGGCGAAACCGAAATTGATCCAGATGGGGGATTACGAGTTTAACACGGAATTGCGCACCATCACCAAGGAGGAAGAGGTCACCAAGTTAACCCCGAAGGAGGCTCAGCTACTCGAGCTGCTCTATTACCACAGGGACGGTCTCTTGTTGAGGGAAAAAGCGCTGAACGAGATCTGGGGCATGAACGACTACTTCACGGCCCGCAGCATGGATGTCTACGTGACGAAATTACGCAAGTATTTCAAAGACGATCCCTCCATCAAGATCGAGAACGTGCACGGCTCCGGGTTCCGCCTGATCATCGAGGTGTAGCGGCACCGCCTTCCCCCTCGCCCTACCGGACAAACGAGCCGCGTCTCCCGCGAGAATTGAATACCGCGGTCAGCCACCGGCGTTTTGTTCACCGATGCCGTGGTGCTTACCCCCGTGGTGTCCGAGTTTAGCGAAGGTACGACCTTAAACCGTGTACCGTTGATTTTGGAGAGAAAACGGGCAAACAACGACGCGGGGGCGTCTCGAAAGTCGGTCCCCGGGAGTCTTCTCCCATTTCGTTAGAAATGAATCGCCCGGTAGCAATGTCAAGATTGCTTTATCTTGGGGCTGTCTCAAAAGGAATAACGCCTGAGGGTGTGTCAAAAGTCGGTTTTCGTCATTGCGACCCGCATAACGGTAAGCAATCCAGAAACCCGTAAATCACTGGATTGCTTCACTCTCCGGGTTCGCGATAACGTTCAGGTGTAGGGGCGAAAAATCTTTCGCCCCCGCGCCGTTCTTGCTATTCCTCGTCTCTTCCAGCACAAAAATTTCCATTTATAGTCATGATAAACAGCCGCGGGCCCGATAAAAGCGGGGCGGGCGAAAAAAAATGACTGATTTTGTATCTTGTGTTATTACTTTTCGTACTTTTGTACCAGAAAATTGCAGATCGATGATTCGCGGGCGGGCGACACCCCCCGGGGAATGATAAACGAGACGAAAAAATGATAAACTATAAACACAAGAACAGCATGAACACGTCACGAATTTGTTCGCTCGCGCTGGCGGCCCTCGCGGCCTTGTCGTGCGCGGACGAGCC
>JAISNC010000066.1 GCA_031276355.1 Odoribacteraceae bacterium
GCGGCTCAAGGCGGAAGCCCACGTGTTGCGCGCCTATTTCCATTATATGTTAGTAAATTTTTACGCTAAAGCCTACCACCCGGCGACGGCCGCGACAGACGGGGGGATACCGTACGTGAAGGAAGACGACTTGTTGTCAGTGCCGAGCCACAAGTACACGGTACAAAAGGTCTATGATTTTGTCCTGAAGGATTTGAAGGCGGCTTTCGATCTGAATGGCTTGCCCGATCGCCCGGTGAACACGATGCGGGTGGGGAAAGCGTTCGCTCACGCCGTGGAGGCGAAGGTACGGATGTCGATGCACGACTTTACCGGCGCGGCGGCGGCGGCCAATCGCTCCCTCGCGTTGCAAAATACGGTGGATGATCATCGCGCTAATTTAGCTCCTGGTGCCGACCCGATATTCGGAACGCCCGGTACTTTTTTCAACCGTCCCGAGTTGCAAAACTCCGAGGATCTCTTTTATACGAACTCCGTTAACCTGGTGCTCAATGGGATTACCCCGGATCTAAAGGCCGCGTTCGAGCCGGGAAGCATCTTTTATAACCGTATCGCCAAGGCCAATATACTCGGGGCATCCATGTACGGCTTGTCGGACATAGACGTGTTGTTCGGAGCGAATGTATACCTCAATGCTTCCGGGTTGACGACGGTGGACATGTACCTGACGCTGGCGGAGTGCAAGATTCGTTCGGGAGATGTTCCCGGCGCGATGAGCATCTTGAATGACACGATCCGGGCCAAGCGAGTCGACCCGTACACGCCTCTCGCGGCCGCCAACGCGACGGAGGCGTTCGCTATCCTGAAGCGCGTGTCGCGAACGGAAACCTGGTTCGGCCCCAAGAACTTCATTAACCTGAAACGGTGGAACACGGAGGAGGCCTACAAGGAGACGCTCCGCAAGACATTGCTGGACGTGGACTACGAGCTACGTCCCGATTCACCGCTGTGGATACTCCCGTTCCCGCAGAACGCCACGGGGTATAACCCCAACCTGACGCAGAATTACGAGTGAAAAATAGAAGCAATCCAGGCAAACTGTCTCCCGTCATCGCGATCCGCATAGCGGGAAGCAATCCAGAGGGGTTGTCGCCTTTGCAATGACGGTCACCTCATCACTCATAGCCCATCTCGCATTCTTTGACACATCGATTTACACGAAAAAGTTGTATCTTTGTAAAGTACAGAACGAAGAAGATGATGCCGACACTTATAAATAGATGAAACAGAAAACAGTAACAACAAAAAAAATGAGAACAACACAAACCTTATCACTGCTTTGCGCGCTCACCCTGCTGGCGGGATGCGCCGAAAAGGACTACCTGCTGCAAGGGATCATCGCGGGAGAAGCCGAGGGGAAAGTCGTGCACCTCTGCGTGGACAACACGTTCAACACCGAAGTCATCGACAGCACCATCATCCGTGACGGGCGTTTCACGTTCAAGGGGCACGTGGAGCACCCCCGGTTACTCCACGTGAAGATACGGAAAAGCGAAAACCAGATCGACACCGTCACGCGTAGGGTCAACTTTCCACTGGTTATCCCCCTCTTCGTCGATAAAGGCACGATGACGATCACGGCTCACATGGACAGTATCCCGAATCAACTCGCGGTCATGCAAGGAGAGTACTCCTACGAACACGTGAACGTGGCCGGCTCCCCGTTGCACGACCTCTACGTGACTTACCGGAACGATAGAACGGCCTACACCGGGGCAAGAAGCCGGGCCTTCAGGGCGTACGTCGCGTACCTGAACCCCGGTCGCGGGAAAGAGAAAGGCCCCGTGTCTCAAGGCATCGAGGCCGTGAATGGTGTCGACAAGGCCGCCGCGGAGACCAAGGCTTACGTCCGCCGTTTCGTGGAGGAGAACCGGGATAACGTGATCGGCCTCCACGCGTTGCAGGAGAACCTCGGCTTGTTCACGGCAGGCGAGCTGGAGGGGTTGCGGGCATCGTTCGCCCCCGCCCTGCTGGACTCCCCCGCCGGGAAAGCCATGCAGGAGGAGTTGGCCGCGGCGAAACGGACGGCCGTGGGTTCGCCCCACGTGGACTTCACGCTCCAAGACCTCGACGGGAACCCCGTGCGCCTCTCCGACCACGTGGGGAAAGGGAAATACGTGCTGCTGGAGTTCTGGGCATCGTGGTGCGGCCCTTGCCGGGCAGATATTCCTCACCTGAAGGAGGTCTACGCGCTCTACCACCCGGAAGGCTTCGAGGTGATCAGTATCTCGATGGACAACAAGAAAGACGCGTGGCTAAAGGCCGTCAACGACGAGCAGATGCCCTGGCTACAACTCCACTATCCACAAGCGTTCGAGGGCGAACTGCACAAGATATATCGCTTTAACGGCATTCCCGCCTGCATGTTGGTAGGCCCCGACGGCACCATCGTCGACCGCAACACGCGCGGCTCGTGGATGGACAGGAAGTTAATAGAACTCTACGGGAACAAGTTCGGCGATAAATATTGAACGAATAGATCTTGCAGTCATGAAACACATCACTTTATTTCTCGTTGCCGCGTGCCTGTTAGTTGGTCGCGCGGGGGCACAACAACCCTTCGAGCTAAAGGGAGAGATCAACGGCGTGAAAAACGGGACAATCTACCTGAACTACATGAAATCGTGGGACGCGCGGAATAGAGACAGTACCGCCATCGTCAACGGCGAGTTCACCTTCCGGGGTGAACTTGCCGGGGCGACCAACGCCTCGCTCTACCTCTCCCCGGATCTCAAGAGCATGGACGACCCGAATATCGCCACGTTCTGGATCGAGGAGGGAAAAATGACGATACAACTAACGGTCGACGATTTTAAAAACTATCGACTGACAGGCTCCGCGACGAACGACGAGGAGAAGGAACTGGAAGCAGAAAAGGCCGACGTGATGAATAAATTACGATCTCTTAACGCGCTGTACAAGGCCAAAAAAGACCCCGGGGAGACCGCCGCCATTCTCGAGCAGATGGCCCCCCTCCGACGCGAAGCGAGAGCGATCGACTTCCGGTTTGTCAAGAGACACCCGGGGTCCCACGTCTCGCCCTTTCTTCTAATTATCCACTTCTCTTCCATGTCGTTAGATGAAGCCCGAGAGTACTACGCTCTTCTCACGCCGCGCATACGCGAGAGCGCGATGGGGCAGGAGGTGGCCACGAGGATAGAAAAGTTGTTGAACGGCTCGCCCGGCAGCCCGGCAGCCCTGTTCACCAAGGCGATGGACATCAACGGGAAACCTTTCGACCTGGCGAAACTCAAGGGCGAGAAATACATCCTGCTGGATTTCTGGGCCTCGTGGTGCGTTCCCTGCCGGAAAGGGAACCCGCACTTGAAAGAACTTTATCAAAAGTACAAGGACGACGGGCTGGCCGTGGTCTGCATCTCCGACGACGATGGTACCCCCGACAAGTGGCGTGCCGCCGTGACCCAGGATGGCCTCGAGGAGTTTTATCACGTGCTGCGCGGCTTGAAACGCACCGCTAACGGCTTCGACCGGAGCGAGGACATCAGCGAACTCTACGACATCCACACCCTCCCGACCAAGATCTTGATCGATAAAAACGGCATCATCATCGGTCGCTACTCCAGCGGTACTACCGCCCTGGACGAACAACTCGCCAGCATCTTTGAAAAATAACCAGCACGCGAACGCCCTATCTCCACCGTTTTTATCCCGGGGCCGTCTCGAAAGCCGACTTTTGACACCCCCTCTTCATAAAAAACGCCGAAATGGACGCCCCACGGGCTATTGGCGATACGAGGGGGATATCCTGTTTTTCTCTTGATATTATTCCCCCACGTGGAAGCGAACCCCGGCGAAACCAATCGGAGCGAAGTTCGCTACAGTCAATCGTTCTCTCTTAACTTGATGACATTGAGCTGAAGCATACGGTTAATCAAGTGTCGTCCCCGCGGGACACAGTATTCTATTAAGAGGGTGTGTCAAAAGTCTGAACACTCCCTCTTTTTTTATGTGCGATAACGTTCAGGTGTAGGGGCGAAAAATCTTTCGCCCCCGCGCCGCTCTTGCTATTCCTCGTCTCTTCCCGCGCAAAAATTTCCATTTATAGTCATGATAAACAGCCGCGTGCCCGATAAAAGCGGGACGGGTGAAAAAAAATGACTGATTTTGTATCTTGTATTATTACTTTTCATACTTTTGTAGCAGAAAATTACGGATTGATGATTCGCGGGCGGGCGATGCCCACCGGGGAATGATAAACGAGGAAAGAATGATAAACTATAAACACAAGAACAGCATGAACACGTCACGAATTTGTTCGCTCGCGCTGGCGGCCCTCGCGGCCTTGTCGTGCGCGGACGAGC
>JAISNC010000071.1 GCA_031276355.1 Odoribacteraceae bacterium
TACAAAAGTACGAAAAGTAATAATACAAGATACAAAATCAGTCATTTTTTTTACACGCCCCGCTTTTATCGGGCACGCAGCTGTTTATCATGACTATAAATGGAAATTCCGACGCGGCAAGCGACGGGGAACGGCGAGAACGACACGGGTGTGTCAAAAGTCGGATCTCGTCATTGCGATCCGCGTGGCGGGAAGCAATCCAGAAACCCGTAAATCCCTGGATTGCTTCACCCTTCGGGATTCGCAATGACGAAAACCGCCCAAACATCTCGGCCGGGATGCGAGGTTCCCCCCCCGAAATCCGACTTTTGACACATCCTCATCTCAATAGAGAAACGGCCTCCCTTCTTGTTCCCAATTCCCCGCAGGGGATTCATAAAAAGCGCCGAGATGAAAGCCCCACGGGCTATTGAAGATACGGGAGGAATCCTGTTTTCTATTGATATTATTCCCCGATGGGGAAGCGAAACCCGGCGAAGCCAATCGGAGCGAAATTCGCTACAGCCAATCGTTCTCTCTTAAGTTGATGACATTGGGCTTTAGCTTACGGTAACAAGGGAACACACCCACCGCCCAGTCCCGGAGGGACGACACTCTATTAACCGTATGCTTCAGCTTACGGTAACAAAGGAACGTACCTACCACCAGTCCCGCAGGGACGACACTTGATTAACCGTATGCTTTAGCTTACGGCCGCAGGGACGACACTCGATTAAGGGGCTGTCTCAAAAGCCCGCAAATGACGCAGATCGGATAGATTTCAGCAGGCCCACGCTCCCTATTTGCTATTGATTATTAACGCAATAACAATCTGCGTTCAGCCGTAAAACCCGCGTTATCCGCGGGCTGAAAACTTTTGAGACATCCCCCTACAAAATAGAGACGCTGGCCCCGGCCCCTTGCCGTCACTTGAACGCCTTCTCGGACAAGCCCGGGCCGGACAGTCGCAACGCGTCGAAGTACGACGGCACCGGGCGGCCCAGTAGCTTGTCGACGTACATCTTGGCAAGGTATTGCGATAGCATGAAACCGTGACCGCGGAGGCCGATAAAGAGGCCCAGGCCAGGGTCGATGATGTAACGCGGTTCGATGTAGTAACCGCTCCACGTGGCTTGTACGCTCGCGTTGGCCAACGCCGGGAGCCAGCCCGCGAAGATCTCGCTGACGATCTCGATAAACTCCCCGGTATTTAACGTCAAGTCCTTGTCCACGCGGGCGGGGTCGACGGCCGGCGAGGCGCAGCCGATGAGTTGCCCGGTGTGCGCCAGCTGCTGCCCGTAAACGGCGGAGAAGCCCTTGTAGAGGCGACGGTCGATGAGCATGTCGAGGGGGGCACCCTCCTTGCCCACGGGCGGGAGCGGGCGGGTGATGAAGGCCTGGTGGCGCACGGGGTAGAGACCCGCCTGGATGCCAAGGCTCTCGCAGAGCTTCCCGGCACCGGCACCGGCAGCATTCACGAAGAGATCCGCGCGATACTCCGTGTATTTCCCGTCGTGTCCTTTTGCCAGCACGACGTGGTGCGCCCCCTCCCGTTTCACGTCGACCACCCGGCACTCCTCCTCGAGCGTCCCCCCGGCGGCGAGTCCCAGGCGACGCAGCAGGTGAATGACTTTCCCCGGCGTGGCTTGCCAGCAATCGTTCGTGAGGAGAGCGCCCAAGTAGTGGTGGTCGCGCGCGAAGTAGGGGGAGATCTCCGCGCGGAAGGCACCGGGGGCGATCATCCGGGCATCGGACCAGGCGCGGCTCGCGTCTAACGCCCGGTAGGTCTCCTCGTCGTGGGCAAGGTTGACGTAGCGGGTGGGCTTGTAGTCGATATCCGCGATGGCTTGCAACTCCTTGAACAGGGCGTGGTTGCGTGCCGCGATTTCCGCCAGCTCGGGGAGGGAGAAGGCGGTACGCCCGCCGGCGATGTTGCGCCACGAGGAGCCGTGGCCATCGTTGAGCAGCAACGGTTTTAGCCCGGCCTCTGCCATGTAGCGGAAGAGGGCACTACCGGCGATGCCCCCGCCGGCGATGAGGGCACCCACTTCGACGCGACGCGTTGACTCGCGGGAGACGATCACGTGAATCTCCCGGCCGGGGGGAGAGGTTTCGCCCAGGTCGAGCTGGTTGGAGAGTGGCGCGCGGGGCGTGGCATCGCCTACCAGCTCCACGCCGCGGGCCCGCAGGAGGGCGCGCAGGCGGGGGATACAGCGTTTACCGCGACAGGGGCCCATGCCGAGGCGCGTCACGTGTTTGATCTCGTCAATGGAGATAAAGGGGCGATCGCCAACCAACGGCAGGATCACGTCCAAGGGGATGTCCTCGCAGTGGCACACGTAATTGATGCCGGGAATCTCGCCTTCCGGGGCGACGGGGAGGAGCGGGGCGGGGTAGCGCGAGCGAACAATAAAGCCGCGGACTTCCAAGAGCGCATCACCGTGCACGTCCAGCGCCTTGACGCGCGCGACGTGTGTTTTATTGGGCTTGCGCGTGATTTTCTCGATGATGCCATCGCCCACTTTCTCCCCGTTGTTGTTGACGAGGTAGACCTCTTCCCGTTCGTTGACCTCGTACTCGACGGGCAGGAAGAGGGTGTCGCGCCGGAGGTCGTGGCCGAAGATGGCCAGCCCGGGGCACTGGGAAATACATTCCAGGCAGCCGGTGCACTTGTCATAGTCGATGATGGGAACGGCCGACGTGGCGTTTTTCGTGATCGCCCCCTGGCGGCAGGCGAACGAGCAGGGGTTGCAGGCAAAGCCGTAGAGGCAGTCGATTTGCACGAACGGGCGGCTCGTCCTCCGTTCCGCTCCCGGCAGACGGGGGCGATCGAGGACGCGGGTGGGGTGTTGTTGCGAGTCGATGTATTCCCGGGAGAGAGCGAGGTACGCGTCATGGTCCAGGCGAAGCCCCATCTCCATCATGATCTCGACGGCCACCTGTTTGCCGCGCAGCACGGCGCTGGTGCCCTCGCCGATCCGGACGGCATCACCGGCGGCGCGACAGCGCTCGCCGAAGACGGCTTTACCTTTAACGATCAGCTGGTTGTCGGGGATAAGTCCCGTGCATATATTGATCGCGTCAATCCCGTCGATGACGCTTTCCGTGCCCGGCACGGGTTGGAAGTTCTCGCACCGGGCGATCACGGCCCCGGTGATCCCGGTGCGGTCGGCGTTAGGGATGGCCTTGACCAACAGGCGCGAGGTCAGGACGGGGATGGCGAGCCGTCGCACCCGGTTGGCTTGCACGGGGAAACCGCCCTCGCGGGGCATCGCCTCGATGATTGCCTTGACGGTGGCACCCGCTTGCATCAACTGGTAGGAGGTCAGGTAGCCGATGTTGCCGGCACCCACCGTTAGTACCCGTTTTCCCAGCAGCGTAAGCTCGTTGTTCATCATCTTTTGCACGACGGCGGCCGTGTAGACTCCCGGCAGGTCGTCGTTCTCGAACGCCGGCATGAAGGGCACCGCGCCCGTGGCGACGACGAGGTAGTCGGCCTCGACGTAGAAGAGCGTGTCGTCCGCGAGATTCTTGACCGCCAGCCGTTTCCCCTCGAGGATATCCCATACCGTCGCGTTCAGGTAGATGCCGCTCGCGTTCTCTCCCGCCAGTTCGCGGGCGATGTCAAAGCCGCGCATGCCCCCGAAGCGTTTCGCCTGTTCGAAAAAGAAAAACTGGTGGGTTTGCATGTTAAACTGTCCTCCCACCTTGTCGTTATTGTCGATGACGATCGTGTCGATGCCGTGTTTCTCGAACTCTTCCCGGGCGGCTAACCCTGCCGGGCCTGCCCCGATGATCGCGACCCGCGCATGCAGGACGCGCCGGGAGGCAGGCGCGGGTCGCTCGCGGGTCGCGATCTCGCCCGGCACGATCTCGCGTACCTCTTGCACGCCGTCGACTTTCGTCACGCACACGCGCCTGATCTTGCCGTCCACCAGCATCTCGCACGCGCCGCACTTCCCGATGCCGCACGCTAACGAGCGGGGGTGTCCCCCCGCACTATGCCCGTGCACGGGGAAGCCGGCCCGGTGCAGGGCGGCGGCTATCGTGAACCCGTTTTCGCCCTCGATTTTCGTCCCGTTAAAGGTAAAGTGCGTCACCGCCCGCGCGGGAATTTCCAATATAGGATGTCGTGTAATCTTCTGCATACAGTACGTTTCTTTAAGGTGTTATAAAAGTGGTGCAATGTATTGGCTCTAACGAAAAAAAAAACTGACTTTCGTCAGTTTCCATCGCCCCTGCTCTAAAACAGGAGATACGCGATAAACTCCTTACTCCTTTTCGAACGTGAAAAAGCCTTCCACCCCCTGGGCATCCATGCTCAGGCCAATAATCGTACGCTCGTCTACCCAGATACCAAACCACTTGTCTAACTCGTATTGCAACGGGTATTCCGAGTGAATCACGTCAAGCTCTCGCGCTTCTAATTTTATTTTTCGCCCGTCCAGCGTCCCCGAAAGGATCTCCCGGATCATGTAAGAGTCCCCGTCGATCGTCCGATCCGTGAAGATAATCTTCCCCGAAAGGCGATTCCCCTCCTGTTGCAACGACAACTCGCCGACCGTCTCCCCATAGTCGTACTCCTCTTTATATCTCCATTTCCCCGTCAAGCACTCCATGATAGCTCACTCTACGGTTTTCGCTTCCTGCCACAACCGCTCCATCTCCTCGAGGGACAACGCTGGCAAGGCCCGACCCGTCGCGCAGGCCTGATCCTCGATATACTGGAAACGGCGGATAAACTTCCGGTTAGTCTTCTCTAAGGCGTTCTCCGGGTTAATGCCATAGAGGCGAGCGGCGTTGATGACGGCAAAGATAAAGTCACCGAACTCTGCCTCCATCCGTTCCCGGTCATCGCGGTCGACCTCCTCTTGCAACTCTTGCAACTCCTCCCGCACCTTTGCCCAGACCTCTTCCCGTTGTTCCCAATCAAACCCCACGCCGCGCGCCTTATCCTGTATCCGGTAGGCCTTGATCATCGAGGGGAGTGACACGGGCACACCTTCCAGCACGCGCTTTCGTCCTTTCTCTTTTAATTTCAGGTGCTCCCAGTTCCGGCTTACATCGTGTTCATCGGCCACCTTCACCTCCCCGTAGACGTGCGGGTGGCGGTAGCGTAACTTCGCGCATATCCCCTCCAGCACGCTCGCGATGTCGAAAGCCCCCGCCTCCTCGCCTATCCGGGCGTAGAAGACGACGTGCATGATCAGATCACCCAGCTCCTTCTTTACCTCCTGCAAGTCACCCCGCAAGACGGCATCCCCCAACTCGTACACCTCCTCCACCGTCAGCGACCGCAACGACTCCAGCGTCTGTTTCCTGTCCCACGGGCACTCCACGCGCAACGTGGCGATCATCTCCACCAATTCGGCGAAGGCATTTTTTTGTCTCTCGATATCTCTTGCCATCTTTCCCATATTTTTTCAAATCCTCGAAATTTCCATATCTCCACATTTATTACTACTTTGCCGTGCAAAAATAGGCGTTTTTATTTCAAGTTTCATGATAGAGAGAAGAATAAGTATTGGCACCATTGACCCCGTTGATTTCTACGGTATTAATAATGCAAAATTCACCACGCTCAAAGAGTTTTTTCCCAAGCTAAAGATCACTGCCCGCAGCGACGAGATCATCGTCCAGGGGGACGAGAACGACTTGCAACTGTTTCACGTGAAGATACACGCCCTTCTCGACCACTATAATAAATACAACATGCTGACGGTGGCCAATCTGAAACGCATTCTCCTCGAAGACAAGGCGATCGAAGACCCGGAAGATCCCGCCTCGATTATCGTCTTTGGGAACGGCGGGAAAATCATCCGGGCGCGCACCCCCAACCAACGCAGATTGGTGGAAATGGCCAAGATGAACGATCTCCTCTTTGCCACCGGCCCTGCCGGATCCGGGAAAACCTACACGGCCATCGCGCTGGCCGTGAAAGCCCTGCGCGACAAGGAGGTCAAACGCATCATCCTCAGTCGCCCCGCCGTCGAAGCCGGGGAGAACCTCGGCTTCCTGCCCGGGGACATGAAAGAGAAGGTAGACCCCTACCTCCAGCCGCTCTACGACGCGCTCGCCGACATGATACCACCGCGCAAGTTAACCGAATACATGGAGAACGAGACCATACAGATCGCCCCCCTCGCCTACATGCGCGGGCGAACCCTCAACGACGCGTTCGTGATCCTCGACGAGGCCCAGAACACCACGCGTAACCAGTTGAAAATGTTCCTGACGCGCATGGGCACCAGCGCCAAGTTCGTCATCACCGGCGACATGAGCCAGATCGACCTCCCGAAACAGGCGGACTCCGGCCTGACACATGCCTTCCGCATCCTCGCGGGCATCCGGGGCATCGCCTTCGTCGAGTTCGACACTGCCGACATTGTCCGCCACCGCCTCGTCAAGGAGATCGTCAACGCGTACGGTCATGAGCGATAAACGGAGCCGCATCAATTTACTTATTTATTATATATCTTATGGACGCTATTGTTAAAACTGATTTCAACTTTCCCGGACAAAAGGAAAGGTACGTCGGGAAAGTCCGCGACGTGTACAATATCAACGACGAGTACCTCGTGATGGTGGTCACCGACCGCATCTCCGCGTTCGATGTCGTCTTGCCCGAGGGCATTCCCTACAAGGGACAAGTGTTAAACCAGATCGCGGCGAAGTTCCTCGACGCCACCGTTGACATCCTCCCCAACTGGAAGCTCGCCGTGCCCGACCCGATGGTCACCGTGGGCCACCGGTGCGAGCCGTTCAAGGTGGAGATGGTGATCCGCGGCTACCTCGCCGGTCACGCCTGGCGGGAGTACCAGGCGGGTAAGCGCTCCCTCTGCGGGGAGGTCATGCCGGACGGGATGGTCGAGAACCAGGCCTTCCCCGCCCCCATCATCACTCCCACGACGAAAGCCGCCGAAGGACACGACGAGGACATCTCTAAAGACGAGATCATCGCCGCCGGATTAGTGAGTCGCGAGGAGTACGAGGCCCTCGAGCGCTACACCCGCGCGCTCTTCCAACGGGGCACCGAGATCGCCCGTCAACAAGGGTTAATCCTCGTGGACACGAAATACGAGTTCGGCAAAAAGAAGGGGCAAATATTCCTGATCGACGAGATCCATACTCCCGACTCCTCGCGCTATTTCCACGCCGACGGGTACGCCGAGCGCCTCGCCCGGGGCGACAAACAACGCCAACTCTCCAAGGAGTTCGTGCGCGAGTGGTTGATGGCAAACGGTTTCCAAGGAAGAGCAGGAGAGCGCGTGCCCGACATGACCCCGGAGATCGTGCAAACTATCACCGGCCGCTATATCGAGCTATACGAGAAGATCACGGGTCTTCCCTTCGCGAAGGCGGAGAGCAACGGCGTGCTCGCCCGCATCGAGAAGAACGTCACGCAATTCCTGGACAAGAGAGTGTAGAGAAGCGAGGTCTAAAAACACGTGGGGCCGTCTCAAAAGTCTCGACTATACGTCGTTGATAGACTTTTAAGACAGCCCCATGGTTCATAGCCCCCCGACGGGCACTACCTTCCCCGGCGACGAAGCCAGATGAACAGGCAACTCGCCAGCAGAAGCAACGGGAAGAGGCCCATCAGCAACACTTTGCTTACCTTCGCGCCCGTGCCGGTCATGAAGATCTCGTCATCCGGAGGTGTCGGGCGCCGCACGTCAATCGGTACCTCGTTATCCGACATCCAGAAGAATGACCCCATGATCAGGTTATAATTCGCCGCCGGTACCCAGCCTCGCTGCATACTGATCTCGCTATTACTGATGCAGTCGGCATCGCCCACGATCAAGATACGTTGCTCTTTCCCGTTTACCGCGCGGGTCAGTGCCAGCGCCGTCGGGTAAGGTTTCACAACCTCGCCGATCGCCGGGTTCACCCGCACGGTATCATCGACAAAATTCGTCGTTTCCAGTTCGTTCCAACTATCCAGCGTGTCACTCGTGAGCACGGGAGTCACGTTATAGCCCCTATCCGTCGCGTACTCCAACCCCACGCACCCCGGCATCGTCACGACGTTACCTTCATTATACATGATTTCGTAGATATACGAAATCGCCTTTCCCTCCTTCGTTAGCCGCGACTGGATAAAATCCGCCGAAAACTGATTCAAGCGCGTAGCGGTAACGCCCCCCACGGTAGGCCGTGCCACGTCTTGCTTCTTGGTGGCCGCGGGTGTCCCTTCCGCCTTCGGCTCTTCGTGCGTGTACTTCACTAACTGTCCCGGCAGGAAACGCACGCCGAAGCGCTCGACAAGCGGGTTCATCGTCTCTTGCCGTCGCGTCTCGCCGAGGATCACCAGGTTGCCCCCGCGGGCGATGTAGTCGTCCAAGCGGGCCTGCTCGTCCGGGGGGAGCGGATTACGCAGATCGGAGATCACGAGAATAGTCACCTTTTCCGGTACCGCCTCGCTCAATTGCACGTCCATGCAATCGAATCCCTGGTTGATCAGGGAGTAGCGGAAGGGTTTATCCTGCGAGAAGCGGAAATAGCCGCGATCGCTCTCGTTGTTAAAGTCACGCTCGCCGTGGCCGGTGACGAACCCGATCACGGGTAGCTCCATCACTAAGCGTTTCAGGGCGGCCGAGATCTCCGTCTCGGAGGGGTAACGTTGGATGTCGTCGAACATCCGCAAGAAGGTCTTTTGACCGTTCTCCCGTTCCAGCAGGCGCACGAAGCGATACTTCTCCGGGGCCAGGTCGATGATCTGGTTAATCTCCTCCGGCGGGAGGAACATCGTCGAGTCGAGGTCCGCGCTCCGGCAGATCAGTCCGACGATCCGCGCATCGTCCAAATCGGGATAGCGGCGCGCCAAGCCCGGATCACCGGGATTCGTGTAGTAATAGACGTACTTCACTTCCATCTCCGGCTTAAAGCGGATGTACTGCGAGAAACGTGCCATGTCATTCTTCCGGTTGCGAGGCAACCCGTTCCACATGGTATTCTCGAGCGCGTTGACGTAGACGGTCATCTTGAGGCCCCCCTCCGCGCGCTGGATGATCTGCTGGCTATTCTCGGTCAGCGTCCGCTGTTTCGTGCGGGTAGCGTCGTAAAAGGTCATCAACGTCGGGCGGGAGGTAAAATAGCCCAGCAACAGGGCGGCCATAAAGATAAAGATGTATTTCGAGACGGAGAGTTGCCAGCGGGATTTCTGACGAACGGCCTTCAGGCGCGTGATGGAGAGCGCAAGGAAGAGGCTCGCCACGATCAGAAAATAAAGTACATCTTCGCTACATATCAACCCGTTGATCGACTCGCTCGCACGCCCGCCGATGGAGAGCCAGTAGGTGATCTCCCGCACGAAATCGTACTCTTGCCCGAAACGACCGATAAAGTTCAGCACGGCCAGCACTGCCAGCGTGCCCATCGCCGCCACCACCTGGTAGGACGTGAGGCTCGACATGAAAAGCCCGATCGCCGCGTACGCGCAAATTAACAGGTAAAGCCCCAGCAGCCCCGATAACGCCAGCGAAAAGTCAAAATCCTTGATCGAAAAGGTGGCCCACAGCACGAACACGAAGAGGATCGCGATCATCACCAACCCGTACAGCAGCATCGAAAGGTACTTGCCAAGGATGATTTGGCTATTGCGCACCGGCGACGAGTAGAGCAGGTTGATCGAACCGCTACCGAGTTCCCGGCTCATCACGCTCATCGTCAAGAGCGGGATATATAAATAAAGGTACTCTTGCACGCGCGTGAACAACCCGCTCATGCCGCCAAAGAAGGTAATAGAGAGATTGCCCAGCGTGTAATGCAGGTCTTGGTAGCGCACGTACATCCCGAAGATGTCGGTGAACGCCATCGCGGCCTGGAAGGTGAAGACGATCAGGATCAACCACGCCACGGGAGAGAAGAAAAGGGTTTGTAGCTCTGTCAGGGCTATTTTTCGTATTATTTTCATGTTAATGTAGTTTTAATAAGGCCATCTATGGCTTTGTTCACGGTGATAGTTCATGCTCGGTGATTCGCTTTCTTGGAGAGTTCGGCGAAGATCGCGTCGAGGGAGTTTTTCTCGACCCCGATCTCCATCAGGTGCCAGTCGCGGGCGACGCTCGCCTTCACGACGCGATCGACGACGTCGCGGGCGTCCGTGAATTTCAACCGGAAACGATTAGCGCCCAGCTCCTCCACGCCAACAACCCCCTCCAGCGCGGCGAGGTCGGCGACGGGCGGGGCATCCGCCAGCGTCACCAGCAGCGTGTTCGGCGCGATGTAGTTATCGAACTCCTCGACGGTGCCGGCGAAGACAATGCTCCCCTGTTCCAGCATGCAGATGTAGTCGCACGTGGCTTGCACCTCGCTCAAGATGTGTGTCGAAAGGATCACGGCGTGCTCGGCCGCTATCTCTTTAATCAGGTGGCGGATCTCGAGGGTCTGGTTCGGGTCCAGTCCGTTGGTCGGCTCGTCGAGGACGACGAGGAGCGGCTCGTGGATGATCGCCTGCGCGATGCCGACGCGCTGCTGGTAGCCCCCGGAGAGGTTGCGGATCAGCCGTTTGCGGAAGTGGGTGATGCCGCACTTCTCGATCGCCTTGTCGACGGCGGCGTTCACCTTCGCCGTCGGGACGCGGCGGAGGAAGGCGGCGTAGCCGAGGTACTCCTCGACGGTCAAATCCGTGTGCAACGGCGGTTTCTGCGGCAGGAAGCCGATGAATCGCTTCGCGCCCACGGGATCGATCCTCGTGTCGATGCCGTTGATGTAGACGCTGCCCCCGGTCTGCTTGAGCACGCCACACATGATGTTCATCAACGTCGACTTGCCGGCCCCGTTCGAGCCGAGCAGGCCCTGGATGCCGTTACCGCTGATCTCGAGGTTGATCTCCCGGATCGCCCACTGCACCGTGTAGCGATGAGAGAGGTTTTCTACTTTTACAATTGGTGTTTCCATACATGATACTTTAATGTATAATCTGTTTTTAATTTATCATGAAAAATAAAAGAGCCTTTCGTTTTTCGTCATATTCCCTCTTGTCCCGTGCGGGGAGTGCCTCACATCGCGTAGATGGTGATTATTTGAAACGAAAAAATCATATTATCTTACATTTTGTTTTAAACGAGCGGACAATTTTAATGAATTATATTTCAAATTTTACAGTATCACCTCTTAAACTTGACTTAAAAATGGGTTAAAAGATTCTTTACCGGCTCGCAAGAGTGTCACATAAACGGAATTGCCTCGTTCGACAGGTGCCACGAAGTTGTCTCAAGAGTCGGTTTCCGGGAGTTACCTCTCATGCTGGCGGAGTGAAACGCGTCATTTTACTCACTCATTTTGATTTGTCGAGGATTTCTGTTAATATCGCCCCTAATTTCTGGATTGTTTGTCGATGGCACGTTTTAACAAATACCCGTTTTTGGTGTTGCTGCTGCCCGTGATAGCCGGAATCGCGGGGAGTGAATGTTTTTCATTTTTAACGCGGGAGACACGTTACATCCTCATCGGAAGCGCCACCGCGGGATTAGTACTCTCTTTTTACATGCGGCGTTTGCACCTGTTGTTACCGTTATTTGCCGGGATGCTGCTCTTCACGGTAGCCTTGTCAAGAAGTCACTCCCCGGTGGAGGGGGTCATACCCGGGCAAGTATACCAGGGAGAGGGAGAGTGCGTGGAGGTGTTGCGACAGAATCGTTACATCATTCGTTTTCACGGCTACAACCTATACCTCCAATCGAACGACACGCTCTCCTCTTTCATCGTGGGCGACCGGTTGGCTTTCTCGGCGAAATTCTTCCCGCTCAAGCAAGCCGCCGACGTGCATGAATTTGATTATGACCGGTACTTGCGCCAGTTGGATATCCATTTCCGGGTGATCCCGGTGACAAGTCTCGACCGCGTGGGACACGTCAACAGTCTCTATGCCCTGTGCCAAAAGGCGAGGAGCTATTTGAACCACAAGTTAACGGGTGCCTTACGGGAACCCTCCACGCGGGCCTTGCTACAAGCCCTCTGCCTGGGAGACCGTTCCAACATCTCGCCTCACGTTCAAACTCTTTTCAAAGAGAGCGGTACCGTACACCTGTTGGCCGTTTCCGGGCTACACACGGGAGCCATCTACCTGCTGTTAACCTATGTCACCGGTTTCTTGGGCCTCCCCAAGCGCGTACAGGCAGCCTGTGTTCTCCCGTTCCTGTGGATGTTCGCGGGAATCACGGGCCTCTCGCCCTCGGCCGTCCGGGCGGCCACCATCCTTAGTTTCGTGATCGTCGGGCAGTTACTCGGGCGTGATTACAAGGCGATCAATGCCTTGTGTGCTTCCGCCTTCTTCACCTTGCTACTATCTCCACACCTGTTTTACTCGGTCAGCTTCCAGATGTCATACGCCGCCTACGCGGGCATCATCCTGATACTTCCCCTCCTGCACGTCGAGCGGAAGAAGAGTATCTTCGCGCGAGGGTACTCCCTCTTCGCGTTGAGCCTGTCGGCACAAATCGGCACGCTCCCGCTGATCGCCTACTATTTTCATACCATCAACCTGAATAGCGTGCTCATTAACATCGTGCTTGTTCCCATAGCCTCCTGCCTGCTTTACATCGGGGTGATTCTCCTCGCCCTTCCCGGCGTGCTGATCTCGTGGCTGGCGTTTATCCCGGTAGCGATTTACCGCGTGGTTATTTTCCTGCTGGAGCAATACAACCGGGTGGCCATCCAATGGTACGAGCTTTATCCCACCACCGTGCACCTGCTTTTTTTCTACGCGTTCGTGTTGTTGGGGATCGTATACCTGAAGAGACGGGAGATGCTCTTGTTCCGGGCCATTCTCGGCCTCTTGCTCCTCTTCCTCCTCTACCGCGGGGTAGAGCTATTCCAGGAGCAACGCCACCAAGAGGTGGTGATCTACGATCGCTACCGCCAACGGGAAGTGCTCCTGAATGATCGCGGCTACTACACCTTCTTGGTCAAGAGCGACAGCACCGCTCTCCCGCCTCCTTACGCGGTGGCCAACCGCCTGAAAGCCTTGCCCGCGCACGACGGTTTTATCACGGAAGATCTTTGTTTCAAGGAGAATTGCCTGGTCACGCCTCGCCTCACGCTCTATATCGCCGACAGGCAGCACACCGCGCCCGGCAAGGCCGACATCCTGCTCATCACGAATAACCTCTATCCCGATCGCCTGTCGGGGGAGATCGCCGCGTCAACCCGGGTGATCGTCGATCGCTCGAACTCCTTCGCCTGTACCCGCGGCTGGGAAGAGTGGAGCAAACAGCGAGGCATTCCCATCGAGAAAACAGGTGAAAGCGGCCCGATCGTGATTCCCATCAAGAAGAGGCCTCTCTCTGTACAGATGAAAAAGAGCGTCCCACGGGGGTGAACAGCGAACGACGCGTACCTTCCCCGGAGCATGAGATCCCCTAAGCCTTACGACGCGGGGGTCGCGAGGCTTGCCGTTTTTTTCTGGTAGTCCGTCGGCGTGACACCAAATTCAGCCTTGAAACAAGCGGCGAAATACTTGGGGTTGGAGAACCCCACGGCGTAGGCTACCTCGGCGATGGTGACCGACTTCTCTTTCAACAGCCGACACGCGTGTTTCAACTTGACGTTGCGGATAAATTCATGGGGAGACAAGCTCGTCATAGACTTGATCTTCCGGTAGAGAGATGATTTCGACATGCTGACGGCAGCAGCAAGCGACTCGATGTCAAAATCGGGATCCGGGAGTTGCTCTTCAATGCACCGTATCACGTTGCCCATAAACTTCTCGTCCAACGAGCAATATTGAAGCGCGGAGATGTTGAGCGTGACGTCGGATTTAAACTCTTGCTGGCGCTTTTGCCTGCCGGCGACGAGGTTATGTATCCGTGCCTTGAGTACTTTCATCTCGAATGGCTTGGAGATATAACCGTCAGCCCCCGCGTCGTAACAAGCCACCCGATCGTCCATGCTGCTTCTCGCGGTGAGCAACAGCACGGCCACGTGGCTCGTGCTCACGTTCCCCTTGATGTTCCGGCATAACTCCAGGCCATCCACCCCCGGCATCATCACGTCACTCACGATGATGTCGATCTCCTCGTTCGCCATCACCCGCAAGGCCTCCTCGCCGTTCGTGGCCGTGTAAACCCGGTAATCACCCGATAGCTGCTGCCTGATGATGCCTAACAACTCCTCGTTGTCCTCCACCAGCAGGAGGTTGGCTCGCGGGAACTCTTCCCCCGCCCCCGCTTCGGTCGTCTCTTCCCCCGTTGCCGGTTCCACCTCGACCACGCCCGTCGCGCATAGTTCCTCTTCCCGGTAGCTCTCCCGATCGACAGGAAGCTCTATCGTAAACGTGGTGCCTCTCCCCGGCTCGCTCTCCACGGAGATGTTCCCGTGATGCAACTCGACGAGGTCTTTCGTCAAGGAGAGACCGATGCCGTTGGTCTCACCCAGCCCGATGTCGTTGTTGAAGAAGCGCGTAAAGATCTTGGGCAGATCCCGCTCCGGGATCCCGATCCCGGTATCCGAGACCTGGATGAAAAGCCACACGTGCTCGCCCCTTTCCCTCACCTGGAGGCGAACACTGATAAACCCGTTTTTCGGTGTATATTTAAACGCGTTGGAGAGCAGGTTAAAGATCACCCTGTCTACCTTGCCAGCATCGAAGAAAGCTTCAAAACGATCCACTTCAGCCTCGAACGAGAAGACGATGTTGTCGCGCTTGACCAAAGGAAGGAAATCCTTGTCACAGATCTGGCGGATGCAGGAGATGATGTCGCCGCGAGAAACTTTCAGTTTCATGTTACCGCTCTCCACCTTCCGGAAGTCCAGTATTTGCCGGAGAAGGCGATGAAGGCGATGGATATTGGAGCGGAGAACATCTAACCGCGCGCCGGAGCTTTCCGCTTCATCAACCACGCACGACATGATGGTGAGCGGTGTCATCAAATCGTGCGAGATGTTCGTGAAATAGCGCAACTTCGTTTGTGCCAACTCCTCCGATTTCTCTCTTTCTATCTGGGCGATCCGCAACTCGTTCTTCCATCTCAGCCGGAAGGAGATGACGCGGATGATCCCGTATACCCCCCCCGCGGCCAGACAAACGTAAAACAGGTAGGCCCACCGCGTCTCGTAAAAATCCGGGAGTTTGACAATCTCGATCCTCGTGGGTGGTCCGCTCCATAGCCCGTTCCGGTCCGTCGCCTTCACGTAAAACATATACCGCCCCTTGCGTAACTGGTTATACACGACAAACTGGCGGTCATGCGCGGCGTATATCCAGTCATTATCCACCCCTTCGAACTTATAGGCATACCGGATTTTATCGGGCGACATGTAATTCAACGAGGAGAAAGCTATCTCGATCGTCTTGTCCGCCGGGCCAATCTCCAATCGCATGGTAGCATCGGCCGGTAGCTTATGCCCCCCCGCGGCCTCGTAGATCGAGTGATTGTTTAACTTAATATCACAAACGCGCACGCTGGAGGGCTGAAGGGCCTGCCCCAAATGGTCCGATGGGATAAATTTGCAAATCCCGTGGTTGCCCCCGAAAAGAATCCCCGAGGCGGTCTTGGTGACAGCTCCCCTCGTGAACGTGTTAACGGAAATACCGTCGGAAGAGGAGTAATTCACGAAAGCGCCGTTCGCCGGGTTAAACTCGATGATCTGCTTGCTCCCGGAGATCCACAAATGCCCCCGCTCATCGGCGACGAGATCGTAGATCGCCAGCTTGCTCCCAAGATACCCCGTGTCATACTCCTCGTAACCCGCTCGTGCCCTGTCGTACGAGAAGAGGCGATGGTCGCTCGCCACGCCCCAAACGCGCCCGTTGCCGTCCGCGCAGATCGCCGATACCCGATCGTCCGGCAGGTCGCTCGATCGGGTTGTCAGGTGCGACACGGGGTCTTCCCCTTTCAACCGGTATACTCCCTGCCCCGCGGTACTCACCCAGATAGAGCTGTCCGCCGCTTCCGCGATACCGGTAATATCACCGGTCACCTCTTTCACGAGGGAGAAGCCGTCTCCTCCTTGCGACCGGAACAATTCATTCCCGGTAAACACCCACACATTCCCCCGCCGATCTTCCATGATCCCGCGCGGGGGCGTGGCCGCGGGCGACAAGGCAGCGAGTTCTATCTTTCTTTTCAAGATAACACGATCACCGGATTGCTCAAAACAATAGACCACGGGGATGTAATCTACCCCCACCCACATCTCTTTCCGTCCAGTCACCTTGGCGATACACCGCGCCTCCTTCAACTTCTCCAGGTTATTCAGGTGCGGGAAGTCGGTAAAGGGCACGATTCTCCCGCTTTCGGGATAGAAGAGACAAATCCCCAGGCGATTCTGGCGGATCCACAACGCCCGATCCTCTCCCTCGCATATCGCCGTGATGTTGGGAATAAAGCCGGTACGCGTGCGGATCGCCTCTAAGTCGTAATTTCGGAAACGGCAATCACTTAACTCGATGGTCAACACGCCCTCCCCGGCAGATCCCAGCCAAAGGTTTCCATCCCGATCCTTGATAAAATCGTAAAACAGGTTCGTGATCCGGCTCCACGACGGGGGTACATCGGCCGCGACAAGTCGCCCCGACAGGCTATCCTGCTTCAACACGTACAGTCCGGCGTGGGACAAGACCCAGATGTAACCATACTTGTCGTCGCGCAAGAGATTAAAAAAGATATGATCGTGCAACAGGCTATCCTTATCCGGCAGGTGCACCCGCTCGTACATCTCTTCCCCGTCCCTATCGGGATAAAAACGATACAAGCCGTCACCCCAGGTACAGATCCATCGTTGTCCGGTGGCATCCTGGTGGATCTTGTGGGGATTATCATCCGCCCCGATCGAGGGATAACGCACGAATCGCGCATCGTCCTTTCCAAGCCGATAGAGGCCCGCCCTCCAGGTGGTCAACCAGATCGCGCCAGCCGAGTCCTCGCAAAACGAATTGACGACACTCCCGAAATCGTTATAAGCCCGCTTCTCGCGGCCGTACTCGCCGGCAGGATAACGGAAGGCCGACCTCCCCGCCCCCACCCACACGCTCCCGTCACGGGTCGTGTAGACGCACTTCACGTCCTTCCCCTTCACATCCTCGTCCTCCAGCACCCGGATGCTATAATCCCGCTTGTTAAGAAGAAGTACGCCCGCCTCGCAAGCGATCCAGATCCGTCCCCGGTGATCCTCGGCAAGGCTATTGATTGTCCGGCTACCGGTCATCCCGGAGATAGTATCTATCCGAAAGGTCATCGCCCTGTACGCGTCATAGCGACACAAACCGTTGACCGTGGCCATCCAGATATACCCCTCGCTGTCCTGCAACAAGCGATTCACGGAACCGGAGGGCAATTGTTCGGAAACGAGCAGACGCCGCACCGTAACCTGGGCGGAAACAGTCGTCGGGAGAGAGAGAATCAAGGGGATGAGAAGAAGAAGGCGCAGGGATTCACATTTCACGACGAACTCTTTATAAATGGAGATATCATTCCTCAACACGTGCATTTTAAGTTTCACGGCACGAAGATACGGAAAGTTGGTGTAAAATGTACTCGATACAAGAGCAATTTTTGTATGTAACCGAACTCGGAAAGGAGCCGCCGTCCGTTGGCCAATGCCGCGCCTCGTCGACCGATGATGCGGTACCTTATGACCGTTTCAATGCCTTTTTAAATTATTTACAGACCCGTATGGCCCCGACTCTCCCAACGAAAAGCGATCACTTTTCACGATTCTCTGACTTATTTTTTATCTCTTTTGACTTATTTTTTGCCGTTTAATATCACTACATTTATTTATTTTTGGACGATTAAAACGGGAAGACCTGTTTGAAAAACGATCGTGTCACTTTAAACAATTTAAAATGAAGAAAAAACTAACTAACCAAAACACGTGGCGAAAAGCACTACTCGTGCTGCTATGTGTAT
>JAISNC010000102.1 GCA_031276355.1 Odoribacteraceae bacterium
CAATGACGAAAACCGACTTTTGGCACACCCTCTTAACAGAGTGTCGTCCTGGCGGGACTTGGAGGCTACTGCAAGGGAAGCCCCACAGGGGCGACACTTGATTAACCGTATGCTTTAGCTTACGGCCGCCGGGGAACGCACGCACTTACAAGTCCCGCCGGGACGACACTTGATTAACCGTAAGCTAAAGCCCAATGTCATCCAGTTAAGAGCGAACGCTTGGCTGTAGCGACCTTCGCTCCGATTGGTTTCGCCGGGTTTCACTTCCCCAGAGGGGAATAATATCAATAGAAAACAGGATCCCCCCCCCGTATCTCCAATAGCCCGTGGGGCTTTCATTTCGGTGCTTTTTATGAATCCCCTGCGGGGAATTGGGAACAAGCAGGGCTGCCGTTTCTCTATTGATATGATTGCCCCACGGGCAATCGCCGCGAACCCCGGCGTGGGCCCTCGCCCCCCCTTCTCCTCTCTAATCTCAAAAAAGATATGATTTTAATCAAAAATGAATAGCACGAGCGTTTGAATAAACATTATCTTTGTGAAAATCATAACCCTGAAAAATAATCTACACCATGAAAAGAAAAATCATCACGTTACTTGTCGCGTCGCTCCTGGCGGGAATCCCCACGCTGTCAGCGCAGAAATACGCCGGTCGTTTTGCCGACTCGGAAATGGCGCGCTTCCCGGAGGCGTGGCAACTGGACCACGGGACGCGGCTCTACTTCGGCTACTCCCAGGGGGTCGGGTGCAGCGCGCTGTTGAAAATGTGGAAGGCCACGGGCCAGGAGAAATATTACACGTACGTGGAGGCGTGGGTCGACAGCCTGGTCGACGAGGCGGGGAATATCCACTTGTATCGCGTGGAGGACTACAATCTTGATTTTATCAACTCCGGCAAGGTGCTCTTCGAGGTCTACAAGCGGGGCGGCAACCCCAAGTACAAGGCGGCGATAGAGCGGCTCGCGCGGCAGTTGCAGCGCCAGCCGCGCACGCTGGAGGGCGGGTTCTGGCACAAGCTGATCTACCCGCACCAGATGTGGCTCGACGGCCTCTACATGGCCTCCCCGTTCCTGGCGCGGTACGGGAGGGAGTTCGGGAAGCCGGAGTTGATCGATGACGCGGTGAACCAGTTCATGATCTGCGCCCGTCACACCCACGACCAGCGCACGGGGCTTTACCACCACGCGTGGGACGAGAGCCGCTCGCAGCGCTGGGCGGACAAGATGACGGGGAAATCCCCGAACTTCTGGGGACGTGCCACCGGCTGGTGGCTCATGGCGCTGGTGGACGTGCTGGACGAGGTGCCCGCCGATCACCCCTATCGCCCCGCGCTGATCCGCCTCGCGCGGGGCCTGGTGGAGGTGTTACCGAACTACCAGGATGCCGACGGGTTGTGGTCGCAGGTGCTCGACCAGCCGGGCCGGGCGGGGAATTACCAGGAGGCCTCCGTCTCCTCCATGTTCATGTACGCCATCGCGAAGGCGGTGAACAAGGGATACGTCGAGGAGCGCTACCGGAAGGTGGCGGAGAGGGCCTTCGAGGGGATCACGAAGAAGTTGATCCGCGAGGAGGCAGACGGCTCGTTGAGCCTCACCCGTTGTTGCGCCGTGAGCGGCCTGGGCGGGAATCCTTACCGGGACGGGAGTTTCGAGTATTACGTGAACGAACGGATACGCGATAACGACGCGAAGGCGACAGGCCCTTTTATCATGGGGTGTATCGAGTTGAACCGGTAACCCGTGTATCACCAGGTGATGAACGCAACGAGAAGGATAACCGGGATCGCGTGCCTCGCGTTGGCCCTCGCCCTGCCGGCGCGGGGCGACGAGACGCGGAGGATCATGTTGTCGGGAAGCGGCCTCGGGGACGAGGTGACGTGGGATTTTTTCTGCACGGCGGGCGCCCGATCGGGGCGGTGGGAGAAGATCCCGGTGCCCTCGCAGTGGGAGCTGCACGGCTTCGGGGAGTACACCTATGGCCGGTGGTACACGCGGAAGGGGGGCAAGCCCTCCACGGAAGAGGGGATATACCGGCGGACGTTTCGAACGCCCCCCCTCGTGGCGGGGCAACGCGCGCGGCTGGTCTTCGAGGGGGTGATGACGGACGCGGAGGTGACGATCAACGGGCAGCTGGCCGGGGAGGTGCACCGGGGCGGTTTCTACCGTTTCTCTTACGATGTGTCCGGCAAGCTACGTGACGGGCAGGAGAACGTGATCGAGGTCAAGGTCTCCAAACATTCGGCCAACGCGTCGGTGAACGCGGCCGAGCGCAAGGCGGACTGGTGGCTGTTCGGGGGTATTTACCGCCCCGTCTATATAGAGTTGTTGCCCCCGTCGTCGATAGAACGCGTGGCCGTGGATGCCCGTCACGACGGGAAGATCGCGGTGCGCGCGACGCTCCTCGGTGCCCGGGCGGGCCACGCGTTGCGGGCCACCCTGCGCCCGCTCTCCGGGGAGGCGCGCTTCGAGCCGGTCGTGAAGCGATTGACGCGGGCGGACGTGCCGGAAGCGTCGCTCACGCACGCGTGGGAAAACGTGCGCGCCTGGAACCCGGAGGAGCCGAACCTCTACGCGTTGATGTTGCTCCTGGTGGACGAGCAGGGGAAGATCCTGCACGAGCGGGAAGAGCGAATCGGTTTCCGCACGGTGGAGTTTCGCCGCGGGGACGGGATCTACGTCAACGACGTGAAAATACAGATGAAGGGGATCAACCGCCACTCGTTCTGGCCGGACGGCGGACGATGCACGAACCGCGCGATCAGCCTGGAGGACGCGCGTTTGATCAAGGAGATGAACATGAACGCCGTCCGGTCTCATTATCCGCCGGACACGCACTTCCTCGACGCGTGCGATTCGCTGGGGTTATTCGTGATCGACGAGCTGGCGGGCTGGCAGAACGCCTATGACACGCGGGTGGGCGCGTGCCTGTTGCGAGAGATGGTGGAGCGCGACGTGAATCACCCCTCCGTGATCCTGTGGAGCAACGGCAACGAGGGGGGGTGGAATAACTCCTTGGACACTCTTTTTGCCCTCCACGACCCGCAACGACGTCACGTGATCCACCCCTGGGCGGATTTCAACGGGATCGACACGCATCACTATCCGGCTTACCTGACGGGGGTGGCCCGTTTGACGAACGGGTACGACGTGTTCATGCCGACGGAGTTCATGCACGGTTGCTACGACCAGGGACACGGGGCGGGGCTGGAGGATTTCTGGGAGCGATACAAGGCGCACCCGCTGTTTGCCGGCGCTTTCATGTGGGATTTCAGCGACAACGCCGTCAAGCGGGTGGACCGGGGCGACACGCTGGATAGCGACGGGGAGCTGGCGGCAGACGGTATCCTGGGCCCTTACCGGGAGAAGGAGGGGAGCTATTACACGGTGCGCGAGGTGTGGGCACCGGTACAGTTCGCCCCGCTTTACATCACCCCCTCGTTTCGCGGCGACTTCACCCTCTCCAACGAATACCTGTATACCAACCTGGCGCGTTGCTCGGCGCGGTACACGCTCTACCGCGTTCATGCCCCCCGGCAGGGCGGCAAACAGGAGGTGACGGGGAGCGGAGAGGTACCCCTCCCGGCGCTCGCGCCGGGCGAGAGGGGCAAGATGCACGTGCCCCTGCCCGGGAACTTTTTCCAGTCGGATCTCTTGGAGTTGACCGCTTACGATCCCTTCGGGAGGGAGATCTGCACGTGGAGTTGGCCCATCTCGTACGCCGGCGCGTATACTTCCCGGCATCTCCCGGCGGCCCGCGGGGAAGCCCCCGGGCACTACCGGGAAGAGCGCGACCGGGTGATCCTGTCGGCGAACCACGTGGAGGTGACGTTTGACAAGGGCACGGGGATGTTGACCCACGTGACGCGCGCCGGCGAGCGCCTCTCCTTCGGGAACGGGCCGGTGGCGGTGGGGATGAACGCCCTCTTCCAGCACGCTAGCGGGCGGCAAGAGGGGGAGGAGGCCGTGTTCACGGCCCGTTACGCGGGGGCGATCGATTCGATCGAGTGGCGCATGACTCCCGGCGGCCTGTTAAAGATGAGGGCCGTGTTCTTGAACAGGGCTTCCGGTGGCGCGGGGTTTGATGCCGCCCTCACGGAGGAGAATATCTATAAT
Source organism: Odoribacteraceae bacterium (assembly GCA_031276355.1). Taxonomy (GTDB): domain Bacteria; phylum Bacteroidota; class Bacteroidia; order Bacteroidales; family Marinifilaceae; genus JAIRKS01. The sequence goes on from JAISNC010000102.1 coordinate 4,113, forward strand.
TTCGGCCTCTCGTTCGATTATCCCGAGGAGCGGGTGAAGGGGATGACGTGGTACGGGCGCGGCCCTTACCGGGTGTGGAAGAACCGGATCAAGGGGGCGCGGCCCGGCCGCTGGACAAAGGAGTACAATAACACGATGACCGGGGCCTCTTTCGAGAACCTGGTCTACCCGGAGTTCAAGGGGTATCACGCCAACATCTACTGGGCCACGCTGGAGACGAGCGAGTCCGATTTCACCGTGATGAGCGAGAGCGACGGTCTCTTTCTCCGGCTCTACACGCCCGCGGAGCCGGTGGTGTCGCGGGATCGCGCGTTGCCGCCCTTTCCTCCCGGCGACATCTCGTTCCTGTACGACATACCGGGGATGCGTTGTTTCAAACCGCTCTCTCAACACGGCCCTTCGGCACAACCCGGGTCGGTCCGCGTGAAGAAAGGGGACGAGGGGATCTCGATGGTGTTGTGGTTCGACTTCACGGGCGGGGAGGAGGCCTCTCCCCGGTGGCCGGCGACCCGCGCGGAAGCGCTCCCGGGCACGCGCTGGTGGTGGCTGGGGAGCGCCGTCGATACGGCTAACCTGACCTATAACATGGAAGCGTACGCCCGGGCCGGGCTGGGAGGGGTCGAGATCACGCCCATTTACGGGGTACAAGGGAACGAGGCACGGGATTTGCCGTTCCTCTCGCCGGCCTGGATGGAGGCGTTACGTCATACCCTGAAAGAGGGGCGGCGCTTGGGCGTGCAGGTGGAGATGAACACGGGGAGTGGCTGGCCCTACGGGGGGCCGTGGGTAACGGTGGAAGACGCGGCCACGAAAGTGCTGTTCCAGGAGTACTCGCTCAAAGAGGGCGAGCGGCCGGAGAAGATCGTCGTGAAGGAGCCTAACCAGCGGGCCGTGGCGAGGATCTCGCGTGTCATGGCCTTCTCGGCTCGCGGGGATCGCGTCGACGTGACCGCCTCTCTTACCGCTGACGGTTCGCTGGAGTGGGTGGCCCCGCCCGGCACGTGGCAGGTGATCGCCGTGTTCGTCGGCAAGACGTTGCAAAAAGTAAAACGGGCAGCACCCGGCGGGGAGGGGTACGTCGTGGATCACCTCTCGGCCGCGGCCGTCAAACGTTACTTGGAGCATTTCGAACGGGCTTTCGCCTCCTCCGGGGTGCCCTACCCGCGTGTCTTTTTCAATGACTCTTACGAGGTCTATGGTGCCGACTGGACCCCCGACATGTTCGAGCAGTTCTACCGGCGCCGGGGCTATAAGCTGGAGGAGTACCTGCCGGAGTTCCTGGGACGAGGATCGCAGGAACAACGGGCGCGCGTGGTTGCCGACTACCGGGAGACCCTGGCCGAACTCCTATTAGAGAACTTCACCCGGCCGTGGACGGAGTGGGCGCATCGCCACGGGAGCCTTACGCGCAACCAGGCCCACGGGTCACCGGGAAACCTGATCGACCTCTACGCGGCGGTCGATATCCCTGAATGTGAATCCTTCGGTATCTCCGACTTCCAGATCCAGGGCCTCCGGCAAGATTCGCTGTTCAAACGGAACGACTCGGATCTCTCCACGCTCAAGTACGCCTCTTCCGCCGCCCATATCACCGGTAAGCCGTTGACCTCCTCCGAGACTTTCACGTGGTTAACGGAGCATTTCCGTACGTCGTTGGCCCAGTGCAAGCCCGACGTGGACTTGATGTTTGTCTCCGGCGTGAATCATCTCCATTTTCACGGGACGCCCTACTCCCCGCGAGAGGCCGCGTGGCCGGGATGGTTGTTTTACGCCAGCATCAACCTGTCGCCCACCAACCCCATCTGGCGGGACGCTCCCGCCATGTTCCGTTACATCGAGCGCTGCCAAGCCTTCTTGCAAATGGGGCAACCGGACAACGACTTTCTGCTCTACCTGCCCATTCACGACCTCTGGCACGAGCAAGGGGGACGGATGTTGCCTTTCAGCATCCACAACATGTCCCGACAGGCCCCCAGGTTCATCGAGACGGTGCATCGCATCAACGAGAGCGGCTACGACGCGGATTATATCTCGGATCACTACATCCTCTCTTCCACGGTAGAGAAGGGCGCGATCAAGACCGTCGGGGGAGCGATGTACAAGGCGTTGATCGTGCCGGGTGTTTCGCTGATGCCGCGCCCGGTGCTCGAGCACCTGATCCGTCTCGCGCGGCAGGGGGCGCGGGTCGTCTTCCTCGATCACTACCCGCGCGACGTGCCCGGTCTCGCGCGGGTGGCGGAGCGACGCGCGGCCTGGCAACGTGCCGTTGCCGCTCTTCCCGTCGTCTCCTTCGACAAGATCAACGTCTCGCCCTTGGGCAAAGGGTTTGTCATCACCGGCAGAGATCATCTCCAGGCACTCCAGGCAGTTGGAGCGCCCGCCGAGGAGATGAAAAGCCGCTGGGGCCTACAAGCGATCCGTCGCGTGACCGCTACTGGCCACCACTACTTTGTCTCCTCCCTGCAAGCGACGGGAGTTGACGCGTGGGTAACGCTGGGCGTAGAGGCGGAGGGGGTGGTGATCTACGACCCGATGACCGGCCGTGCCGGGGCGGCCAAGACACGCCGGAAGGGGGGCAACACGGAACTCTACCTGCAACTCGCGTCGGGAGCCTCCTTGATCCTCCAAACGTACGCCCGCGAGATGCCCCCGGTCAAAGCGTGGGCTTACCACGTGGCGCGAGGCGAGGGCATACTCCTCGACGGCGGCTGGACACTCCGTTTCGTTCAAAGCGAGCCGCCTGTTCCCGGCATCTTCCGCATCGGGGAGCCGTGCTCGTGGACGGAGCTGGATCACCCGGCGGCCCGTGTCAATAGCGGGACAGCCCTCTACTCCACCCGTTTCACGTTGCCCGATGCCCGGGCCGACGAGTGGTTGCTCGACCTGGGCGAGGTGCACGAGAGCGCGCTGGTACGCGTCAACGGTAGAGAGGTGGGGCGCCTCTGGGCCGTGCCGATGACTGTTCTCGTGGGCGATTACCTGCATGTAGGCGAGAACGTGTTGGAAGTAGAGGTCACCGGCTTGCCGGCGAACCGCGTGGCTGACCTCGATCGCCGGGGTGTCCAGTGGCGCGTATTTAAAGAGATCAATATCGTGGACCTCGCTTACAAGAAGACGACATACGGGCACTGGAACACGGTGCCGATGGGCTTGACGGGCCAGGTAAGACTGATGCCATTAGTGAATGTAAAATAGGATACAACGATGAAAAACACGCACACCATGAAATCTTTACTCCTTTTCACGCTCGTTCTGGCGGGCGGGCTGCTCTCTTGTCGACGGGGCGAGCCGGGACACGCCCTCCTCTACGCCCGGTTACGAGCGAACGCGCCCTTTGAAATGCCGGCGTGGGACACGCCGCGCTTCCCCGATCGAACGCTACTTTTGACACAGTGCGGGGGTGTCGGTGACGGCATCACGTTAAACACGGCGGCCTTCGAGAAGGGCATGGAGACGCTGGCGAAGCAGGGGGGAGGGCACTTGATCGTTCCCGACGGGATATGGCTGACGGGGCCTATCGTCTTCCGTAGCCACATCGACCTTCACTTGGAGAAGGGAGCCATCCTCCTGTTTAGCCCGGACAAGAGCCTCTACCCGTTAGTGTCCACCGTCTTCGAGGGGTTAGACACGCGCCGGTGTCAGTCGCCCATATCCGGCAACGGCTTGGAAGAGGTGGCGATCACCGGCGAAGGCGTTCTCGACGGGAACGGTCACGCGTGGCGCCCGTTGAAGCGCCAGAAAGTCACGGAGAGCCAATGGCACCGCATGACGCGGGGGGGAGTCTTCAAACGCGCCGACTACTGGTATCCCTCCGACTCCTATCTGAAAGGAGAGCAGGTGAGCGACATGAACGTCCCAACGCGGTTGACCTCCGAGGAGGAGTGGCACGAGATCAAGGACTTCCTGCGCCCGGTGATGGTCAACTTCGTCCGGTGCAAGAACGTCTATTTGCAAGGGGTGACTTTCCAGGACTCGCCCGCGTGGTGTCTTCACCCGCTGATGTGCGAGCGGGTGATCATCGACGGCATCACCGTTCGCAACCCGGATTACGCGCAAAACGGCGACGGGGTAGACCTGGAGTCGTGTAAGAACGCGATCATCGTCAACAGCTCGTTTGACGTGGGGGACGACGGGATCTGTCTCAAGTCGGGCAAAGACGAGGATGGCCGGCGGCGAGGCGTGGCGTGCGAGAACGTGATCGTGGATAACTGTACCGTGTACCAGGGGCATGGAGGCTTCGTCGTGGGCAGCGAGATGTCCGGAGGCGTGCGGAACATCCGGGTAAGCAATTGCAGATTCATCGGCACGGACGTGGGGTTGCGTTTCAAGAGCCGTCGCGGGCGAGGAGGCACGGTGGAGAACATCTACGCGGAGAACATCAGCATGATGAATATCCAGACAGAGCCGCTGCTTTTCGATCTCTTCTATGGTGGCCAGTCGGCCGTGGAGGCCTTGGAGGCCGGCGATCGGCAAGAGCAGGAGGGGGTCGTCCCGGTGGCGGATGAGACAACGCCCACGTTCCGGAATATTTTCGTCAAGGGACTGCGCTGTCTCAACGCGCGGCGCGCGCTGTTTTTTAATGGCCTGCCGGAGCAAAAGATCGACCGCGTAGAGGTCGAAAATGCGATCATCACGGCCCGACTGGGGGCGGAGTTGCGAGAGGTCACCCGCATCCGGTTGAAGGAGGTGACCGTCCGCGCGGCCGAGGGGCCTGCCTTGATCCTGCGCAATTGCAAGGACGTGGAGGTGAGTGGTTTCCAGGGTTTCGTGCGGGAAGAAACCCCCAAAGTTACCCTTTCGGGCCTACTGGAGGGTGTCAACCTGGGGGAGAATTTTCGAGAGGATGAGATCATCACGTTACCCGGGACAAGGTGGCCTTGAAACGCCTGAGTCACGGGAAATAAATATAGTTCTTTAAACACATTGATTCTAAAGCTATGAAAATAAAATCATGGAATCTGGGCCTGTTCCTATGGGCCGTACTTTGCAACGCTTGCGCCCAACCGGAGACCGGGATACCGGATTTCCCGTGGATGAAGGATGTCGGGGCGAAAAGTTTCCCGTCGGCAGAGAACGTGTATCTTACTTCCGCGTACGGGGCCGTCGGGGATGCCCTCTTTGATTGCACGCGGGCGATCCAGGCCGCCATCGACAGTTGCGCCAAGAACGGCGGGGGGATCGTTACCTTTGCCCCCGGCATCTACCTGACCGGATCACTATTCATCAAGAGCGGCGTGAACTTCAACATCCCGAAGGGTACCACCCTGCTCGGGCGCCAGGAGATCGAGGCCTATGCAAAGATCGACACCCGCGTGGCCGGTGTCGAGATGAGGTGGCCGGCGGCACTACTCAACATCCTCGATGCGCGGTGTGCCGCGATCAGTGGCGACGGGATCGTGCATGGAAAAGGAAAAGTCTTCTGGGACAAATACTGGGCGATGCGCAAGGAGTACGACCCGAAAGGGCTGCGTTGGATCGTGGACTACGATGCAGAGCGTCCCCGCGGGATCTTGATCGCCAACTCCGAAGAGGTCACGGTGCAAGGGATCGTGATCTACCAACCGGGCTTCTGGTCGCTGCATATTCTATACTCCCACCATGTCACCGTGGACGGCGTGATCATCAGCAACAACATCGAGGGGCGCGGCCCCAGCACGGACGGCGTGGACATCGACTCTTCCCACGACATCCTGGTGCAAAACAGCCACATCAACTGCAACGACGACAACTTTTGCTTGAAAGCCGGTCGCGACAGCGACGGGTTGCGCGTGAACCGTCCGTGCGAACGAGTCGTGATCCGCGACTGCATCGCCGGCCACGGCGACGGCCTCTTCACCTGCGGCAGCGAGACCTCCGGGGGAATCCGGGACATCGTGGCCTATAACCTGAAAGGGATCGGTACGAAATACGGCCTCCGCTTTAAATCCACCACGACGCGGGGCGGCACGATCGAGAATATCTGGTTGGGCAACATCGAGATGACGGGCGTGCGAAACCCATTTATCGTGGATCTTAACTGGAACCCGGCGTACAGCACGTCGGTGCTCCCGGCGGGGTATGACCCCGACCAGGTGCCGGAACACTGGAAAAAGATGTTAGCGCCGGTAGAGGTCGAAAGAGGTACCCCCAAGTTCCAGCAGATCCATTTCGAGAACGTCACCGCCACGGGCGCTACCACCTGCCTGTCGGTAAAGGGAATCGAGGGGAGAGGGACGCTGGATCACTTTTCGTTCAGAAATTGCTCTCTCTCTGGGAAGAACGCCGGCACTATCCGCTGGGCCAACGACTGGGAGTTCGAGAACTTCTCGGTGACAACAGAAGATGGCAAAGCGATCCAGGTCGAGAATAGTCATCGCGTAACTCCCTGATCCATGAAAGAGACAAGCTACTTCTTCGCCGTCGACCTGGGCGCGACCAGCGGACGAACCATCATCGGGAGCCTCTCCGGGGAGTCGCTGGAGTTGGCAGAGCTGACCCGTTTCTCGAATACGATGGTCGAGCTAAACGGCCACTTCTATTGGAATATCCACCTGCTCTACTCGGAGATACTCAACGGGTTAAAGATGGTGGCAGCGAAAAACATCCCCATCTCCTCCATCGGCGTGGACACGTGGGGTGTCGATGTCGTCTTCTTCGGAAAAGACAAGGAGCTACTCGGGCTGCCCTACGCGTACCGTGATCCGCACACGGAGGAGGCACCGGAACGATTCTTCCGCACGGTAAGCCGCGAACGCTTGTACGCGTTGACGGGAATACAGATCATGAACTTCAACACGCTGTTTCAGCTTTATACCCTGAGAAAGAACAATAGTTCACTGCTGGCGGCAGCCGATAAGATACTTTTCATGCCGGATGCCCTCTCCTATCTCCTGACCGGGGAGATGGTCACGGAATACACGATTGCCTCCACCTCGCAACTACTGACCCCGGGCACGAGGCAATTCAACGACGAACTGTTGAAGATACTGGATCTGACGACGGGCCACTTCGGCCGGATGGTCATGCCGGGCACGCCGGTCGGCACCCTCTCCGCTGCCGTGCAACGAATCACGGGCCTCGGCCCCATCCCGGTGATCGCCGTGGCGGGCCACGACACGGCTTCCGCGGTGGCGGCCCTGCCGGTAACCGATGAGCACGCGGCCTATCTCAGTTCCGGAACATGGTCGCTGATGGGCGTTGAAACCCCACGCCCCATCCTGACGGCCGAGAGCTATCGCCTCAACTTCACGAACGAGGGAGGCGCGGACGGGAAGATCCGCTTTTTGAAAAACATTTGCGGCATGTGGCTACTGGAGCGGTGTCGTGAAGAGTGGGGTGCCGCGCGGGAATATTCATACACCGGGTTGATTGAGGCGGCCCTCTCCGCGCCGCCCTTCCGCTCCATCGTCAACCCGGATGCCGCCCGCTTTGCCAACCCGCCCTCGATGCTTGAGGCCATTCGTCGGTATTGTGTCGAGACGGGCCAGCCGGAACCGCGCTCCCCCGGCGAGTTCACCCGGTGCATCTTTGAAAGTCTCGCGCTAAGATACAAACAGGTATTCAACCTGTTGAACACGTTTGCCGCTACCCCCTTGCGCGCGCTGCACATCATCGGCGGCGGCTCCAAGAATCCCCTTTTAAATGCCTTTACGGCCCACGCGCTCGGCATCCCGGTCATAGCCGGCCCTTCGGAAGCCACGGCCATCGGCAACATCATGTTGCAGGCCATGGCCGCCGGTCTCGTGCCGGACCTCGTTGCGGCCCGTGCCCTGATCCGCGCCTCCGTGGCGACGACTCTCTTTCAGCCGGAAGAGACGGCGAAGTGGGATGCCGTTTACCCGCTCTTTTTAAATATTTATAGAGAATAATAGATAACTCACAAACACATGAAACAGGAATTTATACAAAAAGCATTTGACATCGCCGTGGCGCGTTACGCCGCGGTAGGAGTGGACGTGGAAAACGCGTTAACCCGCTTACAGGAACTATCGATCTCCCTGCACTGTTGGCAGGCGGACGACGTGACAGGTTTCGAGCGACCGGACGGGACGCTCTCCGGGGGGATACAAGCTACCGGCAACTACCCGGGCAAGGCGCGCAACCTGGAGGAGCTACGGGCCGACATCGTGAAGGCTAAATCCCTTCTCCCCGGTACCCACCGCCTGAGTCTTCACGAGATTTACGGTGACTTCGGCGGTAAATTCGTGGATCGCGATCAAGTGGAACCGGCGCACTTCGCCGGGTGGATCGCGTGGGCAAAAGAGAACAACCTCAAGCTCGACTTCAACTCCACCTCCTTCTCCCACCCCAAGAGCGGGGATTTGACCCTGGCTAACCCCGACAAAGCTATCCGCGACTTCTGGATCGAGCACACCAAACGGTGCCGCGCGATCTCCGAAGCGATGGGAAAGGCCCAAGGCGATCCCTGCATCATGAATCTCTGGGTGCACGACGGCTCCAAGGATACGACCGTCAATAGGCTATACTATCGTCAGCTACTCAAGGAGTCGCTCGACGAGATCTTCGCTACCCCCTACCAGCACATGCGAGATTGCATCGAGGCCAAACTCTTCGGCATCGGCTTAGAAAGCTACACGGTCGGCTCCTACGACTTCTACCTCGGCTATGGCGTTCGGAACCAGAAGATCGTGACGCTCGACACCGGCCACTTCCACCTCACGGAGAGCGTCGCCGACAAGATTCCCGCGCTCCTCTTGTTCATCCCGGAGATCATGCTTCACGTGAGCCGCCCGATACGCTGGGACTCCGACCACGTCACGATCATGAACGACGACACCCTCGATCTCGCCAAGGAGATCGTCCGGGCCGATGCCCTCGACCGCGTGCATGTCGGGTTGGACTATTTCGATGCCAGCATCAACCGCATCGGGGCATACGTCATCGGGGCGCGCGCCACGCAGAAGTGCTTCCTCCAGGCCCTCCTCGAACCGCTTGCTCGCCTGCGCGCTTACGAGGCCCACGGGCAATACTTTGAACGCCTCGCCCTCCTCGAGGAGGCCAAGGGGCTGCCGTGGAACGCTGTTTGGGACATGTTCTGTATGCGCAACAACGTCCCCGTGGGCGAAGATTTTATCGCCGACATCCAGCAATATGAGAAAGAGGTCACCTCGAAACGAGGCTAACGTGTTAAACCCACTAACAGTACCACCATGGAAATCATTTTCGGGCTATTGATCGTGGCCATCGGGAGTTTCGGGCAAAGCAGCTCGTACGTTCCCATCAACAAGATAAAAGAGTGGAGCTGGGAGAGTTTCTGGCTCACGCAAGGCCTCTTCGCGTGGTTGCTCTTCCCGGTGCTGGGAGCGCTCTTGGCCATCCCTGCCGGGAGCACGCTCTTGGAGTTATGGGGCGCGGGCGGCGCTTGGAAATCAATACTCTTCGGTGCCTTGTGGGGCGTTGGCGGGTTGACTTTCGGGCTTAGCATGCGCTACCTGGGCGTCGCGCTGGGACAATCCATCGCCCTCGGGACGTGTGCCGCCTTCGGGACGCTCTTCCCCGCGCTGATCCAGGGGACAAATCTATTTCGCGGCAACGGGCTGATACTCCTTCTCGGTGTCTGCATCACGCTGGCCGGCATCACGATCATCGGTTATGCCGGTAGCCTGCGCGCCAAAAACATGACGGCAGAAGCACGCAAGGCCGCCGTGAAAGAGTTCGCGTTGACGAAAGGCCTGCTCGTGGCCCTGCTGGCCGGCGTGATGAGCGCCTGTTTCGCGCTGGGCCTCGACGCGGGGGCCGGCATCAAAAAGGCCGCCCTGGCCGGTGGGGTAAAACCCCTCTACGCAGGCTTGCCCATCATCTTTCTCGTCACGCTGGGAGGGTTCGTCACAAACGCGGCTTACTGCCTCTTTCAAAACGTGAAGAACCATACATTTCGGGACTATACCGCCGTGTCGGGAGCGGTATGGGTCAATAACATGCTCTTCTGTGCGTTGGCCGGCGTGTTATGGTACTCCCAATTTTTCGGACTGGAAGTAGGCAAGAGTTTCCTAAGCTCTTCGCCGGTGCTGCTGGCCTTCTCGTGGTGCATCCTGATGTCGTTGAACGTGCTCTTCAGCAACGTGTGGGGCATCCTGTTGAAAGAGTGGAAAGGGGTGAGCCGCGGGACGATCCTCGTGTTGACGCTGGGACTGCTCGTGCTCATTTTCTCGCTGCTATTCCCGAGCCTGATAAAAGAGATCTATTAAAACGATCCCATGTCTATAGTAGAAAGCAACTGTACATTAGCCGCGCGGGTGGCCGAGATAGCGGAGGTGGCCGGCTACCTCTGGGAGAGGGGCTGGGCGGAACGTAACGGTGGTAACATCTCCGTGAACGTGACCGACCTGTTGACAAGAGAGGAAGCCGAACTACCCGCCTTGGAGACGCGGCACTTGCCGCGTCGTCTCCCTGCCGTGGCGAAGCACCTCTTCTTCGTCACCGGTACGGGCAAGCGCATGCGCGACGTCGCCCGCCGCCCGATGGAGAACGGCGCTATCATCCGCTTACACCCCTCCGGGGAGGCCTATGATATCATCGCCGACCGGATCATCTCGCCCACCTCCGAGTTACCCTCTCACCTCGCGATGCACGACTACATGCGCGCCGTTCGAGGAGAGAACACCAAGGTTGTCTGTCATACCCACCCCACCGACCTGATTGCCCTCACCCACCACGCGCGGTTCCTGCAACCGGGCGTGCTCGGCCAGCTCCTCTGGTCGATGATCCCGGAGACGCGGATCATCGTGCCGCGGGGCGTGGGCATCGTCCCCTACGAGATCCCCGGCTCGCTCGCCCTGGCTAACGCCACGATCAAGGCCCTGGCCGATCACGACGTGATTCTATGGGAGAAACACGGGTGCCTCGCCGTCGGCGAGGAGGTCATCGAGACCTTCGACATGATTGACACCCTTTCCAAGTCAGCCCAAATATACCTCTGCGCCCGCGCCGCGGGCTTCGAGCCGGCCGGCATGAGCAAGGAGCAATTAGAGGGGTTAGTCCCCGTCTTTCATCTCCCCCCGTGGCAAGATTAACCTGTTAACAAGAAGCAACTAAAACACTTTGATCCCATGAAAACCATCTCGCTATTCGTCACCATCCTCTTGTTTGCCGTTGTCGCCGACGGGCAACCCAAGCGCTCGCCTCGTTCCACGGCCGTCCAGATCGCCGACAGGATACTCTCGGCCACCACCTACCGTTTTATCAACAAGGAGAGCGGCGAGACCTTCTCTTCCACGAAAGGCATCGCTGCCGCGACTCCCCTCCGTGTCGAGAATCAATACAATGACTGGCACTACACCAACGGTGTGCTCGCTTTGGCCATGCTCGAACTGGCCGACAAGACAGGCGACAAACGTTACGAGGAGTTTGTCTTGAAGAACATGAATTTCGTCTTCAACGAAGGCAATCTTGATTTCTTCCGGGAGCAGTTTGAACGGGCAAAACAGGCCGGCGGGTGGCGCGCCGTCACGCCGTTGAGCTGGCACATGATCTTCCGCGGCAAGCGTCTCGACGACAACGGGCCGATGGGAGCCAGCCTCATCGAGTTGCAACTGCGTCACCCCAACGATCGTTTCTTGGAGTATATCCGGACGACGGCCCTCCACATCGAACGGGCCGAGCCGCGGCTGGAAGATGGGACGATCGCCCGCATCTGGCCACACGAGCAGACGATCTGGGCGGATGACGCGTTCATGGCCATCTCTTTCCTCTGCCGGTTTGGCAAACTCACCGGCGAGGAGCGATACTTCACCGAGGCGGCGCACCAGATCCTGAACTACAATCGCTACCTCTGGTCGTCGGAAAAGCAACTCTACCACCACTGCTACCACACGGACACCGGCGAGCGAGGTGTCGCTCACTGGTCGCGCGCCAACGGCTGGGTATTTATGGCCACGGCAGACCTGCTGAAGGAGATGCCCCTGGCTCACCCCCTACGCTCCGCTGTCTTGCGTACCTTCCGCGAGCAGGCCAGCGGGATCGCTCGTTACCAGGGGGCGCGCGGGCTTTGGCACCAGCTCCTCGACAAGGTGGACTCCTACGAGGAGATCACCGGTACAGCCATGTTCGTCTTCGGCATCGCCCGCGGTGTCAAAAACGGCTGGCTGCACCCCGACTTCATCTACGTGGCCGAACAGGGACTAAAGGGAATGATGACTAAGATCTCCGACGCGGGCGACGTTACCGCTATCTGCGTTGGCACGGGCATCATGCCCTCGTTGCTCTACTACTACACGCGTCCCCAACAGAGCAACACGCCGATGGGAGAAGGGCCGGTGATCCGGGCGCTGGTCGAGATGATGGACGCTCCTGCCTATCGCGAGATCAAGGCAGATGAGCAGTACGACAAGATACGGGTACAGTAACCCGGGTTTGCACTCACGTCTTTAAAAACACGTTGAACCATGAAACACAATGACCTGCCCACCAACTTCACCTATCTTCTACCGAGCGACCAGGATCGCGAGTTCGGGAGCGTCGTGAACACCGTCGGTTTTCAATCCATCAAGGCAAACTGCGCCTATCCCGTGCAGGGGCACCCTTCCGGCTACCACTTTAACGTTGCCCAAGGGCGCGTTCTTCACGAGTATCAGTTGTTGTACATCTCCGGCGGGCAAGGTTTCTTCTCTTCCGCCAAGGTACGAGGCCAGAAGATCGGCAAGGGCAACCTCCTGTTGCTCATACCGGGCGAGTGGCACTCTTACCACCCCTCCCCGGAGACCGGCTGGAACGAGTACTACATCGGTTTCGAGGGGAAACTCATCGACAACCTCTTCGAGAAGAATATCCTTCCACGCGAGAGTACCGTCATCGAGGTCGGCTTTAACGACGACCTCGTGAAGCACTACCAGCAAGCCATCGAAGTTGCCAAGGCCGGTAAGCGAGCCACCCAGCAATACCTCTCGGGTATCGTGATGTACCTCATCGGGATGGTCTGTTACATCTCCAAGAACAACTTCTTAGAGCCGGGCCAGATCGAGCGCAAGATCGTGCAAGCGAAGGTCATCATGCAGGAGAATCTCTACAAGGACATCGACCCGGAGATCCTCGCCGGGGATTTGAATCTGAGCTACTCCTGGTTCCGCAAGGAGTTCAAGAATTACACGGGCTACGCTCCCGCCAAGTATTTTCAAGAACTAAAGATCAGCAAGGCGAAGGAGCTATTGCTCAGTACGTCGCAATCCGTCAAGGAGATCTCGTTGCTGTTGGGCTACGGCTCCACGGGGTATTTCTCGATTCTTTTCAAGAAATGCACGGGATACACCCCGCTCGAGTACCGTCATTACGGTCGGGGCAACGAGTTATAGGTTTCCATCTCCTCGTAATAGGTGTCGACCAGCAACGGATAGGATCTGGAGGCCGCCACGGCGAGCCGGTCGCACCGTTCGTTCTCGGGGATGCTGGAGTGGCCCGGTATCCATTCGAACTTGACGCGGTGTTTCCGATAAAAGACCAAGAAACGCTGCCACAGGTCCGGGTTTTTTTTGTTCTTGAATCCACTCTGTTCCCAGGTGAATACCCACCCTTTCTCGACGGCATCTACCACGTAACGCGAGTCGGAGTAGATGGTCACGTCACTTCCCTCGCGTTTTAAGGCGGCCAGGCCGATGATCACGGCTAATAGTTCCATGCGGTTGTTCGTCGTCTTGCGGAATCCCTCTGACAACTCCTTCCTGTACGGCCCGGCCAAGAGGACCACCCCATACCCTCCCGGCCCGGGGTTCCCGCTGGCGGCACCATCGGTATAGATGGTAATCTCTCCCTTCATGCTATCTTATTTTCGTTATGATGGTTCGCCTCGTCCAAGAGAAGCCCTTCCAGTCGGCCCCCTGTACCAAGGCCAATCCGCGCGTCACCCCGCGGCCGGGGAGGAGGTATACCCCCGCGATACGCTCCAGCAGGGAGTCGCCCGGCTGCCAGTCGAGGAGCGCTTCCCGGACAAAATCGGCAACGATCATGCCGCCATAAAATTCCAATCCTTCTCGTTCCCGCGTCACGCCTGTTGTCTCCACCACGAGCGGTTCTTCATTCTCTCGCCAGAGCACGTGCCCGTTTTTTAGCAGCGGGTGGCCCGGCAACCAGATGTAGTGTGCGCCTATCTCCCGCGTTGTTCCCATGTCCGTTGTTGTTCCAGGATGCGTTGCGCTTCGTGCGGCGAGAGGTATTTCCGGTAAAGCCTTATCCCCGTGATCTTCCCCCGTTGAACGCCCTTTCGAGCCAGCGTGTCGCGTTCAAAGAGGTACACGTGGAGACGGTCATAGCGCATCGAATCGGAGAGGTAGTAGCTCCACGTGTAATCCCGGGGATGCTTGTCGCCGTAAACGGGCACCTCTCGCACGCGTAACGTGTCGCCCGCGGAAGAGGTAAAATAGGGGCGTATCCTGCTTTTCGTTCCCGTGGCCGTGGAGTCGAATTGCACGCGCAGGCGCATCTCGTAGCGACCGGGACGGAGGGAGTCGATCTGCACGAGGTAGCCGGGGTTGATCTCGTCGAGCGGGAGGGTGTCCGAGCGCGTGTATCGCTCCCGGATAGCGATCGCGTAGAGCGTGTCGATGATCGTGTACCCGTACCGGATGTATTCGCGGAGAAGGGTATCCCGCGTGTTCACCCGGAAGATTTTTGCCAGGTTGACGGTGTCCTCCCGCGTGAGTTCGGCCCAGGCCCGCAGGAGGAGCGTGTCGCGCCGGTTCAACACGTCGGTAACACTCTCGTAAATTTTCTCGTACCGCGATGTCTGCCTTGAATAGTAACACACGCAGCTATCGAACTCGGCCCGGGTGATGCCGTATTTATTGAAAAGCCCGGTGTAGTACATGTATTTTTCTTGCTCACCCACCGGCACGACGCGCGCGTCACTCAGGATGGCTTCGGCCGTGTGCAGGTCGATGAGCAGGTCGGTAAATCGTTTCTCGCTCAACGGTGCCCTGGAGCAGGAGAGCAGGACGATGACAAGGCTCGTGATCCATAACAGTGTCTTCATCGTATATTCTCTTTTACCATCCGGTTGAATTTCGAGGTAAACAGGAACTCGTTTAACGCCGGGGTGGTGGAATGTAGGATCGCTTCCCGGTCTCCCTCCCACTCTTTGCGCCCCTCGTGAATAAAGACGATCTTTTCCCCGATCTCGAAAACGGAGTTCATGTCGTGGGTATTAATAATAGTGGTCATCCCGTACTCGTGGGTCAACTCCGAGAGGAGGTTATCAATCACGATCGCCGTCAGGGGGTCCAAGCCGGAGTTCGGCTCGTCACAAAAGAGGTAGCGCGGTTGTAACACGATGGCGCGGGCGATCGCTACCCGTTTTTTCATCCCGCCGCTCAACTCTGCCGGGTAGAGGTGACCCGTGTCGTTCAGGTTGACGCGGCGCAGGCAGAAGAGGGCCCGCTCCCGCTTCTCCTCCTCGTTCATCCGCGAAAAGAAGTTGAGCGGGAAGAGCACGTTCTCGATCACGGACAGCGAGTCGAACAAGGCTCCCCCTTGGAAGACGACCCCCATCTCTTTGCGTATCTCTTTCATGTTTTTCATGTTAAGCCCGGTGATCTCTCTGTCGTCGAAGCGGATCATCCCGGCATCGACAGGCAGTAAGCCGATCAACGATTTTAACAGGACGGTCTTGCCCGAGCCGCTTTTCCCGATGATCAAGTTTACTTTCCCTTTCTCGAAGAGGGCGTCTACCTCTTGCAAGACTTTCTTCTCATCAAAAAATTTTGTCACGCCCCTGATCTCTATCATTACAACAAAATTTTGGTTAATATTAAGTTGGCAACCAGGATCGCGATGCTACTGTCCACGACTGCCCGCGTACTTGCCCTTCCCACCTCCAAGGCTCCCCCGCGCACGTTGTAGCCGTAGAAAGCGGGGATGGAGGTAAATATGACCGCGAAGAAGAGGGTCTTGATGATCGAGTAGGTCACGTAGTAGGGATTGAACTCGAAGTGCAGGCCATTGATATAGTCGTCATAGTTCACGCTCCCGGCGCTCAGGCCAGCCAAGAAGCCCCCGATGATCCCGATGAAGACACTAAAGATATAAAGTACCGGGTTGATCACCAGCGCGGCGGCGATCTTCGGGCCTACCAGGTAGGAGACGGAGTTGAGTCCCATCGCTTCTAACGCCTCGATCTGCTCGGTAATGCGCATCGTGCCGATCTCGGAGGCGATGTTACTCCCGATTTTCCCCGCCAAGATCAGGCTCACGATCGTGGAGGAGAACTCCAAGAGCAGGGTTTCCCGCGTCAGGTAGCCGATCAGGTAACGCGGCAACAAGGGATTCGACATGTTGTAGGCGGTCTGGAGTGTCAGTACCGCGCCGATAAAGAAGGAGATGATCATCACGAGAATAATGGAGTTAAGCCCCAATTTTTCCAGTTCGTTGGAGAGTTCACGGAAAAATACTCGCCGCTTCTCCGGTTTCGTGAAAATCCGCCTCATAAACAACAGGTAGGCCCCCAAGATGTCCAGAAATTTCATATCCCGATTCTATTCCTTAAATTTTATCGTAAAAATAGGTATTATTCACGGGATTCTTATTACATTCGGCAAGAATATAAATAATTAAAATCAAAAGGATAAAAGCGATGAATACCAACACCTATTGTGTTATCATGGCCGGTGGGGTCGGGAAAAGATTCTGGCCCATCAGCAATAAGCTCCGTCCCAAACAGTTTTGTGACATCATGAACACGGGGAAGAGCTTGCTCAGGTTGACGTTCGAGCGCGCCGCGCGTCTTTTTCCCGTGGAGAATATCCTTGTCGTGACCGGCTTGGCCTACGAGGAGATCACGCGCGAGCAGATTCCCGAGATACCGCCTGCAAATATCCTGAAGGAGCCTTTCGGGAGGAATACCGCCCCTTGCATCGCGTACGCCGCTTACAGGATCGCTCGCTTTAACCCGGGGGCCACGATGGTTGTCGTCCCGTCGGATCACTTCATCTATAATGACGATGTTTATCGCGAGAACATCCGGCAGGGAATCTCTTTTGCCACCCATTCCGGCGGATTGCTGACGATCGGGATCAGCCCCACGCGCCCGGAGACCGGTTACGGGTACATACAGGTGAAGAGAGGCAAGGCCGTCGATAATGTTTTTCGAGTGAAGACATTTACCGAAAAGCCTGACGAGGAACTGGCCAATACGTTTATCCGGTCAGGCGATTTTCTCTGGAATGCCGGTATTTTTGTCTGGCAGGTGACGGACATTATTCGCGAGTTTAAAAACCACCTCGAGGATGTCTATCATCTTTTCGAGCAAGAGTACAGGCCCGCGGAAGATCCCGATTCGCCGGCGAACATCGAGCGCATTTACAGTCGTTGTCCGAATATCTCTATCGATTTCGGGATCATGGAGCACGCGACGAGGGTATTCGTGATTAAGGGGGGCTTCGGCTGGTCGGACGTGGGTACGTGGCACGCTTTTCACGAGGTCAGCGAAAAGGACGAGCGAGGGAATGTCTCGCACAACGAGCACGTGCTTTTTCTCGACTCTTCCGATTGCATCGTCGATCTTCCTCGCCACAAGCGGGTGGTTGTCGAGGGGGTAGACAACTGCATCATCGCCGAACGAAACGATGTCCTCATGGTGTGTAACCGCGACCGCGAGGAGAACATCCGCCATTTCGAGGAGATGCTTAAACAGTTAGAGATCATTCACGAGAAATAAGGCTCTGGCTGTTGAGACAGCCCAGGTAGCTTTCCCCAAAATGAAAAACAAGCGCCCCGAACACGATCGTGCCGGGGCGCTTGTTTTTAAGGCGGGGGGGCTTATTTGCCGCCGCCGGTATTAAAGGCGATGCCCACTTGTACGTTCATGTTATGTCCCCTCAGCGGGATGCCCTGCTTGGCTAATTTCGCGATAGCGCAATCGCTGGCAATGAATAACGCGGGTCCCAGGCGGGGGGACACGTGTATCGCTAAGCCCACGTTGTTACTCGCTTTCTCGGTGAATAGCGCGTAGCTGGCGCTGGTGGCAAACCACGAGCAGGGGCGGTAGTTGGCGGACACGATGCACTGCCCCGTGGAGTATTGCTCGCGCTTATCGCTCGAGTAGAGCACGCCGAACGATAACTTGTCGCGGAAGAGGGCATACTCCACTCCCAGGTTGATGTTCCGGTTCAGGTGGGAGGTGTGAGCCTGGCCCTCCTTGTTCGGGTCGGTGAAGAAATCCATGCCTCGTTCCAGATCCTCTACCGCGTCGTCTAAGACATCCTCGATGGAGGAGGTGCCATTCTGGTGCACGGAGTAGTCGTTGGGGCGAATGATCACGGAGGTCTCGGCGGTACGGGCATAATAACTATTTTTGCCCGACCATTTTATAAAGCCGATGTTGTTCAAGGCAGCCGAGGCGGTCAACTTGCCCGCGACTCCCAGGTCGAAGACCCGGAAAGAGGCTCCCACGTCGACACCTGCCCCGATGCCGGGGACTCCCTGCCATTTAAAGTCAAAGCCGCTGAGGTTCTCGAACTCGTTATCGTACTCTGGCTGGATACCGGGAGCGGCTGTTTGCAGCGAAGCCCGTGTCTTGATCTCCCAAAAATTCTCGCCGGCGGAGACCTCCATCTGATCCACGTTCATGTTCATTTCGCCTACCCCGAGCAATAGCTTCGGGCGCACGCCCACGATCAACCTCTCGCCCAGGAACGACCGGGAGTATGCCAATCCCGCCTCGACGTAAGCTTGCGCGGAGATGTTCAAGCCGGAGAGGTCGTAGCGCGTGGCCTCGGCATCTTGGTCGGCAAAGCCCACCTTCAGCAACTCGAAGAGTGACCGGGGAATGTCCACGTCGGCCAACACGCGTGCCCCCAGGTGGAAATTCCAGTAGTTGCGCTTGCCCCGGAAGCCCATGGAGAGAATGTCGGTGCCGGTAGCTACCGACAGGTAGTTGTGGTCCGAGATGTTCGCCAGGAACTCTTCTGGCTTCACGTCCTTGTGCATGAAGGTCATTGCCTTCGCGGAGCTCCCCGGGGCCTCCTTCAAGAAGATAAAGTTGTCCACCGTGAAGGTGTTTGTCGTCACGTCCGCGTAAACACTACCCAGCACCGGAATGCCGATGTAGCCGTTGTTCGGGGTCAGGGCAGGGTTCAAATAGTGACGCGTGTGCGAGGAGGTCATGAAATAAGAACCTTTTGTCGTTTGGGCGGTGGCCCCGGGGATCAGGAAACAAAGGAAAAACGCGATCCCTATGGTGTATCTCTGTTTTGCTACCATGATTGCAGGTTGTTAAGGTTATAATTCGGTTTTCATTCCTCCTGTCTTCAACACGAGATTGTTCAGCAAGAGGTAATCGTCCTGCCCCAGGTCAAAATCCCCCAGGTCGTTAAAGATGAACGTGATTTTAATCCCGCGGGCGTGCTCCATGTGGCTCATGTACTCGCCCTCTATTTTCAGCAAGAACTTTTGCTGAGTCTTGTTTTTCATCTCTTTCTCTTCGATCCGGATGGCATTGATCACTTCGTTGTTCTCGTCCAGGGCATGGATCTGGATCGTTATCCCGGTCTCCGGGGATAGGTCGGCGATGGAGATATCCATGTTGCCTGTCAGCGAGATGGTGGTGGCCCCGTCAAAAAAGAATTTAGAGATGATCTCCTCCGTGAAGAGGCTATCAACGACATACTCCCTGGCGACTGCCTCTGACAGGTCGGGAATAGTCACTGTCGACAGTGAGGTGAACCACGCCGTGTCCAGCGTTCCTACCGGTACGGGAGGGATATGCAACATGACCTCCGTATCCAGTTCACTTAAATCGTAATCCTTGTCTACGCACGCTTGCATGGACACGCAAAGCAAGCTCGCGAATAAGACACTTGATGATAAGATTTTACACATACGTTGATTTTTAAATTTACCGTTTTCACGGGCAAATATACTGCGTGTATTTTGAAAATCGCAATTTTTGACAATATTTTATTTAAAACTTTCCCAAAACGCGCCCTTGACTCGAGTCGTACTCTTTCCGGGCTACTTTTCTCCCGCGAAATGACGATAAAAGAGGGCGAGGGTCACGATCCCGTTAAAAAACTGCTCCAGCGGGAAATGCTCGTTCGGGGAGTGGATGGCGTCGGAGGAGAGCCCGAAGCCCATCAGCACGGACTTCACCTTCAGTACCTCCTCGAAAGTGGCGATGATGGGGATACTCCCTCCTGAACGCACCGGCACGGGCATTTTGCCGTACACCTCGTGATAGGCTTTTTCCGCTGCCTTGTAAGCGGGGAGATCGATCGGGCAGAGATAGGAGGGCCCCCCGTGCAGGTACTCCACCTTTACCGTGACACCCGCGGGAGCCATCGCCTCGAAATGCTCCTGGAAGAGACGGGCCACCTTCTCGTGTTGTTGATACGGCACTAAGCGACAACTGATCTTGGCGTACGCCTTGGCTGGCAACACGGTTTTCGCCCCCTCGCCGGTATACCCGCCCCAGATGCCGCACGCGTCAAACGTCGGGCGAATGCCCGTGCGCTCGGGGGTAGAATAACCATCCTCGCCCCTCAGCGCCTTCACGCCCAACGCTTGTTTGTAAGCCTCCTCGTCAAAAGGGGCCTTGGCCATCAAGGCGCGTTCCTCGTCGCTCACCTCCAGCACGTCGTCGTAGAATCCCGGTATCGTGACACGGCCTTGTTCGTCCTGCATGGCGGCGATCATCTGGCACAGCACGTTGATCGGGTTGGCCACCGCTCCCCCGAACAAACCAGAGTGCAGGTCGGCCTTCGGGCCGGTCACCTCCACCTGCCAATACGCCAGGCCGCGCAGGCCCGTCGTGATCGAGGGGATGTCGCGGGCGATCATGCTGGTGTCGGAGACGAGGATCACGTCGGCGGCCAGCATCTCCTCGTGATCGCGGCAAAATTTGGGCAGGTTGGGGGAGCCGATCTCCTCCTCGCCCTCGATCATGAACTTCACGTTGCACGGCAATGTCCCGCGCTTCACCAGGTACTCGAAGGCCTTGGCGTGCATGAAGGCCTGTCCCTTGTCGTCGTCGGCACCGCGCGCCCAGATCTTGCCGTCTTTCACCACCGGTTCGAAAGGCGTTGTCCGCCACTCCTGCAACGGGTCCACGGGCATCACGTCCATGTGGCCGTACACCAGCACCGTCGGGCGCGCGGGGTCGATGATCTTCTCCCCGTAGGTCACGGGGTTCCCTTCCGTCTCGTACACCTCCGCCCGGTCGACTCCGGCCTCCAGCAGCAGCTTTTTCCACTGTTCCGCGCAACGATACATCTCCGGCTTGTGCTCTGCCAATGATGACACGGACGGGATACGGATCAAGTCGAACAACTCGTTCAAGAAGCGTTCCTTGTTTTCTTCGATATACGTTCTAATTGCTTTCATGATGTTATAGTTTACGTGTTGATATGATCTAATTGGTGAACCAGCTCCCGTTGCTTCCGGAAGAATAGCCGGCGCGGCATCTCGCCCGCCTCCGAGATCAGGGTGGAGAGGCGCTTGAGGGAGTGCACCCACTCCTTTACCATGCAGAACATGGTCTCGTCCGAGGAGGTAAGGACGTTCAACGTGAAAATACTCAGGCAACTCACCGAGCCGTGCTCGTATACCGTGTAACTGTACGTGGACTCGAAGTTCGTGTTCGAGATGTAGAGGTAGAGGGCATTGCCCGAATCATAGCGCCCGTTAACGGCCGCGCGCTCCAGGTCGTCCAGCAACAAGAGCAACTCCTCCTTGATCCGCGTCACCTCCCCCGGGAGGATCAGGCCCACGTCGGAGAAGTAAGTGATGTCGCTGATCAAGTAATTAAATACCATCGGGTCGAGAATGATATACGTCGCCCGTATTCCCTCCACGGCCTTCGAATAAGCCTCGCCCAGGCGAACAAAACGATCGGGAAGGATCATCTTCTCGTAAGGGATCATGTTCTCCCGGCCCTCGTGCTGGTAAGCCCACTTGTAACAGCGCAAGCGCATCAGGTGGGAATACTTCGTCACGAACGTCAAGGGGATCATGTTAATCGCCATTCCCAGTTCGGAATGGGGATCCTGTTGGCTGCGCTCGTAAGCCTCGATGTCTCGTTTGAACAACTCGTAATTCCGGTCGCTCGCGTCGGCAAAACTGAGGGCCGTGTAGTAGAAGGGGATCGTGTCCTCCCGGCTCTTTCCCACGATCGCGTCCAGCGAAATGTTCAACTTGTCGGCGATGGTCGTGACCTCGCCGAACGTGAAGGGTACCTCGCCGCGTAAGCGGCGGTACGCGGCCTCTCGTCCTATGCACAAGAAATCCGCCAGCGTCGCGGCCAGGTTCTTCCCTTCCGGGAGTTGCTCCTTGATCGCGATCATCAAATTATCCAGTAATACGTCGTTTTTCATATCCAGTCAACACGAGAAAGTTCGCCCATGTTTGAGATCAACTTTAATAGCGCAAATATACTAACATTTTCACGTGTTATCAAAGATTCCTGTTTCATATTATCATTTTTCGTGCCTGTATCCTGGCTTGATGCCGTTTTCATCATCGCTGGTATAGCGCCCGGTGATGGACTTTTTCCCGCCTCCCGCTCTATTTTCCCGGCGACAACACCCGTGATTTTATAAACAACCGCTACTTTCGCGTCGATATACGATACCATGAAACAAAAGATACCTCTCTCTTGCCTGTTTTTGCTGGGCACGTTGCTCGTTTCGGCCCAGAGCGTGTCGTTCCTCGAGATCACGCCGGCCGCGCGTGCGGCCTCCCTCGGGGGTATCGCCACCGCGACCGTGCCGGGGGCCGGGGATGCCGGCGAGAACATCGCCAAGTTCGCCTCGCGACCACTGCCCGGGGCCTTCGTCTACACCTACGCGCCGGGGATCAACAAGACGTTTCCCGGGAGCCAGATGCATGCGGCGGCCGCCCGCTACCCCTTGAGCGCGACGAGCACCTTGACAACCGCTTTTAAACGGGTCTCCCTCGGGGAGATACAGGTCGAGCACGTCGACGGGGTCTCCCGGATGAAACCCGTGGACATCGCCGTGGACCTGGGCTATGCCCGCTTGCTGGCCCGCGGTCTCTCGGCGGGAGTGTCGGTGCGCTACATCTCCTCCGATCTCGACGAGGAGGGCGTGCGCGTCGCGCGTGGCCTGGCGTGGAATGTCAGCGCTTATTACCGCCGCCCCCTCGCCTTGTTAGGGGGACGGGCGGCGTGGACGGTCGGGGTCGTCGCCGCGAATATCGGCCCCGGCATCTCTTACGGCACGGGCGAGCGCAATGCCCTCCCCGCCCGGTTGAACGCGGGTGCCGCCATACAGCTCCCCTTCAACGAGGAGCACGACCTGCGTTGCGCGGTAGAGTACGGTTGCCGGTTGGCCCCGCGAAAAGCGCGCGCCCCCGCGGCCATGATGGCCATCGAGCACGTGTTTTACGAGCGATACGCGCTACGCGTCGGGTATCACCGGGGAGATACCGGGAAAGGGGGTGCCCGCTTTCTCTCCGCGGGTTGCGGTATTCACCTCCATCGCCTCTCCGTCGACCTCTCTTACCAGAAAACGACCGGGGGGCCCAAGGCCATGGACCAGATTCCGCGCGTGTCGGTAGGCGTGGAACTCGGGAGGCCCCGCGAATAAACGCCCCGGCGAGGAGGCAAAAAAACTCCCCCCGCGTCCGACGAAGGGAAACGGGGGGGGAGGGGAGCCTGCCGTGCGGGCCGGTCTCACTTCACCCAGACGGAGACGATCTCGCCGACGTGCAAACGCGGCAATGGCTTACCTTCCAGGCTCGTGTCTACGAGAGCACCGGGCGCGAGGGGCTGGGAAACGAGCGCCCGGCACTCGAAGATCACCTCCCGGTAAAGGCTCGGCGATGCCCCAGAGGGATTCCAGTGCAACGTGTACGCCTCTCCCGCCGGCCGCTCCTCCCCGGTGGGAAGCGTGAAACAATAGATCACCGGCCTGTCGAACAGGTAGCCGATCCCGCCCCACCGGGTGGAGGGGCCGCGTTCTCCTTCCCCCTTTCCGGCGAAGGTAAGGAGACCGTCCTGCAACATGTGAATAAAATTCCCGTTGATCCCGGTAGGCAGTATTCGCTGGTATCCTTCCCGCGAGGAGGTGATTGCGGGGAGCACCTCCCGGGTCGCCGGGCTGGCCGGGGCGGGCACCTGCAAGGTCTTTCGCAAGAGCTCCTCCAGCGCGTCCACCAGGTCAATGGTTTTTATCCGGAACTTGTCGCTCCCTCGTAGCAGTTTCCCCCGTTTCTTGTTATAGGCGTGCTCGTCCGTGATCCACTCCTCCGCGAGATAACGCTCCTTGGTATCTTCCCCGTACTGGTAACGAACGCGGGAGACCTCCATCACGCATCCCCCGTCACGACAGGTGTAAGTCACCTGGTAATCGATCAGGGCGCGATCGAGCACCAGCGCCTTTTGCACGAACACGAGGTACTCCACCCCCCGGCAGAGCACGACCCCCTCCCCGGCATCCGAGTAGAGTACCATGCCCCGTTCATCTTCAGTGGTTTTGAAGCGATCCTGCGCCATCCCGGCCACCCGCGCGAAAAGGGCCTCGCGCGCGTGTCCCGGTGCCTGCACCTCGCGCGTGAAGACTACTTTCCCCTCTTTCACCGGCACCGCGCCCTCGAGGTATTTCGATACATCCTGTCCCGCCACTCCCAGCGGGAACAAGCACGATAAAAAGATAATCCATCTCATGACATGACGATTTTTAAGTTAACTCGAGGGCAAATATACGAGAATTTCCGGGGATCCCATCGAGGCTGTCTCAAAAGCCAGGTTTCGCCATCGCCATGACGGGAAGCGCGGGAGGGCCGCCCCTCTATTGCCATCAGGCAGGTTCTTTTTCACGCGGCAGTAAACGCGTAGACGCGGCGCGCGGGAAAGCCGAAACTGCGCTGGCCGTTGTTCCGCTGGCCGGGGTGAAGTCCAAATAACGACCGCGCGCCCGGTGCGAACGACCCGTAGAAACCGCTGTACCGATCAAAGAGCACGGTGCCCGAAGCGACGCGGCGATGGCCAATGGCCGCCCCGGGGAGTGCGGGAAACGGGTACGGCCGCTCCCTTTATTCTTGGACACAGCGAGTAGAGAAGCCGCTACCGCGATGATCGGCATGCGGCGCATACACGTTGGCCCCGTTGAAGTGCAGGACACGACCCTTTGCGCTGTTGCCGTCCAGCGAGAACGACCAGTTGTAACCGTAGTACCGCTCGTTGTACACGGCACCCATGGCGACGTGGCGATAGCCCGATGCCGAATAGAAGGCCGTTTCGCCGCTGGAACCGGACATGTAAAACTCCCAGCCGGCTTGATCGTTCCCTGTTTTGAAGTCACCTGGATAGTTGGCGGCGTTGGGCACGCTAGCAAGGGTAAACGTATTCCACGTGCCAGTCTCGGGCAACCGCCATCCCGGGGGACAGGGGTCGAAAAGGCTCTTGCCGGCCTTCGGCACCGAGGTATACCATCCCGGGTTATTCCACGAGTTATTATAGTACGAATTCCCCGAAACCCAGTCGCCACTCCCGGGAACGTAGAAATTGTAAGGATACTGTACCGCCGTCTTGATCGCCGTCGACCCGGAAACCCTCACGATACAATCATTAGCGGTGGCAGTAAAAGCGGTCACCGCCGTCCCGGAGACATTATACAACCCCACGCTCGTGGCGGGGAACGGGTCCTTGCGCCCGAACTGGTAGAACAGGCCGCGGGTCTTGCCAAGACCATCGGCGCGGTTGGCGCTGGCGGCGCCCAGGTCACGGTCCATGATGAATTTATCGGTGTACGCGGCAGTGGCCCACGTCCCGCCGGCGTAGCGATGCACGGCCCCGCCGGTCACGGGGTACGAGTAAACGCCCTCTTGCCAGGAAGGCGGCGCGGCATCCGGGTCGTAGTTCGTGAGCCACAGGTGCCAGCTCCAGAGATAGCCCTCGGAGGCGGGAGCGCCCTTTTTCTTGACGCCGATCAACACGTTTCCCGACGCGTTCTCATCCTTGGGACTGAAGTGAAAATACGTCTCTCCCGTGCCCTCGTATTTACCCGTGGTCAGGATCGTGCCGTTGGACTCGCAAAAATCGATCAGGCCCTCGCCCGCCTTATCCTGCCAGATCACCTCGGCCTCCCATCCGGTAGTCGAGGAAAGCACGTTGGCCGCCGCCCCGTCCGGGGAGCCCCAGAACCTGTTGACGCGGGTAACGGGCACGCCGTAGGTGGTCTGGACGGTGCCGGGGAGCGGGTGGATGATGTAGGAGTTCGACTCGGCCAGTTGCACCTGGC
>JAISNC010000103.1 GCA_031276355.1 Odoribacteraceae bacterium
ATGCAACTAACAGATGATTGACTGCTTGGGGCGAGTTGGCCTGCATCAATTTTTGCCATTTCTAATAAAAACTTATCTTGATGAGATACTTAACAGCAGAATCTTTATATGTAACGAAAAACAGAATAATACGCTGAATATAAATGGATTGGTATGAATTTGCGTAACATTTTTCTCTTATCGGCAATTAACGTGAATGTTTAATTTAAAAAAGTAAAGGCATTATGAGAAAAAGTAAAAAAGCCGTTTTTGGCATGTTGGTGGCAATGGTTCTGTCACTGGGTTTAATGGGTGGAATCAATGGCAAAAGCCATGATTCGAGTTTACAGCAAATTTCAATGGGGTCTGCTTGGCTTGCCTCGGGAACCGAAGGAGGAGTAAGTGGGGCAGCTACTGCGTTATCTGTAATATCTGGCGGAATAGCCATTAATATGGCTTCTGCCGGAGCCACGGCTGCACCCGTAACAACCACAAATCCTTATGGATGGGGATATTGGTTAGTGACAGGGGCTCTCGCTCTTTAATTCAAATGAGAATTAAGATGAGAAATAGTTGTTTCAATATTATAACAAATACTTATTCGAGTTTACACATGTTTGTAACATTGTATTTGTTATTGAATACTGATATTTTTGTCATTCCCTTTTTAAGTAGAGGGATTAATTCTGCTATTGTAGTTTTTATTTCAATAATTATTGCAACATCTGTGAGTATTATTATGAGAATATATACAAGGAAATATATATTAAATAAGGCGAACAGAAAATCTCAAACAAACTATTGATTATTTTAGATTGAAGAAACATTGAACTACTTAAAAATTAAGGGATGTTTGTACAAAGCATCCCTTATTATTAATCGACATATATTTTTGTATTTATCAGGTATATCGTTTGTCTGTTGGTTATTGCCATTTTTAGTGAGGATCTTTTTCATTGAGATACCTGATATAAATGTCGAACAAAAGGAAAAACAAACATTGAATACTATGACAGAGATTATACACTTGTTAGATGAGAACGATAAAAACGGTGCATTTGTCGAAATTTTTAAAAACAATTTGACAGGCTGTATTTTGAATATTGTTGGAGGCGTAATGTTGGGTGTTGGAACGTTGTTTAGTCTCTTGTTTAATGGTTTTTTCTCGGCAGATATTTTCGTGTCTTCATATAAAGCAGGTGTAAGCATTAGTTCAATACTTAAAGTGACATTGCCCCATAGTTTTGAATTAATTGGTTTTTGGCTTTCGGGCGCTATTGGGTTTTATATTGCTTGGAATATAATTCAATTTATGAGAGGAAAGGACAGTTTTTCTATTCGTTTTTACAAACAAATAGGAATTGGTTCTTTGATAGTCTTTCTTATTATTTTATCAGCAGCTTACATTGAAGCATATATTTCCACATCAATTATCACAAAATGAAGAAAACAATAAACATTGCAGAACGCTTACCAAGATGGTATGGAACAGGTATAATGATAGTATATAGTTTACTGTTTGCCGAATTTTCTTCGACTATCAACCATTTGTTTCCGATAGATTTGATGAACGATTTGTTATCAATTTTCTTTCAAATAAGTTATGGACTTACTATTGTATCCGGCATGATTGTCTGGATAGTTATGACATTTCTTTTTCATTTGACCGCCTTGTTGCTCAATGGACGTTCTTCATTCGGACGTTTTTTGTTTACCTCGGCTTATCCGTATATAATACCCGCTATCATGATTCTGGCAGGAATATTGATTGTTGATAATATTCCGCCAATTTCCACCATGGAAGAGGCAAATGTTTTAATGAATAATCAATCGCTTACATTGGCAATGAATTTAATCAACTATTCATTTATTCCTTATTATATACTGATTGCCGTAATTATTCATTACCTCTACGAGGTAAAATATTTATTTGCAGCCTTATCGGTAATGATACCTGTTGTATCTGTTTGGTTAATCACGGAGTTATTTAAAATACTGTTATAATGAAATTAAAACTAAAACAAGTTAGATACAATTCCGCAAGTGAGGCATTGTTTCTTATTATTGGGGGTACTACGTTTTGTGGCTTTTTGCTTTACCTGCTTCTAACCGGAGCGAAATCACCGATAAATGCTACTATTATTATTAGTTTCATCTTCTTCGGTTCCTGCTTATTAATCGGAATATGGCAACTTTTAAAAAAGAAAACCACAGATACTATAAACGTGAATGGTTGGCAATACAAACTTTTTAAAAAGAGTAACAAGTTACCGTTTATTCTCATTAGTGGGCTTTACAAAGTGTACGTTATACCTGTAGTGTTACTCGTTGTTTGGTTTATACAAGATATTCCCATTAGTGGAATCTTGTGGTACATTGCATGTGGGTTGATATTATTAGTCGTATTGGTACCGCTATTAGGCTATTTGGAGTATAAAAAATTCCGTTCAATGGAAAACGTAGGCGACAAAATGTTGATTTTTCCAAAAGACAAAAATAGTAAACCAGATGTTCTCTGAGACATTACACGAAATTTACCATTCCATCCGGCAGAACAAAGCCCGGACGATACTGTCGGGGTTCGGCATTTCGTGGGGGATATTGATTCTCGTAGTGTTGCTTGGGACAGGCGAGGGATTCCGGAGTTCGGTAATGAATCTGTTCAGTGTATTTGCACAAAAAAGTCTTTACGTGTATGGCGACAGAACGTCCGAGAAACACAAGAACATCAAAGAGGGACAGGAAATCCGATTCGACGAAAAATACCTGGACTTGTTGAAAAACAGATTTTCGGAAATAGAATCCGTTTCTCCCGAAACATCCACGTTGGCACTTGTGCAAAACGAAGCAAAAAACGGAACATTTCGAATCACCGGCGTCAACGAAGATTATATGAAAATCAAAATCCTGAACGTCAAAGACGGCGGCAGGCTGTTTAATCGCGCCGACGTCGCAAACGAACGGAATGTTGCCATTATCGGCGAAAACACTGAAACGGTTTTATTCGGAAAGAAAACAGCCCTCGAAAAACACATCAACATTTCGGGTACATTTTTCAGGGTCGTTGGCGTGCTGGAAAACGACAATATCTTCAGCGCGTCCGAAATAAATTCCATCTACGTACCCTATTCGAGTTACACAAAGACGATTAACAGCGCCGCCAAGTTCAACGCGTTTTGTCTGTGTCTTGAGCAGAACGCCGATTCAAAAAAGTTTGAGGAAACAATGAGAAATTACATAGCGCATCAGTCGCGTTTTTCGGTCGATGATAAACAAGCCCTGTATATCGCGAATTTCGAGACGCAAACCTCCGCGTTTGAGTCTCTGTTTAAAGGTCTTCGGATGTTTATCTGGGCGGTCGGGATATGTTTTTTGATAAGCGGTATCGTCGGAATCAGCAATATCATGTTTGTGATAGTGAAAGAACGCACAAACGAAATCGGTATCCGGCTGGCAGTAGGCGCCTTGCCCGCGTCGATAATCAGTCTGGTATTGCTCGAATCGGTGTTTATAACCACTGTTTCGGGATTGATAGGTCTGGCGTTCGGCAAAGGAATACTCATGTTCATCAACTGGATATTGACAATGACCGAAAACGATACATTTCTCAAACAGACGACTTTTGATGCCGGCACATCATTGACAGCCTTGTTTGTGCTTGTGATAGCCGGCGTAATAGCCGGAGCATTTCCCGCCATAAAAGCATCGACAATCGAACCGGTCGAAGCAATCAGATACGAAAACAGAGGATAACAAGCGATGAAAGGAATAAAGATTTTTTTAATATTGACTTTCCTGGCAGTGATCGGGTTCATCGTTTTTCGCAGCGCGAATAAGGAGAACAAAATCAAGTACGTCGTAGCGGATTTACAAAAGCGCGACATCAACGAAACGATTTTCATTCCCGGCAATGTTTTTCCGGCAAAAGAAATAGAAGTCAAATCGCAACTATCGGGGATTCTGGAAGATATTTTTGTCCATATCGGCGATTATGTCAACATCGGCGCGCCTGTTGCCTCCATTAAATTAGTTCCCGGAACATCGGATATCGAACGGCAGGAGAGCAATGTGAACCTCGCACAAATTGATTTTGACGCCCGCGCGATAGAATACGAAAGAGCCAAACGTCTGTATGAGTCCAACACAATAGCCAAAGTCGAAATGGACGAATACACACGAATCTATAAACTGTCGGAAGAGAACCTGATTTCGGCAAAAAATCAATTGGATATATTGAAAAAAGGTCGCGTAGCCTCGAAAAACATTTCGAACATAGTCATTTCAAGCACGGCAGGTACAGTAATCGACGTACCGTTGGATATCGGCGCATCGGTCATCGAACGAAACACATACAATCCCGGAACAACGGTTGCCATAGTCGCCGAAACAAATCTCTTTAAATTCCGGACGCTTATTGCCGAACAATATCTCGAACACGTTTCTTTAGGCGATACGGTTTATCTCAGGTTTAATGCCTATCAAGAACTTACGGCAAAAGCGATTGTAATCAAAATTTCGTCGAAAGGCGTTTCCGAAAACGGTATAATGAAATATATGCTCGACGCCGAATTTGCAATAAGTTCCGAAATGCCTGTACTTCGGTCGGGATACTCGGCTACAGCCGAAATTGTGTTGAACAATCGAAAAGACGTACTAAGCGTCGAAGAAAAACACATTGTATATAGCAAAGATTCAACCTATTTGTATGTATTAAACGAATCGAAAAACGAAAAAATAAAGAGACCTGTCATCACAGGTATTTCGGATGGAGTGCATACCGAAATAATTGAAGGTGTAACAATTGATGAAAAAGTAGTTGTAAATCATGATAAAACTGATTGACATACACAAGACATACACAACGAAATTCACGGAATTGCACGTGTTGAAAGGCGTCAATCTGTCGATAGAGCATGGCGAAATGGTATCAATTATGGGCGCATCCGGTTCGGGCAAATCAACGCTGATGAATATTCTCGGTTTACTTGATAAATACGATGCCGGAGAATATTATATCAAAGACAAACTCATGAAAAATCTTTCGAAAGAAGAGATTGCAATCTACCGGAATAAATTTATCGGTTTCGTTTTTCAGTCGGCAAATCTCATCGCGTATAAAAATATTGTTGAAAACGTGGCTTTGCCGTTATATTACAGAGGAATAAAACGAAAAACACGGAATAGTGCAGCGCTTAATCAACTCAAGGCTTTAAGTATGGACGACTGGGCTACCCACTTTCCTAACGAATTGTCGGGCGGACAAAAACAGCGTGTCGCTATTGCCCGCGCTCTGATATCCGAACCGCAAGTGATTCTTGCCGACGAACCTACCGGACAGCTCGATTCATCAACTTCTTTGGAAGTGATTGAATTGTTTAAGGCAATAAACAACGGAGGTACGACCGTTATAATTGTTACTCACGAACAGCATATTGCCACCCAAACAAACAGAATAATACGCATAAGCGACGGCATGATTGAATAAAAAAAACATGAAAAGTATGGTTGTGAAATTAGGTTATAAAACGTTTATTGTTATCTCAATATTATCGCTATTATCCGTATCGGCTACAGTTTGCGCGCAGGAAAAATGGAGTTTAAACAAGTGCATCATGTATGCTTTGGAAAATAACACGGATATACAATCATATCAACTAAACGTCAACGCTTATGAAATCATGAAAGACAGGACGAAACTCAATTATATGCCGGACTTGTCGGTACACACAAATTATCAGCTTAATATCAATCGTTCGCTTGACCCGGTTACGTATTCGTTTATCGAGCATACGAGCGTTAATTCGGCAAATACAAATATCAGTCTGAGCGCTACCGTTTTCGACGGATTCAGGAAATATTATACTTACAAAAAAAGCGTTCTGGATTTGAATATTTCTCAAATTGATTTCGAAGCTGCGAAAAACGATATGGCGCTTTCGGTAACGGTTAATTATATGAACGTTCTTTTGAATAAAGAGGTTATAAAATCAATCAAACAACAAATCGAAATATCGGACGTCAACATAACCAAAGCCCGGCAATTATTGGACGAAGGGATTTCCACCGACGAAAGATTACAGAATCTGCTGGTTCAACGCGACAACGAACAATATTCCTTAACCGAGGCCGAAGGCAATTTGAAAAAATCCATAATCGCGTTATGTTCATTTCTCAATCGCAACGATTTTGATTTGTTTGATGTTGAGGACGATGTGCCGTCTGCGACAAACGATTCTGTGTCGTTAGAGAAAATAATCGTTTCAGCCAAGTCGCTTCCTCAAATTGAATCCGTGAAATTGCGATTAAAAGCGGCCGAATATTCGCTAAAAATAGCGGCAAGCGACTTATATCCAACATTATCATTGGGAACATCCTTGGCAAGTTCGTTTTCCGATAACCGAAAAAAATACATCCCCGACGCTGACGGCAATATGCAATATGCTTCGTATCCGTTTTTCAATCAGTTGAACGATAACAGAAACGGAGTCATATCGCTCAATCTCAATATACCGATATTCAGTTTGTTTCAGACGAAAAAAAACATATCGCTCGCGAAAAACAGTATAACACAGGCTCAATACGAAATACAAAACGCCGAAAAGAAACTTACGGAGTATATACATGAAATTTATGCGGACGTTGCGACAGCCCGGCAAAAATATCTTATCGCTATTTCGTCGGTCGAACATTCAAAGACGCTGCTTTTATATGCCGACAATAAACTCGCTAACGGCGTCTTGACAATCAGTGATTACGTCGTTTCAAAGGGGAATCTTTTAATGTCTGAAATTCAGGCAATCAAAGCTAAATATGAGTATTTATTCAAACTGAAACTGTTGAAATTCTATTATTATCATACTTTGTTACATGAATAATGTGTGTTGATTAAAAATAAAATCATGAATATAGGGTTCCCGTTCCGCGATATTGTCGCCATATCCTGGCCAGTTCGATGGGGATGCGCAAGAGGTAGGACGGTTTTATCTTGCTGCCCGATCGCTCGTACCAGGCGTGCAGGGGCACTTCCTGCGTGCGGGATAGCGGGTGGTCGGGGAGTCCCCGGAGGCGCAGTAGCAACTCCACGTCGAAAAGCCATTTCGACAGGAAGGGAGCGCGGAATATCTCCCCGGCGATCCCTGCCTCGAAGACCTTGGCCCCGCACTGCGTGTCGTAGGCGTTCAGGTGGAAGAGAATACTGACGACGGTGGCGAAGAGGCGGCCGGTGTAGTGGCGGAGCGCGGTGCGGTCGATCTGCACCCCCAGCCTCCTCATGCGGGAGCCGATGACGGCGGGGGCTTCGGCCTGTTCCCGTATCTCGACAAGGCGGAGCACCTCGTCGAGAGGCGTGGCGAGGTCGGCGTCGATGAACCCGACCGCGTCGTGATTGCCGGCGACGTGCAAGATGCCCGCGCGGACGGCCTCGGCCTTGCCCCGGTTGCGTTCCAGGTGAAGGACGCTGATCCGGTCGGGGAGCGTGTCGGCCAAGCGGCGCAACAAGGGGAGCGTGGCATCGTCGCTCCCGTCGTTGACGAAACAAACGTCAATCCGCTCCTCCCGACGGAGAAACGTGAGAAACGCGTTGCCGTCCAACCGTTTCGCCTCGTTGTAGCAGGGGACGACTATACATGTTCTTTTTCGTGTCATCGCGTGTACAGGCATAGGGTGATACATGATTACTTTACTCTTGCGACGTGCGGCGCGCGGGCAGACCCTTCGCGCCCCGTAGCGGGGGTAAAGGTAGTCATTTTTTCATCTCTTCGCCGCGTATCCGGGCCGTCGCGCGTGAAAAATAGTGTCAGCGAACACCTCCCGGAATCTCTTGCCGGCCAGGATAGAGAGACGGTGAGGCATAAAACAATGTTAAAGTAGAACACGCGTGCGTTTTTGTAGCCCGATATGTTCTACTTTTGCGGCTGAAATCCCGGCAGGACGGGAGGCCCGTGGACTGCACGGGGAAAGAAAATCATAATTCATTTTTTATGAAAAGAAAAATATTCGTATCTATCGTGATGTTGTGCTTGGTGACGCTCCCCGGCCTCGCCCAGATGATGAACCCGACCCGCTGGAGCTCGTCGATCGAGAAAGCGGGGGAGGATACCTACACGATTACCCTGAAAGCGAGCATCGACCCGGGGTGGGTGATCTACTCCCTTGACACGCCCGACGGCGGCCCGCAGAAGGCGGAATGGACGATCGACGAGGCGGGAACGGGGCAGGTGGAGTTGCTCGGTGCCCCCGTGGAGAAGGAGCCGAAGCGGAAGTTCGACGACATATTCAAGGTCGACGTACTCTATTTCGCGGGCAAGTACGAGGTATCGCGGCAAGTGAAGGTCACGGACCCGGGCCTGTCGACGATTCACGCGACGATGACCTTCCAGGCGTGCGAGGAGCAGTGCGTCAACCTGACGGAGGAGTTCGCGTTCGCGATCGAGCCGCGGGTGGCCGTTGCGCCGGCAACAAGCCCGGCAAGCGAGGCCGCGGCGAAGGACGATAACTTGTGGCTCTTCTTTTGGCTCGCGTTCGGGTCGGGGCTGCTGGCGGTGGTGATGCCGTGTGTCTTCCCGATGATCCCGATGACCGTGTCGTTCTTCATGCACGGCGATGCGAACAAGGCGAAGGCCCGCTCGAAGGCACTCTTCTTCTCGTTCTCGATCATCGCCATATACACGGCGCTGGGCCTGCTGGTGTCGTTCCTCCTCGGCCCCGGGTTTATCAACTGGTTGAGCACGCATTGGCTACCGAACACGTTCTTTTTCGTGATCTTCATCCTTTTCGCGGCCTCGTTCTTCGGGGCTTTCGAGATCGTGTTGCCCGCGTGGTTAGTGAATAAGTCGGACAAGCAGGCGGATAAGGGGGGGTACGCGGGCGCGTTTTTCATGGCGTTCACGCTGGTGCTGGTGTCGTTCTCCTGCACGGCCCCGATTGTCGGGACGGTGCTGGTAGAAGCCGCGCGCGGTTCCATCCTCCGGCCGATCATCGGGATGCTGGGCTTCTCGATCGCGGTGGCCTTGCCGTTTGGCTTTTTCGCTTTCTTCCCCTCGCGACTGGGCGCGTTGCCGAAGTCGGGGGGGTGGTTGAACACGGTGAAGGTGGTGCTCGGCTTTATCGAGGTGGCGCTGGGCTTTAAGTTCTTGATGGTGGCCGACCAGACGTATCACTGGGGGTTGCTCGACCGGGAGGTCTATATCGCCCTCTGGATCGTGATATTCCTCTTGATGGGGATCTACTTGATGGGGAAGATCAAGTTCCGTCACGACAGCGACCTGTCGCACATCGGGGTGGGGCGGTTGACACTGATTATCGTCACGTTTACCTTTGTCGTTTACTTGATCCCCGGCATGTTTGGTGCCCCGCTGAAGGCCCTGTCGGGCTACCTGCCCCCGCAGGAGTCGATCGATTTCGATATTAACCGCATCGTGCGCGAGAACGTGAAGGGGATTACCGCGGCGAGCGCTCCCGTCACGCCGGGCATCGCGGGCGAGAAGGTGAAGTACGCGGAGTTCTTGCATTTGCCGCACGGGCTGGACGGGTATTTCGAGTACGAGCAGGCGTTGCGGGCCGCTCGGGCCGCCGACAAGCCGCTGTTTATAGACTTCACGGGACACGGTTGCGCGAATTGCCGGGAGATGGAGAGTGCCGTGTGGTCGGATCCCCGCGTGCTGGAGGTGTTGCGGCGCGACTTCGTCGTGTTGGCGCTCTACGTGGACGATAAGACGAAACTCCCGGAGGCGGATCACTATGTCTCCGAGTATGACGGGAAAAAGAAGAATACCCTGGGGAAGAAGAATACCGACTTCCAGGTGAAGAAGTTTAACTCGAATGCCCAGCCGAATTATATTTTGCTGGATAGCCGGCACGGGGACGAGGTGGATCTCGTGCCGCATCTCTTGGCACCTCCCCGCGGGCATGACCTGAACCGGGATGCCTTCCTCGCTTTCCTACAGCAGGGGGTGAAGGAGTACAAGGCGCGGGCCGGCCGGTGAATCACATTTGACTGTTGAGGCGCTCTCGTGTCGATTACGACACGAGAGCGCCTCAATAGTTAAATTATCAGTGTTTCAGGTGGCGATCCATCTCGCGGCGGGCATCTTTCAGTTTCAGGGACTCGCGTTTATCGTATGCTTTCTTGCCGCGCGCGAGGGCGATGCGCAATTTAGCGAGTCCTTTCTCGTTTAGAAAGAGTCGAATAGGAATGATGGTGAGGCCGCTCTCCTTGGTTTTGCGGTCGAGCCGGTAGAGCTCCTTGTGGGTAAGTAATAGCTTGCGCTCGCGGCGTTCCGGGTGATTGTAGTAGGTGCCCAGCCGGTACTCCGCGATATACATGCCCTTGACCCACAACTCCCCGTGTTGGAAATAGCAGTACGCGTCGACTAAGCTGGCCTTGCTCGCGCGGATGGATTTGATCTCGGTGCCGGTGAGGACGATGCCCGCCGTGTACTCTTCGATGAACTCGTAATCGAAGGAGGCTCGCTTGTTTTTGATGTTTATCTCTTGGTTCATGAAGCGGGTTATATGATGATCGGGACGCGGAGTAAGATAGCCAGCAAATGCGTGAGGATGAGTGGTAAACTGACCGCTATCAGCCCGATGATAAAACAACTGCTCTGGGCTTGTGCAGGTGTCGTGGCGGTGAGGGCGTGCAGTCCGGTGTAGAGCGTATAGAACGCGTAGAGGCTCAACACGGTCATCAGGTCGCCGATGAAATTCCGGGGGGGAAAGCCCATCGAGAGAGAGCGAAAGAGGAGGTAGACGGTGAAGGTATACACCACTAATGCCAGGACGGTAGCGCTACGCTTGACATCCGGCGCGAGGAGCGCTTTCGTGATGCGAAACGTGATGTAGCACCCCACCGTGCAGGCCAAAAAGTTGATGAGGCCCCAGCGGATGGCGGACAGGAAGTCGCCCGTCGCCCAGCGTAGCAGCACGACGAGGAGGGAGAGTAGCGCGCAGGGTAGGACGATGAAGTCCCGGAAGAGCGGTACCCCGCCGGGACGTTCATCGCGGATCACCTTCCATTCTCGCCCCGGCGCCAGTAGCAACCCTTTGAGGCGGATGAGAAAAAAGGTTATGCGTTCTCTCCTCATGGATAGTGCTTTATGCTCGTTTCGTTACACCCACCTTGTGGCCTGCCACGGCGAAGTATAGGATAAAGAGGTAGCACGGGAGTCC
Organism: Odoribacteraceae bacterium; assembly: GCA_031276355.1. Classification (GTDB taxonomy): domain Bacteria; phylum Bacteroidota; class Bacteroidia; order Bacteroidales; family Marinifilaceae; genus JAIRKS01. Next base: position 11,149 of record JAISNC010000103.1, read on the forward strand.
GATCACGAAGTACGCGAGCTGGCGCCCGATGCTCGCGCACTCGGCGAGCTGGCCATAGAGCAGTGGTAGCACGGCCCCCCCGGCGATGGCCATGATGAGGAGGGCGGAGCCGGTTTTCGTGTGCCGCCCCAGCCCGAAGATGGCCAACGGGAAGATGGCCGGCCACATCAGCGAGTTGGCGAGGCTAAAGAGCGCTACCGCCCATATCGAGAGATTGGCGGGGAGCACGAGGAGCGAGGCGGCCAGTAGCACGCCCAGGGCCGCGCAGGCCAGCAACGCGTTGGATTGGCTGATATAGCGCGGGATGGAGACGATGCCGATGATATACCCGGCGATCAGCGCGATCATGGAGTAGGTGGGGAACACCTTGGCCTCGTCCATGCTCATCCCCAGGGATTTCGCGTAGTTAATCAGCGTGTCGATGGCGATGACCTCCATGCCCACGTAGAGGAAGAGGGTGAGCACCCCGATCCACAGGTGGGGGTAAGTGAAGATCGAGCGGGGCGCGGCAGGCGTTTTGACAGCCTCTTCCCGGCTGTCGATACTCGGTAGCGGGGAGAAGCGCACGAAGAGGCCCAGCAGCACGAGCGATCCCATGATGATGACGTACGGGACGATCGCCTTGGACGCGAGCAGGTCCAATTCCATGGTCCGAGCCAGGGTATCAAGACCGTTGAGTTTGGTTTCCAGCCCGTCGATGTCCTTTAACACGACGGAGCCGAGGATCAGGGGACTGATGGCCCCGGCGAACTTGTTGCAGATACCCATGATACTCACCCGTTTCGCGGCACTTTCGGGTGCTCCCAGCTCGATGACGTACGGGTTGGAAGCGGTCTGGAGAATGGACAACCCGGTGCCCATCACGAAGAGACCCAGCAGGAACAGCCCGTACGTGCGCGACGTGGCTGCCGGGATAAAGAGCAGTGCCCCGATGGCCATGATGAACAGCCCGAGCATCATGCCGTTCTTGTAGCCGGTCAGGCGCAGCACCCAGGCCGACGGCAGCGCCATGAAGAAGTAGGCGATGTAGAAAGCGAAGGTTACCCAGTAACTTTGGCTCTCCGTCAACTCGCAGGATATTTTCAGGTAGGGGATCAGCGTGGCATTTAACCACGTCACGAAACCGAAGATGAAAAAGAGAATCCCGATGATGAAGATTCCCGTGGTGTAAGAGTGTTTGTTTTGAGTCATAACATGTCTATTAGTTAAATGTTTCGATATAAAACAGCGTGATGCATCTCACGCGGCCAAAGTTAGTAATAAATTTTAAAAACGGGCTTGTGCCGTTGGAATTATTCGTTACTTTTGCGATCGCTGTTCGTTGAAAGGGAGAAGATAAAATGGGTTGTCGATCGTGCTTTCCCGCGTGCCAGCTCTTGGTGCTACTTGGGCATGGGCCGGTTCGGGCGGAACGCGTGGGGATTAAGAGGTGTCGGCTCTTTCGGCTTGCTTTCACGGTGTTTATTAATTGTTCTATTTATGGGAAACATCCCGGGCCAGGAGTTGATAACACGCTTGAATACCAAGGAGACGCGGGCATTCGAGGAGTTGTTCCACGCGTATTACGCGCCACTTTGTTTCTTCGCGACGAAGATCGTGAAGGACGAGGAGGCCGCGCGTGACGTGGTGCAGGATGTCTTCATTCGCTTTTGGGAACGGGGACTGTCATTCGAGAACATGGCCGCGGTGAAATCGTGCCTTTATACTTCGGTGCATAACAGGGCGTTGAACTACTTGGAAAAGCAACGTAACCGGAAACGGATACGGGAGAGTTTTGACGTGGAGGAGGAGTATGTGGAGGGTGATTTTTTGTTTCGACAAGTGGAGGCCGATCTTTTTCAGGCGCTTTTTGCCGCGATAGAGGAGTTGCCTGCCCAGTGTCGCGAGGTGTTCACGTTGAGTTACCTCGAGCAGAAAAATATCCGGGAGGTCGCCCGCTCTCTGAATATTGCCGAGACCACCGTGAAGACCCAGCGCCGCCGGGCGAAAGCCTTCCTGAAAATACGCCTGCAAGGAGGGGAATACTGGTTACTGCTCCTTTTTATTTAGGAGGAGGATGATCCCCGTGCGGGAGAGGCCCAATCTCAAAAGTCGGTTTTCGTCATTGGTAGACAATACGAGAGGCCTGCTCCCCATATAAAAAAAAATCTCTCTTCCTGTACTCCTTTTTCTCCTTTTACCGGTTTAAGTGATGATACTTTATAATATGAAATGATAAGGGATACCGTGAAATCTATATTATGAATGATAAAATGATTGAGAGTGATTGTTTTACGCGAGAAAAACTCGTCGAGTTAATCACCGCGGCGATGAAGGGAGAGTTTACCGTGGGGCAACGGGAGGAGCTGGAGCGGTGGCTGGCGGAACGGAAAGAGAACCGTACCTTTTTCGAAGAGGTACAGGAGGATGCGCGCGTGCGGGAGAACTTGCTCCTGTACAAGCGTTTCGACCCTGTCCGCGATTGGCGACAGGTGGATCCCGCTCGTCGTGCCTGGCGTCGGTTCTCTCGTCGTGTCTCTGTCGCGGCAGGAATCGCGTTGCTATTGGGGGGGCCGTGGGCGCTTCGCCATTTCCTCGTCGGGCCTGACCCGCGCGTTGACGTGACGGTGACCACGGAGGTGCTCCCTGGTACGCACAAGGCCCGGTTGACGGTAGAGTCGGGGACGACGTTCGTGTTGGGTGCGGCGCGGGACTCGATGATGGTGCTCCCGGAGGAGGTGCTCCAGGAGGATGACAGCCGGTTGCTGTACCGGGAGGTGGCCGGTGGGGAGGTAACGTGGCACACGTTGGAGGTGCCCCGCGGTGGGGAGTACCGGTTAGAGTTGTCTGACGGTACGCTGATCACGTTGAATGCCGGGTCGAGGATCCGTTATCCGAATCGTTTCGAGGGGGCTGAACGCCGGGTGGAGTTGGAAGGCGAGGCGTTTTTCAGCGTGACGCGACAGGAGGGGTGCCCCTTTATCGTGTCGAGCGACCAGCTGCAAGTGCGGGTGTTGGGTACCTCGTTTAATTTAAAAGTGTACCCGGGGGAACGGCAGCAGACGACGTTGTTGGCGGGGCGCGTGGTGGTGGATTGTGGGGAAGAGAGCGTACCGGTGCAGCCGGGCGAGCAGCTGACGTGGAACGGGCGAGCGTGGAGCGTGCGGCAGGTGGACGTCACCCCTTACATCGCGTGGAAAGAGCAGCGATTTGTTTTTGACGACGAGTTGCTGGAGGACGTGCTACGGCAGTTGGAGCGGTGGTACGACATCAACGTCTACATCCGCTACCCCTCGTTGAAGGAGATCCGGTACACGGGGAATTTACCCAAGTACGAGGATATTGACAAGGTGTTGCACCTGCTTGAGTTGGCTGCACACGTGCATTTTAACTTGAGTGGTCGCACCTTGTTCGTGGAGAAAGAATAAACGAAAACGGGGAAGCGCGCCAACGCCTCCCCGCGAAAAGGCCATACGAGATGGCCGAGTATTAATATAAAACACACAAATCTATGAAAAAATGTCGGAATTATGACATAGGAGCATCTTCCTATGTATTTCGAAGATGGATGTTAACCATGAAAATGCTATTTTTTGTGTTCGCGCTCACCTTGTCGACGGTTAACGCGACGACTCACGCGCAGGTTCGTTTGAACATGGATGTGAAAAACGCGACCCTCCAGGAGGTGTTCCGTCAGATCACCCTGCTGACGGGGTACGAGTTCGTCTACAGCAGCAACGAGTTGCGGGGAATAGGCCGTATCTCCCTGAAAGCGGAGGAGATGGAGTTATCTGATGTGCTGGAAGCCTGCCTGCGGGAGACACACTTGTGGTATCTCGTGGAGGAGGAGATCATCGTGATTTCACCGAAGTTGAGTAACCCCGCCAAGCGACAGCAGGCGCAACCGCAACGTTCCCTTTATATATCGGGAAAGGTGGTCGATGCCGAGGGGAAACCGTTACCCGGTGCCACGGTGCAGGTCAAAGGGACGATCATCGGAACAATAACGGACGTTGACGGCAAGTTTCGCATTAGTCTCCCGGAGCGAGGGGCCCAGGAGTTGCTCATCACGTTTATCGGGATGAAAAGTCGCACCCTCCTGCTAACGGAACGCCCGGCGAGCGGCGAGTGGCTGCTTGTGATGGAGGAAGACCTCCTTCACCTTGATGACGTGATCGTCACGGGTTTCAAAAATATTCCCAAGCATGAGTTGACGGGCTCCGTGAAGCGCCTCGAGGCGGAAGATATATTGCAGGGGTCCAAGTTTTCTCTTGATCAGATGTTGGCCGGGCAGGTGGCCGGTATGTCGGTGATCACCACCTCCGGCGAGCCGAGCGCCACCCCTAAAATCCGTATCCGCGGTACCTCGTCTATCCTGAGCAACAAAACCCCGTTGTGGGTGGTGGATGGCATCATCCTGTCGGATCCGACAACGGTACAATCGTTGCAAGAGCTTGAAAACATCAACTTAAACGGGGATGATGCCTCTTACTTGATCGGTAATGCTATTGCCGGGCTTAACCCGCAGGACATCGAGTCGATCAACGTGCTGAAGGATGCGGCCGCGACCTCTTTATACGGTATCCAGGCGGCCAATGGCGTGATTGTGGTGACGACCAAGAGAGGGCACGTGGGGAAGGCCGTGATCAGGTACAGCGGCAATGTCACGTTAAGTAGGCGCGAATCCTACAAGCAACGTTACCTGATGAACGCCAGCGAGCGGATAAAACTCTCGCAGGAGATCATGGAAAGTGCTATCCCTTACGGTCGTTTCCCTACCGGGATCGGCTACGAGGGGTTGTACATGCAATACCAGAACAAGGAGATCACCTATGACGAGTTCTTGACGGGCCTGGACAAGATGGCGAAACGCAACACGGACTGGTACGATCTACTTTTCCGTAATCCGGTAAGCCACAACCATACGGTAAGTGTCAGCGGAGGAAACGAGCAGACGCGTTATTACGCCTCGTTGGGATATACCGATAGCCAAGGTACCGCGATCACGAGCGAGAGCCAGCGATACAACGCCTCCATGAGCATTGATTCGTGGTTGAGAAGCAATCTTAACATGAGTTTGAAACTGTCGGCTAACACGACTCGGAATCGCGGTTTTTATGGCGCTAATCCGAGCGAGTGGGCGCGTACCACCTCCCGCACCATCCCCGCGTACAATGACGATGGCTCGTACCATTTTTACACCACGAATTATAGAACGAACAGCATTGATCCCAGCAAAGAGCCTTTGGTGCTTAATTACCTCAATGAACTACAAGAAACCGGACAGCGGGCAGCTATTATGAACCTGACCACTTCTCTCGCTTTGCGCTGGGATGTCATAAATGGTTTACGTTACGAGCTGATCGCGGGTGTCGTCGAGAGCCGAAACACCGTGCAATCGTGGGCGAGCGATCGTTCCTACACGGTCGCCAAGATCCGAGGATACAATTATGGCGCGCGGGATCCATTTTCAGCTGACGAGGAGGCGTCTACACTCCCGTATGGGGGTACCTTCTCGAACAGCGAGCGGAGAGAGACCGACTACTCGTTGCGCAACCAGTTGACCTACACGAAGACGATCAACGAGGATCACCTGTTCTCCGTGATGGGGGTATCCGTCATCCGCAGTACCCTCGCCAAGGGCTACTCGAGCAAGGCGTATGGCTGGAGAGGAGACCGGGGGCAGTTGATCTCCCCGCAAGTCAATGTCAATAACTACAAGGCCCTTGTCGCCGCTTCGCTCTTGTCGCCGGTCATCGTTGACAACGTGAAAAACACGGTGTCATGGTTGGGATCCGCCTCTTATAGTTACAAGGATAAGTTCATTTTAAATGGTGATATTCGCACGGACGGTTCCAACCAGTTTGGGGAAAACCCGGAACACAGGTTTCTGCCGGTGTGGTCCCTGTCGGGCAAATACACGTTATCTAACGAGGATTTCTTGAAAGACAATGACCTCTTGACCTACTTGGCCCTGCGCGGGTCGTATGGTTTCCAGGGAAATGTCGACAAGAACACCTCCCCGGATCTCGTGGTGCAGTTGCAACCCTATAACTCGGACAGGCACTTTGACATGGCCTCTATCTACCTGTTTCCTAATCCCGGTCTTCGTTGGGAGCAGACGGAGAGCTATACCGTTGGCTTGGAGTTCGCCTTGGGCCAGGGACGCTTGTCGGGAACGATCGAGACCTACAAGAAATATGGAACCGATATGATCTTGCGGTCAGAAGTGCCTCAATATAACGGGGTGGACTTTACCAAGATCAATAGCGGGAAGATGACAAACAGCGGGTTTGAGGTAGACGTGATAGGCTACCCCATTCGCACGAAAGAGTGGGAAGTGGGTATCGGCCTGGTGATGGGGCACAATAAAAACGTCGTCACCAAAGCCAACTCGTTGATTGAGGGAAGTAACCAAAAGACCAGGAATGCCAATCAGGTGAACGGGAACGCGATCATCGTGAGCGAGGCATACGGGACACTTTGGTCGTATCGTTTTGCGGGCCTGGATCACGATACGGGCTTACCTCTCTTTTACGAGAATGGAGAAAAGGAGGCCTACTTGAAGAAGAATGGCAGTTTCTGGGAGCCATCCGATGCCTCGGACACGCTTGCCATTCGAGTCCCCAACTACACGGTGTATGATGATGCGGTAGACATCGTGAGATCCGGTGCTCCGACACCCACCTTGACGGGAGGCTTGAACTTGAGCCTCCGCTATAAGAACTTGCGCGTGCGGGCGGGCTTTACCTTCTCGGTAGGAGGAGTCGATCGCCTGCCGGCACTCTACAACGGGGAGTATGACCATGTTTTTGACCCGATTTACAACGTGTCGAAAGAGCTTTCAAATCGTTGGAAGAAACCGGGGGACGAAGCTTTTACCAACATTCCCGCGCTCTACGATCGTATCGCGTTCCAGGATCTCGTGAAGCGCTCTTCCAGCACGGGTGGTAAAATACGTACCACCACCAACGGCACGGATCTGTACGATCGTTCGGATATCATGATCGCCCCCACCGATAACCTGCGCATGAATAACTTGAACATTAGCTACCTGTTGCCTGACAATTTCGTGAATTTGTTAGGAGTACACAACATGGATATCTCGTTTCAGGCAACCAACCTGTTCCTGATCGCTGACAAGGCCTGGCGCGGGCGCGACCCGGAACAGTCGGGAAGCGCCAACGTGCGCCCCCCGAGCACCTTTACTCTTGGCGTGAACATGAGCTTTTAAATATTAAACACATTCATTATGAAAGCAATTTATAAAATAGTAATCATCGTTGTCGCGGGGGTATTCCTGGGAAGTTGTGATGCTTTCCTGGAGCGTTCGGCGCAAGACCTGGTGATTCCCAAGACCACGGCGCAATACAAGGAGGTTCTTCAATACGAGGGATATTTCCAGCACGTGGTAGGATCGAAAGGGAGTTACGCTTTTGCCACTTACATGACCGACGATATCGAGTTCTTCGATGCGCGCACCATGCCCGCCGCCCCGCAAACCTGGACGGCTGAAGACGATGATGTCGAGCCGTTATCCGCGTGTTACCAGTGGCAGGAGGATATAGAGGGAGTGAACTTCGTCAATGCAAGTTACAAGTATCTGTATAGCCAGGTGATGGTGGCCAACATCTGTCTTCTCTCCGTGGACGAGAGCGAGGGAACGATAGCAGAGAAGGAGGTGCTCAAGGGACAAGCCGCCTTCACGCGGGCCTTTGCCTACTTCACGTTGGCCAACCTCTACGCCAAGCCTTACAACAAGGCGCGGCCCGACGACCCGTGCGTGCCGTTGAAAGAGGATTACACCCCCTCGCTCGAGGTGAAGTCGCGTGCGACCATCCAGCAGGTCTGGGATTTGATCACGGCAGACATCGAGACGGCACTCGCCTTGCTCGAAGATAAACGTATCAATAACATCTGCGAGATCAGCTATCCCGCTGCCCTTGTCCTCGCTACGCGTATCTACCTCTACAAGGAGGAGTGGAATAAGGCCATCGAATACGGCGAGAAGTTCAGGCATCTCGGCAAATACCCCCTCCACGATATCTCGATGGAGACTACCTCGGGAGACATTCGCTACACTACCCGGAACAACTACGCGGACAACGTGCGCAAGTTCCTGAGCGTGGGCAACACGGAGGTGGCCTGGACGTTCGGCTATAACTACTCCGCGGACACCTATCGCACCCTCTATCAGCCTTTGCCCACGGGGAATGTTTGCATGTACTACCGCGTCTCGGCTAAGGATCCAGCCACCGGCATCATCGGGCAATTCGAGACCGGTGACCGCCGGAAGGTCTACTGGTTCTATGCGCCCCCCACTCCCACGAGCGGTCAGCCCACCTACCGTTACGACTACGTTACCACCAAGTACGAGCACACGATTAACTATTTGGAAGGGGTCTTCTCTTTCCGTGCCGGGGAGATCTACATCTCGCTCGCGGAGGCCTACGCCCGACGGGGTAACCCGGGCGACCAGGCAACGGCGATCGCGATCCTGAACGAGCTGCGGGTGAAGCGTTTCGCCCCCGCCCTCTATGTCGCGCTCCAGACAGGGGATTTCGCCACCGACCAGGCCCTCGTCGATTTCATCTGGAAGGAGCGCCGCCGCGAACTCTGCTTCGAGGAGCTTCACCGTTGGTGGGATTTGCGGCGTACCACCCAGCCTAAGATCGTTCACCAGTGGAAAGGCGGTGCGACCTATACCCTGCAAGAGGGCGACGATGCCTACGTGCTCCAGTTCCCGCAGGCCGAGCTGGACTACAACGGCACGGCATTAGAGGCCAACCCGAGGCCCAACAGACCACAAGATACACCCGCTAATCCATGATATTATGAAAAACAGGAAAAACATTATACTACTCGCGTTTTTGGCAACCGCGTTTGTTGCCTGTGATCTCAGTGACCCGGGCGAACCGGCGGCCGTGCCTCCCGGCTTTGACCTTTCCGACGACTCCCCGGCCGGGGTACGCATCGAGAAAGCGTTAGAAGACCACGGGGTGTTGTATCGTTACAAGTTCACCGACGTGGATTACTCCTACAACTGGACCTCCTCGATCACGAGCATGGAGTACGTTCCCGCCACCGACCAGCAGAGCATTATCAACGTGATCGACTACATCGAGCAGGAGATCTTCTCGATTTTTCCTGAAGGGTTTGTCAAAACGTATATGCCGCCCACGGTGTTGCTCGTGGATTCGTTGAAGATGCTTTATACCTATGATGATCCTCGCCCGGATCCTCCTGTCAACGTCACGTACCATTACAGCATCGTGGGGAATGTTACGGCCAGCAGCATGGTGATTGCTAACGTGAATAAGAATTTCAACAACCCTCCCTCGGAAACGTTAAAGGAGGATTTGATCTCCCTGTTCGTGGAACGCTTACTGGCTAATAAAAACTTGCCTTGGCCGGATGCTTTCGTGGCGGTTTCGGACGAGTTGTTCAGGGCTACGGGACTGGCGGCATCATACCATCCTTACTGGAACGGGGATTTCGTCAACATCAAGAGTTGGGGGTTGGTCGTGCCCGATTTCACCGACTGGTGGGGGCGTGGAATATTGAAAATCGGACGGCTGGGTGACATGGGCTTTTCGGTATTTGTGTGGGGGGCGTATGAAATTGAAACGTACGATCTCGCCAAGGCTACCGCCGGCCAGGATTTTGGTGATTACGTGGCCTTTATCCTCACCAAGACGGCAGCGGAGAAGCAAGCGTTTTACGACATCGTGGCCGCTCGCCCCCTTACCCAAAATGTGCCCGGTGGCAATCCGGATCCGCGGACTCCGCAGGGCGGCCCTCCCGCTGTCGAGGTAATGAAGCGGAAAGTGCAACTCGTGAAAGATTATTTTAAAGAGAATTTTAATATAGAATTAAAAGACCCCTCTTGAATGACACTTGAAGCCCGGACGACTTCGATGAGGAGGCGTCCGGGTTACTTTGGACAACTCATGAGGTATTCATTAAAAAAAAAAGTTATATGAAGCTACGAATGATTTTATCCCTGTTATGTATGGGATCTGTTTTTTCGCTGTCGGCCCAGGAGGAGCGGAAGACGAACGAGGGTATCCAATTCATGGCCAACGAGCCGTGGACAACCGTGGTGCAGCAGGCTAAGGAGCAAAACCGCCTTATCTTTATGGATTGCTACACCACCTGGTGTGGCCCCTGCAAGGGGTTAGCGGAAAACATCTTCCCACAGAAAGCCGTGGGTGACTTTTTCAACGCGCACTTCGTGAACGTCCAGTACGACATGGAGAAGGGCGACGGGAAGATGCTCAACGAGAAATACAAGGCACACATCATCGGCTATCCCACGCTCCTGCTCATCAACGCGGAGGGGCAAGTCGTCCACCAGATGGCCGGCTACCAGGAGGCCGACGTGTTGATCGCCGGCATGAAAGCCGGGTTGGAGGGGCGCTCCCTCTTCGCCGTTCAGGATCGCTACGAGAAGGGCGCGCGCGACTTAGAGACGATCACCGCCTATGTGGACGCGCTCAACGGTGCCTTCCAGAAGGAGAAGATCCCTGGCGTGGTGGAGGCGTTTCTTGCCACGATACCCGTGGAGCGCCTGTTGGAGCCGGAAGTGTGGCAGGTGGTGGGGAAATACATCAAGGATCCGTACACGGAGCAATACCGCTTCGTCCTCCAAAACCTCGGGAGGGGCTACCAATACCGTCTCAAGGTGGATCGCTACGCGTTAGAAACGCAATTAGCTTCCGGGATGCTCAAGGCGGTGGAGGAGATCCTAACGCTCTCGCGCGCCACGCGGGATGCCGACACGCTGGCGCTGCTGCGGGAGCGCGAGGGAAAGTTGAAGGAACTCCTCTTGAAATATCAGGTCAAGGAGTACCCCACGTTCGTCGCTAAACTGGAGATCAACGACCTGATCCTGGCCGGAGAACCGCTGGAGACCTATCGTCTCTTAGCCAGTGCCCAGAAAATGGGGGTGTTCCCTTCCAACTCCAATAGCAAGTTCTTGTCGGGCTGTTACCGCTACATCGTCGAGAACATACGCGACAAGAAGATCCTCCGCGCCTGCATCGACGAGCTGCTCGCCCTGCAGGAGAAACAGACGCTACGTGTCGAGTATGCCTTTAGCTACCACGACGTGCTTGCGCTGGCCCACGAGAAGCTCAAGGATCACGCCGCCGCGCAAGCCGCCCGCGAAGAGTACGAGCGTCGCGAGACCGCCAAGAAGGAGCACTTCAGCAAAATGTTTGATACAGCGAAAACGGAGACGACCACTCCGTGACCGCCAGGGAAAACGCGAAAGAGACTCCCCGGTGACAATGACACATCCCGGGAGGGTGCCGGGTACCCCCTGTCACGCGCGGGCGCTCCCCCTTTTACATTTTAAACAATCATTAAAACCAAAAGAATATGAAAATGCGCTATTTTATCATGGCCTTGAGCGTTGTTGCCCTCGTGGCTTGTAACGCCGGGCACGACTACAGCATCTCCGGTACCTGGGAAGGCGGCGACGGGAACATCGTCTACCTTCGAAAACACGTGACGGACAAACAGTACGATGTTGTCGACTCCGTCGAGGTGCGCGGGGGGACATTCCTCTTGAGCGGCACGATGAAAGAGATTGACAAACGGCAACTCGCGGCGGGTACGGCCAAGCGCGACATCCTCCTTGACGATGTCCCCATACGCGTGACCGTTACCTCGAAACTCAACGAGAAAACGGGCCAGGAGAAGCAACAGTTGACTGTCGTGGGAAGCCCCGAGCAAGCGCTCGTCGAGGAGTTCAACAACATCGTGCTGGGGAAAGGCTTCGTGACCCTCGGCGGCATGTTGATGATGATGCGGGTGAAGGATGACTCGTTGAAACTCGACTCCGCCTACCGGAGCGTCGAGGCGCTCAAACAAGGCTTTGACCAGAGGATACGCGCCCTCCTCGACACGACATCCGACAGGATCGCCGCCACCTTCTTTATCTCCGATTTCCTTGTCAAGGAGTACCCCTTCTCCGACGTGGAATACTATTACGAGCGTCTCTCCCCGCGGGTAAAAAAAACGTACCCCGGCAAGCAACTGACGCAAAAGATCAGCGAGTTGAAGCAGGTGAATATCGGTGGTATCGCCCCGGAGATTGACCTGCCGACACCCGATGGGGCGACGCTCAAGCTCTCCTCTCTGCGCGGGAAGTACGTGCTCGTCGATTTCTGGGCCTCGTGGTGTGGCCCCTGCATCGCGGAGGTACCCAACGTCAAGGCGGTCTATGACAAATACCACGACCGCGGCTTCGAGATCCTCGGTGTCTCGCTCGACGACAAGAGCGACAAATGGAAGGCCGCCATCGAGAAGCACGCCCTGGGCTGGCCTCACGTCTCGTCGCTGAAGGGGTGGAGTTGCCCCGTGGCCGCCCAGTACAACGTGACGGGGATACCGAAGACGTTTCTCTTGGACAGGGAAGGCCGGATCATCGGGATTGATCTCCGGGGGAGTGCCCTGGGAGAGCGCGTCTCCGCTCTATTCGAGGGCGATAAATAAAGACCCGCGTAGCGAAATAACTTTATTCACGAAATACTTTAAATAAATAGCATGAAAAATTGGATCCTGTTACTTGCTTGCACGATGCTTCTGTCGTCAGGCGTTACCGATGCGCACGCGTGGGGATTTAAAAAGAAGAAAAAAACGACGGCCGTTGCACCCGCTCCCAAGAAACAATCGCCCTACGAGAAGCTCTTTAAGGGAAAAGAGGTCGTGACCGCTGCCAGCGATTTCATCACCCTCCGCAAGGTGGGCGATAAGCTCTATTTCGAGATCCCGCTGAAATACCTCGATCGCGAGATGTTGCTCGCCTCGACGGTCTCCAGTGTCAGTTCCACCGGCTTCTGCGACGTGGGTTACAAGCCGACAACACCCCTTCACGTGAAGTTCACGAGAAGTGACAGCACGGTCTACCTGCGGCAAGTCGCTGCCTCCGTGACCACCGACAACCTGCAGAAGGCTGTCAGCAAGAACAATAGCGATGCCATTCTCTTTAGTTACGGTATCAAGGCCTGGACACCCGACAGCTCCGCCGTGGTCATTGATATGACCACGCTCTTCACCACCCACGTGAAAGCCTTCGACTTCTTTGGCGACGGCCTGATGGGCGGCTTGCTCAAGGTGACCTCCGCGATCAAGAAGGAGGGGTGCGCGCTCGACGCGATCAAATCGTTCGATGATAACCTCAGCGTCAAGTCCATCCTCACGTACAACATCTCGATCGGCCTGGCCACTGTCAAGGTCATGGAGGATTACCCGTTCACGGCGCTCGTGACTCGCTCGCTGCTCTTGTTGCCGGAGCAGAAGATGCGCCCGCGTATCTCCGACTCGCGGGTGGGTGTCTTCAATCACAGCAAACAACACATCTCTGTGGCCGAAGACCAGATCGTCACGTACTCCGTGGCCCACCGTTGGCGCTTGGAGCCTAAGGATGGGCAGGCGTATGCCCGCGGCGAGTTGACGGAGCCGGTGCACCCGATCGTCTTTTATGTCGATGATGCGTTCCCGGAGGCCTGGAAGGCACCCGTCCGGGAGGCCATCGAACGATGGAACCCCGCTTTCGAGAAGATCGGCTTCAAGAACGCGGTCGTGGCGAAGGATTTCCCCACGGATGATCCCGGTTTCGATCCCGATAACCTGAAATACTCCTGCGTCCGCTACTTACCCTCGACCAAGGCGAATGCAATGGGGCCTTCGTGGGTTGACCCGACCACCGGAGAGATCATTAACGCCTCCGTCCTCGTCTATAATAACGTCGTGCAACTGATTAACAACTGGCGATTCGTGCAGACGGCCCAGGTCGATCCGCGCGTGCGCGCCCGGAAGATGCCCGACGACGTGTTAAAAGAGTCGCTCGCTTATGTCGTTGCCCACGAAGTGGGGCATTGCCTCGGGTTTATGCACAACATGTCCGCCTCCGCTGCCTATCCCGTGGATTCGCTCCGCTCTGCCTCGTTTACCCGCGCGAACGGTACCACGCCTTGCATCATGGACTACGCCCGCTTCAATTACGTGGCGCAACCCAACGATCAAGGGGTGCGCCTGACACCCCCGGACCTCGGCGAGTACGACTATTTCCTCGTCAAATGGAACTATCAGCCCGTGCCTGCCGCCAACGAGTGGGAAGAACGGGCGACGCTCGAGCAATGGGTGGATGAGAAGGCCGGTAATCCCCGCTACCGCTACGGGCGCCAGCAAACGCAAGCCCGCTACGACCCGAGCGCCATCGAGGAGGACCTTGGTGACGATCCGATCAAAGCCGGTAACTACGGGATCAAAAACCTGCGCTATATCCTCGCTCACTTGGAAGAGTGGATCTCCGGTGATGCCGATCACGAGCACCGCCAGGGGCTTTATTCGCAGATCATCGAGCAATATTACAGGTATGTGCGTAACGTGCTCTACAACGTCGGCGGCATCTACCTCACGGAGGTGAAGGAGGGCACGCCCGGCGAGCGCCACCAACCCGTGCCCCGCGCCCGGCAGAAGGCCTCTCTCGCGTGGGTACTCAACGAGTTCCGGGCGATGGATTGGGTCGACAACCTCCCGTTGAAGTCTCGCTTCAAGTTACAGGTCGACCCCTCTTACCTCCTCCGCGACCGCCTCGCGAAGGATTTCAAGGCGATTATCGATAACGTCGTCTTGTCCTCGCACCTTGCCGCATCGCCATACACCGTCAACGAGATGACCACCGACCTCTACAACGCCACCTGGAACAACCTCCTGCAGGGACGGGCGTTGACGGAAGGTGACAAGTTATTGCAACAGGCGATGGTCACGCTCTTTTGCGGGTCATTGGCCGAGCCGTCGGCGCGTGGCAGCGCGTCGACTTCGGCATTTGCCCCCTCGGTGGACGAGATCCTGGCGTACGGCCTTGACGAGAGCGGTTGGGTAGCCCGTTACCCGGATATTTTCCGTGCGTTGGACGAGGAGCACGGCCCGGGAACGGTGGCCGCGGCGCTGTCCGGCCATCACTTCGGCACGCCCGGTTACGGCTTCCAGGGCAAGGTGGCGATCACGACCATTGATGACTCGAAGGCGTGTTTGCAGGATCTCGCGGTGAGATCTCGCGCGTTGTTGCGCGGACGCCTCGCGGGCACGTCGGGAAGCGCCCGTGTGCATTATCAGTCGTTGTTGATCAAGCTCAACGCTGCCTTGAAAGATAAAATATGACCGCTGCCACGCATTAGATGTTTGTCACGAACACGCTAACACGCGCGAGATGGGGCTATCTCACCAGTTGATCTTCGTCGTTGGTAACCGCGAGGAACGAGCGGGAAGCAATCCAGAGACCAGTAAATCCCTGGATTGCTTCGAGCCACGCTACCAATGACGTTTAGGCGAGACTTTTGAGACAGCCCCAACACTTTTCATAATGGCATCTCGTGTTACCCCCTTTTCCAACCCGCGGGAATCCTGGATCTCTGAAAAAATAAAACGCTTTAATTGGTTATTATTAACTAATTAAAGCGTTTTATTTAAGTACCCAGAACAGGACTCGAACCTGCACAGCCTTGCGGCCACTAGTCCCTGAAACTAGCGTGTCTACCAATTCCACCACCTGGGCCTGTTGTAAGAGCGTGTTATCGCGTTGTCCCACCAGGATTCGAACCTAGACTGACAGAACCAAAATCTGCTGTGCTGCCATTACACAATGGGACACTCTTCCGGCCTTTCCGGTGCATACCCACCGTTTTTGACCGTGCAAATGTATAACATTTTTTGAAAACCGGCAATCGGATGGAGAAAAATTCAAACAAAATAGCTACTTTCGTGCTGTCAAAATCAAGATAATACTTCAAGTAATTGAATTTTAGTAGATATTATAAATAAACAGACAAAACATGTGTACTATTAAGAGTTATCCCGCGTTAAGCTACAAGCTGGTGAATAACGTCACCGGGTGGGTGGCTTTTCTGATCGCGAGTGTGTCATACATCTTAACCGTCGAGCCGACTGTCAGTCTATGGGATTGCGGGGAGTTTATCTCGACTTCCGTGGGGTTGCAGGTAGGGCATCCTCCCGGTGCGCCGCTCTTCATGATCATCTCCCGCCTCTTCGCGTTTCTTGCCCCGTCGCCTGACAAGCAGGCGTTGATGATTAACGTGATGTCGGCGCTGGCTTCCGCGTTCACGGTGCTATTTCTTTTTTGGACGATCACGTACCTGGCACGGAGGCTCGTGTTGGCAAACCGGGAGGAGTGTAGCGTGGGGCAGTTGGTCGCGATCATGGGAGCCGGGATGGTGGGGGCATTGGCGTACGCTTTTGCGGACACGCCCTGGTTTTCGGCCGTGGAGGGCGAGGTATATGCGCTCTCGTCGCTGTTGACGGCGGTGGTCTTTTGGGCGATCTTGAAGTGGGAGAGCGTGGCCGATGAGCCATACGCGAATCGTTGGTTGGTCTTTATAGCGTACTTGACGGGGCTGTCGATCGGTATTCACTTGTTGAACTTGCTGGTGATCCCTTCGATCGCCTTTATCTATTATTTCAAGAGATACACTCCTTCGGTAAAGGGCGTTCTGCTTTGTGCCCTCGCGTCGATAGTCATCCTGGGGGCGGTCTTATTGATCAGCACGCAGTGGTTGCTTGTGGTAGCCGGGTGGTTTGAACTGGCGTTCGTGAATGGTTTCGGGTTGCCTTTTAACACGGGAGTCGCGATTTACGCGCTGCTACTGATCGGCGGGTTGGCCTACGGCATTCGCTACACGTTGAAGAGAAAGCATACCTTATTTAATACGGTCTTGACCTGTTTTGCCGTGATACTGATCGGTTTCTCCTCGTACGCGATGGTGGTGATCCGCTCCGTGAGCAATCCTCCCATTGACGAGAATAGTCCCGATAACGTGTTCGCGTTGCTCTCTTATATTCAGCGGGAGCAGTACGGGCAGAATCCCCTGTTCCGCGGCCCGTATTACAATGCCCCTCCCGTGGACCTGGAAGAGGGCACCCCGGTGTATATGCAGAACGAGAAAACCGGCAAGTACGAGGTGATCGACTACCAGCAACGCTACGTGTATGACAAGCGTTTTACGACCTTGTTCCCGCGGATATATAGCCCGAACCCGGATCACGTGCAGGGGTATAAGCAGTGGGGCGGGGAAGCCAGCGGGCCTACCTACTGGGTAGATGATAAGTCCTTGCAGGCACCCAGTTTCTGGAACAACCTGAAGTTTCTCTTTAATTACCAGATCGGGCACATGTACGTGCGCTATTTCATGTGGAATTTCTCCGGGAGGCAAAATGACATCCAGGGTAACGGGGATTTCCGTTACGGGAACTGGATCACGGGGATCCCGTTCGTGGACGAGATGCTGGTGGGCAACCAGAAAGAACTCCCCGATAGACTAAAGCATAACAAGGCGCGTAATTGTTATTACATGTTGCCGTTGTTGCTGGGCCTGGTGGGCCTGGCTTTCCAGTACAAACAGGGGCAACGGGGGAAACAAGACTTCTGGGTGGTGATGCTGTTTTTTTTCTTCACCGGGATAGCCATCGTGCTTTACCTGAACCAGAAGCCGTACGAGCCGCGTGAACGGGATTACGCGTACGCCGGGTCGTTCTACGCTTTTGCCATCTGGATAGGGCTGGGCGTGCTCTCCCTCTGGAAGTGGTTACAAAAGCAAAAGATGCCCGTCTGTGCCGCGGCGTGGGCCGTCTCTATGGCTTGCCTGATCGTCGTGCCGGTGAACATGGCTGCCGAGAACTGGGACGATCACGACCGCAGCGGACGTTACGCGACGTTGGCTCACGCCAAGAATTACTTGAACAGTTGCGCGCCCAACGCGATCCTTTTCACGTTCGGGGATAACGATACGTTCCCGTTGTGGTATGCCCAGGAGGTGGAGGGTATTCGCCGGGATATCCGGGTGGTTAACTTGAGCTTGTTGGCCAGTGACTGGTATACCGACCAGATGAAGCGGCGGGCCTATGAGTCCCCGGCCGTACCGATCTCGCTCACGCGAGAGCAATATTATGGGAAACGCAATCAAATCCTCATCCAGGAGCAGTTCGACAGGGCATTTAGCTTGAAGGATGTGATGGAGTTCGTGAAAAGTGACCGGCCGGAGAGCAAGATTTCATCGTATGACTACATCCCGACCCGCAAGGTATACGTCCCGGTGAGTGTCGAGAAAGTAATCGCGAACGGCACGGTGCGCCCGGAAGACGCGGATAAGATCGTGAGCCGGCTCGATATCACGTTACCCAAGAAGACCTTGTATAAAAACGACCTGATGGTGTTGGATATTATCGCCACGAACGACTGGGAGCGTCCGATCTACTTCGGGATCGGCATGGGTACCGACACCTTCCTCGGGTTCGACAAGTATTTCCAGTTGGAGGGGGCGGCTTACCGTTTAGTGCCTATCGAGAATCAGGATTCGAGCCTTTACGGGGAGATGGGCCGCATTAACACGCGTACCCTGTACAACAACCTGATGAACAACTTCGAGTGGGGTAATATCAAGGATTCGTCGGTGAACATTGATAATTTCCACAGCAGTGTTATCTCGATCATGCGCTACCGGGGCACTTTCGGGCGCTTGGCCGAAACCCTGTTGGACGAGGCGATCACGGACGGGGAAGTTCCCGGGTTACACGTGGACACTGCCGAGGCATCCATCGACACGACGAAGGTTCATGAGGCTGTCCGGGTGCTGGACAGGTCATTGGAGGAGATCCCCCTCTACCAGATGCCCGTCGATCATTTCCTGCTCGACTACGTGCGAGCCTATTATCGCGCGGGAGAGTACGAGAAGGGGAACACGCTGGCCAGGAGCATCATCCGGGAACAGTTGCAGGAGTTGAAGTATTTCTGGTCGCTCTCTCCCCGGCAGCGGCCCTACGTGCGACGTGACGAGAATACCAGCAAAACCTTTATCAATATTTTGTTGGAGTACGTGACTGAGGCCAATCAGACGGAGTTCCTCCGGGAGATCGACAAGATGTGGGAAGAGACGATCAACCCGCTCTTGCAACAGAGCGCGGCTCCCTCCGGGTCGGATACATCCGCGCATGATGAGATAACGGAATAAAGTATAAACGAAAAAAATAGACAATGATCACGATAGACCATATCAAAGCGTTGGCCGAAAGAGGTGAAGCATTGAGGAGGTATCTTTGACATCGATCACAAGAAGATACAATTAGCCGAAGAGGAACTGCGCGTGCAGAATCCCGATTTGTGGAGTAACCCGAAGGAGGCAGAGGCGCTGATGAAGCGAACCCGGGAGTTGAAATCATGGATCGAGAGCTACGAGCGAGCCAATGCCTCCGTGGAGGAGTTGCTTATCTTGTACGACTTCGCCAAGGAGGGGGAGGCCACGGAGGCCGAGGTGGATCATCAGTACGCGGAGAGCGAGAAGGTGATCGAGGAGATTGAATTGCGTAACATGTTGCGCAAGGAAGAAGACCGTTTCGGGGCGATCATGAAGATCAACTCCGGGGCCGGTGGCACGGAGAGCATGGATTGGGCCAGCATGCTCTATCGCATGTACCTCCGCTGGGGCGAGTTGAACGGTTATAAGGTGAAACACGTCGACTACCAGGAGGGGGATGAGGCCGGCATCAAGTCGGCAACCCTCGAATTTGAGGGGGAGTTCGCGTACGGTTATTTGAAGTCGGAAAACGGTGTCCATCGTTTGGTGCGTCTCTCCCCCTACAATGCTGCCAACAAGCGCATGACCTCGTTTGCCTCCGTGTTCGTGTACCCGGCAGTGGACGACACGATCGAGATAGCGATCAACCCCGCGGATGTCAGTTGGGATACTTTCCGTAGCGGCGGTGCCGGGGGACAGAACGTGAACAAGGTGGAGACCGGCGTTCGCCTGCGTTATGACTACAAGGAACCGGACACGGGCAAGATCCGGGAGATATTGATAGAAAACACCGAGTCGCGGTCACAGTTGCAAAACCGGGAGAATGCCATGCGCCTGCTCAAGGCCCAGCTGTACGAGTTGGAACTCCAACGCCGCCAGGAGGAGAAGGACAAGATCGAGGGATCCAAGAAGAAGATAGAGTGGGGATCCCAGATCCGTAGTTACGTCTTTGATGACCGCCGGGTAAAGGATCACCGTACCAACCACCAGACCTCGAACGTGCAGGCTGTCATGGACGGGGAGATCAATGATTTCATCAAAGCCTATTTAATGATGTTCGGAGGAGGGCAGTGATATGAATTTTTCAGGATGCCGGATAGGAGTGGTCGGGGATATCATGCTCGACAAGTATTACATCGGGAAGGTGGAGCGCATCTCGCCGGAGGCACCCGTCCCCGTCGTGAACATCACCAGCGAGGAGTCGCGCCTGGGGGGAGCGGCCAACGTGGCCCATAACATCTGTAATCTTGGCGGGACGGCTTGCCTGTGTGGGGTGGTGGGGCATGACTTGGCGGGCAGGGAAGTGGAACGCCTGGCCGCGCAAAGAGGCATCACAACGGCCCTCGTTAAGACAACCTTCCCGACCATCATCAAGGCACGGGTCATAGGGGGGCGCCAGCAGATCGTCCGTGTCGACCAGGAACAGGCGGGCGAGTTAACGCCCGGGGAGTTGGCTCGCTTGGAACGGGAAATCGCGAAGGGCATCGAGGGAACGAAGGTTATCATCCTCTCCGATTACGGGAAAGGGGTCATCTCGAGTGATTTATGTGTCTTTCTGCTTGCTCTTGCCGATCGGCATCGCGTGCCCGTTATCGTGGATCCGAAGGGCGTGCATTGGGAAAAATACCGGGGAGCCGCGTGGGTCACGCCCAACCTGAAAGAGCTGGGAGATATCGCGGGCCATCCGGTGATCAACGACGATCGTGCCGTCGAGGAGAGTGGCCGGGAGGTGCTCCGGCGCTACGGGATAGATCGCCTGCTCGTGACCCGAAGCGAGCGAGGGATGAGCCTGCTCTCCGAGGCGACCACCCTGCACATCCCGACCCAGGCACAAGAAGTCTTTGATGTCAGCGGCGCGGGCGACACCGTCGTGGCGACCCTCGCGCTGGCCTTGGCTGCCGGGCTTCCCGAGGACGAGGCCGTTCGTGTAGCCAACCGGGCTGCCGGCGTGGTGGTTCGGAAAATGGGCACGGCTACCCTCACCGTGGACGAGTTAAACGGGCTATAATCACTTCGTTTTCTGGAAGACCCGCACGTAGTCTACCTCGTAAACCAGCGGGAACGCGGAGAGGTCTGGCGTGCCGCCATTCTTGCCGATGGCAAGGTTCAACAAGATATAGTGCGGTTGATGAAACGGGTTCGCGTGATTGCCGATGGCTCCGTTCCGGGTGTCCGCCAGGAGTGTCTCGTTGAGCAACGCGTCGTCTAAATACAGCCGGATCGCCTCCTCGTCCCACTCCATCCGCCAAACGTGGAACTGCTGGCTCCAAGCCGGGTCTTTATCCGTGAACGCGGAGAAGGGCACCGTGGCCGTATCCCACCGGGCCTTGCCCGGGGAGTCCGATCCCCACGCCGTGTTAGCCAAGATATGGGGCACGTTATTGATCCGGTAATACTCCATGATATCAATCTCCCCGTTCGACGGCCAGGGCATGGATTTCCCGAGCGTCCATATTGCTGGCCACGAGCCGGCGGCGGTGGGAATCCTGGCGCGTATCTCGAAACGTCCGTACAGGAACTCCTTCTTCCCGACCGTCTTGATACACGACGAGGTGAACTCGGCGTGTTCCCGGTTCAGTCGCCACTCCCGGCTACCTGCCACGTACCGTGGATTGGGCTTTCGTTCCTGTCTGCCCGTGATCACGAGCACCCCGTCGCGGCAGACGGCATTATCCGGTTGATACCATTGCAACTCCTCGTTCCTCGAGAACCCCGTTTCGTGGCTCCAGGCCGAGGCATCCGGTGGCCCGTCGACGTTAAATTCATCACTCCAGACCAGCTCGTACCCTGCCGGCACCTGTATGTCCGGGTGAGACCGCGTGATACGTCCACTGCAAGAGGAGACGATCAACGCCATCGTGGCGATAAAAAAAATAGAAGCGTACCCCTTTTTCATGGTACGATAGATGTTTGAATCGTTCATAACTTGGATTTTGGATAAGAAATAGCAAAAAAAGTTGTATGATGTGTGTGGTTTCATAATGGATAATTAAATGATTACATTGCTGTCGCGCGTTTACAAGTAGCTCTGGAGTCGTCCGGCCCGCACCGTCGCTTTTAGCTTGCGGATGGCTTTGCTCTTGATCTGGCGAATGCGTTCGCTGGTCAACCCCAACGTCTCTCCGATCTCTTCCAGCGACATGGCGCGATGTCCTCCCAGTCCGTAATACAGCCGTAAGATGAGGGTCTCCTTGTCGGGCAACATCGCTAACGAGCGATCGATCTCGGCCCGCAACGAGGCGGCCTGCATCTCCCGCTCGGTTTCGGGGATGATGTTTTCAGTCGGTACGAACACGTCGTACATGTTCACCGAATCCTCTCCAGAGGTCAATGGGGCATCCATGGAGAGCGGCCTGCTGGCGATCGCGATCTTCAGGCTATCTTTTACCTCTTCGGGAGTAATCTCCATCACTTCGGCAATCTCCTCCGCCGTCGGCTCGCGTTGAAACTCCTGTTCCAGTTTTAAATAACACTTGGTTACCCTATTTATCCCGTTGATTTTATTCGATGGCAAGCGAATCAGGCGGGCGTTCTCCGCGATCGCCTGCACGATCGATTGGCGGATCCACCACACGGCGTAAGAGATCAATTTGAACCCCTTGGTCTCATCGAAGTTCTCCACGGCCTTGATTAACCCCAGGTTCCCCTCGTTGATCAAATCTTCGAGGCTTAATCCCTGGTTTTGATATTGTTTTGCCACGGAAACGACAAAACGTAGGTTACTCATCACGAGCATTTCGCGGGCCTCTTCATCCCCTTCGCGGGCGCGTTGGGCGAATACCACCTCCTCTTCCGTACCGAGTACATGGAATTTCCCGATCTCTTGCAGGTATTTCTCGATGGAAAAAGTCTCTCTTCCGGTGACCTGTTTACTTATTTTTAGTTGTCTCATGCCCATAACCTCTCTTTTTATCTTTCATACGTTTGTTTTTGTCATTTGGTTGGACAAATATAGATGAAAATGTCATCTTTTGAAAGAGGTTCACGGGGTATCGTGTGGCAGGAAGAACGGAGAGGCGCGTGATCAGTACCGACGCGGATGGGCTGTTTTACACGTGCTGGTGTAGCAAGACCTCCTTATGGCTGATTTTCCAGCTCCAATCGTCCCGTCACCTTTTTAAAGACGGGCTGGTGGAGTTGTTGATCGGATTCGAAGCCCTCGTTGCCCTCGATGACCTGGTCACCCGATGTCAGGCGCACGGGTTGGCCGGTATATATCCAGCCTTTATCCATGTCCCAGTAGAGCAACTCCGTCTCTAACTTCTTCCCCTCGGCGTTGGTCACCACTACTTGGTTGCGAATTTCCCAGAGGTTTTGATTCTCCATCCGTCGGGCGTACCCCGCGTCCAAGGTGCCATCGGCCACTCCCGCGGTGTCGTAGGAGACCACGTGAAGTCCTTGCGGGAACTCCTCGTATTTGCGACTCTCCTCGTCGTACTTGTCATACTTCGGTGTAGAGACGTAGTATTTCAGGCGGGCCGAGTCGGTGTACCACATCTTCATGTTCTCCCCGGACATGGTTGGCATGTTCTCCCGGAGGATGATCTTGTTTACCTCGTTCATATCCGTCTTGCAGGCGTGGACGAGTCCCATGGCCGCGAGGAGGAGGAACGCGGTCTGTTTCTTGCTAAATGGCATCTTCATCTCTCTTTTTTTGGTGTTCGAGTATCTGGTTCAAACCTGTCATTACTAAATGTTCTTCGAAGTGAAACGCGTCTGGCAGGGATCTTCTCAACGCGGGAGCGTCGCCGCCCGTGAGCAGGAGGATGCCGTCCGGGTGGTCGTTGAGGAACGTTCGCGCGTAGCCCTGTATCTCCAGCAAGACCCCCCGCGTTACCCCTTCGCGCAACGCGTCGCGCGTGTTCTTACCGATCCTGTCGCCGTGGCCGAGTTGCTCCTCTAAGGGGAGGTGGGCCGTGAACGCGTGCAACGCCCGGTAGCGTAACCGCGGGCCGGGCGAGATGTTGCCACCGAGTAAAACACCGCTCTTGCTCACGAAGTTGAAGGTGATGGCCGTGCCGGCATCGACAATCAGGAGCGCCCGACCGGGGTAGAGGGCGATGCCCGCCACGCAACCGGCCACGCGGTCGATGCCCAGCGTGTCGGGGGATTCGTACGCTATCTGAAGGGGCAAGGGCAGGGCTGTCGAAGCCTCGCGAAAGGAGGTTGCCACCTCGCGTAAGCGTTCCCGCGTGCCCGTCGGTACGCTCCCCGTGCTTGCCAGGAGGACATCTACGGCCTCACCACGTGTACGGGCGGCGAGTGCCCGCGCGTACCAGCCGAGCGGAACGTCTCCTCGCTCTATCAGGGTGTCGCCGTGGAAGATGGCGTACTTGCCCCGCGTGTTTCCTATGTCAACAACCAGGTTCATGTTTTACAATCTTCTCGTGCATTTCCCGGATGATGGTGGCTACGCGTTCCATGTCGTCCACTCCCGCGAACGAGAGGGTCAGCTTGTCGTTTCGCTCGCTCACGTGACAAGGGGTGGATTGCCGCTGCACGAATTGCAACAAGGCCTTGAAGCGCGACGAGGAGTAGAACGAGGAGTGCTGATCGCTGATAAGGTAGAGTATCATCTTCCCGTTTTTGGCTACCAGGCGCTCGATCCCCAGCGCTTGACAACGTTCCCGCGTGCGTACCACCTCCATCAATCTCCTTACCGGCGGGGGAGGATCTCCAAAGCGATCCTGCAACTCGCGTTCAAAGCGATGCAGGGCTTCCTCGCCGGGGAGGTTATCTAATTCCCGGTAAAGTCGTACCCGCTCGCTGACGTTCTCCACGTAGTTCTCCGGGATCAGTATCTCGAAATCGGTGTCGATCACGCAATCTACCGTGAAGCCTGCCTCGCTACTCTCCTCTCTCGGCTGTTTTAGTTGTGGGAACTCCTCTTCCCTTAGCTCTGACAGGGCCTCGTTTAGCACGCGCTGGTAGGTCTCGTAACCGACCTCGGCGATAAATCCCGACTGTTCCCCCCCCAGGATATTCCCGGCCCCCCGGATGTCAAGATCTTGCATCGCGATGTTAAATCCGCTTCCCAGCCCGCTGAAATCTTCGATGGCTTTCAAGCGCCGTCGGGCTTCCTCATTGACCATTTCCAGGGGGGGGGCGAGTAGGTAGCAAAAGGCCTTCCGGTTGGAACGCCCCACGCGCCCGCGTAACTGGTGGAGGTCGCTAAGCCCGTAATTCTGGGCTTGATTGATGATGATCGTGTTCGCGTTTGGGATGTCTAAGCCCGACTCGACGATGGTCGTGGCGATTAACACGTCGTAGTCGCCCCGGATGAAATCGTGCATGACCCGCTCCAGCTCGTTTCCCGGCATCTGTCCGTGGCCCACGCAACTCTTCATCTTCGGCACCAAGCGGTGGAGGAGGAATTGTATCTCCCGGATCGTCTCCACCCGGTTATGAATGAAGAATACTTGGCCGCCGCGACTCATCTCATAAAGAATGGCATCTCGCATCACGCTCTCGTCGAAACGGTGGAGTTCCGTGACGATCGGGTAGCGATTGGGGGGAGGAGTCCGGATGATCGACATGTCGCGTGCGCCCATCAACGAGAATTGCAGCGTCCGCGGAATCGGGGTTGCCGTCATCGTGATGGTGTCCACGTTTAATTTTAGTTGTTTCAATTTCTCTTTCACGGCCACGCCGAATTTCTGTTCCTCGTCGATCACGAGCAGTCCCAGGTCTTTGAAGTGGACGTCGCTACCGGTCAGGCGATGGGTGCCGATGATGATATCCACCTTTCCATCGCTCAACTCCCTGATAACTCGTTTGTTCTCGCTGCTTCCGCGCATCCGGCTGATGTATTCCACCCGGCATGGCATCCCTTCCAATCGCTTCGAGAAGGTGTGGTAATGCTGGTATGCCAAGACGGTGGTCGGGACTAACACGGCCACCTGTTTGCTGTCGGCTACCGCTTTAAAGGCCGCCCGGATGGCGACTTCCGTCTTGCCGAAGCCAACGTCGCCACACACGAGGCGATCCATCACGCGCGGCTCTTCCATGTCGCGCTTCACCGCCTCGATCGCCTTTTTCTGGTCGGGAGTCTCCTCGTACATGAAGGAGGCTTCCATCTCCTCCTGCAGGTACGAGTCGCCGGAGAAGGCGTAGGCGGTCTCCTGTTGCCGCCGGGCGTAGAGGGCGATAAGCTCGCGGGCGATCTCTTTCACGCGGGATTTCGTGCGTTGCTTGAGGTGCTCCCACGCGTCGCCCCCTAATTTATTGACCGTGGGAGGGGTTCCCTCTTTCCCCCGGTATTTCGAGACTTTATGCAGGGCGTGGAGATTGACGTATAGCTCCGCGTTATTTTTATATACTAACCGGATGGCCTCTTGTATCTTGCCGTTATTGTCAAGGCGTGTCAACCCGCCGAATCGCCCGATCCCGTGATCGACGTGCACCACGTAGTCGCCCGGATGGAGATTTTGCAGTTCGCTGATCGTGATGGACATCCTTTCTTTGCGTATCCGGGAGGTCTTCAGGTAGTATTTGTGGTATCGGTCGAAAACTTGATGCTCCGTGTATACGCAGGCCCGGACATGTACGTCGCTGAACCCCTCGTGAATGGTACCGTGTACCGGGGTAAAGCGGACGTGCAATCCCTTGTCCGAGAAGATGTCTTGCAGGCGTTGCAGTTGCATCTCGTTGTTGGAGCAGATGTATACGGTGTACCCCTCTTCTTGTTTGTCCGTCAACTGCCTTGCCAACAGGTCAAAATGTTTGTTTACTACCGGCTGCGACTCCGTCTCTACCTGTATGATCTCGCCCCGGAAGAGGGGTTCGCTTCCCCATTCCACCACGCGTGTTTTTTCAAGGTCGTCGAGCAGTTGACGCGTGGTGATCCAGGTGTTGGCCGGGTCATCCTGTTTCAGCGTATTCAGCCGGTCGTGTGTATATAAGGTGTTTTTAATCCACCACGTGGCTCGTGGCCCCACGAAGTCGACCAGGCCGCTGTACGAGATCCGGTCGGTCACGTTGTTCACGTCGGGGAGCAACACGATGCGTTGTACTTGCTGCTCGGATAGTTGCGTTTCCACGTTGAAGTAACGGATGCTCTCCACCTCGTCGCCGAAAAATTCAAGACGCACGGGATGCTCTTCCGCGAACGAGTAGATGTCCACGATCCCGCCCCGGATCGAGAATTGTCCCGGGCCATACACGAAGTCGGTATGCTCGAAGTTGTACTCCGAAAGGAACTCCTCTATGAACGATATGGAGAGTGTATCTCCCCGGGCCACGGGCATGGATAGGTCGGACAACACTTTTCCCGTGACTACCCGCTCGATAAAGGCTTCCGTGTAAGTGACCACCCGCCTTGCCTGGTGGTCGATCAGGGCGTTGAGCACTTCCATGCGCGCCAGCACCGAGTCGTTGTCTTTCTCTTCGAAGTTTCCACTCCGGCGATAGGAAGCCGGTAGAAAGCGCGTCCCCTCTTCCCCCGCCAGCGCGACCAGGTCATTGTAAAAATAGGCCGCTTCCTCCTTGTCGTCCAGCACGAATAGTTGTACCTCTTCCCTCTTTTCCATCACCACGGTAGCCAGAAAAGCGAGAGAGGAGCCGACTCCTCCCTCTATTTTCAGTTTTACGTCGCTGCTCCCGCTGAGACGCTCGACCACCCGCTTGGCTACAGGGTGTTGTCGGAATAACGCTATCAGGTCTCGTACGTCCAAGAATCGCAGATTAGATGGTTTTTAGATGATTAACAACGCGTCGCCATACGTCCCGAAGCGGTACTTCTCTTTCACGGCCGTGTTATACGCCTCCATCACGTGCTCGTAGCCCCCGAAGGCGGCTACCATCATCAATAGCGTCGAGAAGGGCAGGTGGAAGTTGGATACCATTGCCTCGGGCACGCTAAATTCGTACGGGGGGAAGATAAACTTGTTGGTCCACCCGTCAAACTCGGTTAAGCGACCCCGCGTGGTGACGCAACTCTCCAGCGTGCGTACGACAGTCGTGCCCACGGCGCATATCCGGTGTTTCTCATCCTTCGCGGTATTTACTTTCCCGACCGTCTCCGGGGGCACGATAATCTGCTCCGAATCCATCTTGTGTTTCGTCAGGTCCTCCACGTCTACTTCCCGGAAATTCCCCAGGCCCACGTGAAGCGTGATATATGAGAACTCTACTCCCTTTATCTCTAACCGTTTCATTAATTCCCGGCTAAAATGCAAGCCTGCCGTCGGTGCCGCTACCGCCCCCTCGTTGCGGGCGAAGATCGTCTGGTAGCGCTCCACGTCAATCGGCTCTACTTTCCGGCCAATGAAGCGGGGAAGCGGGGTCTCGCCCAGCGAAAATAGCTCTTGTTTAAACTCTTCGTACTTCCCGTCGTAGAGGAAACGCAACGTGCGTCCGCGCGAGGTGGTGTTATCGATCACTTCTGCCACCACGCTGTCGTCCGCGCCGAAATACAGCTTGTTCCCGATGCGGATCTTCCGGGCCGGGTCCACCAACACGTCCCATATCCGTAGCTCCCGGTTCAATTCCCGCAGCAGGAACACTTCAATTTCGGCCCCCGTCTTCTCCTTGTTCCCGTACAAGCGGGCCGGGAATACTTTCGTGTCGTTGAACACGAACACGTCTTTCTCGTCAAAATAGTCTATAATCTCCTTGAATATTTTATGTTCTATCTTGCCGCTTCTCTTGTCCAACACCATTAGCCTACTCTCATCCCGGTGGGGAGTCGGGTACGACGCGATCAACTCGGCAGGTAACTTGTACTTGAACTTTGATAATTTCATCTCGTTTTGATTTATAAATTAATCACTTCTATTTTCATCCAGTAGCCGGACGAGTTCCTCCATGCAAAAAGCGTGCTCTACTCGAAAGGTGCCCACGCTTGTGCGTCGTAACGCCGAGAGGTAAGCGCCGCTCCCGCAGGCTCGCCCTATATCATGGGCCAGCGAGCGGATATAGGTGCCTTTTCCACAGGTGACCCGGAACGTCACCTCCGGCACCTGTACCTCCGTGATCTCCACCGCGTGGATCTGCACGCGACGGCTCGTCATCTTCACCTCGTTCCCCGCGCGCGCCATCTCGTAAGCCCGTGTGCCATTTATCCGTACCGCCGAGAAAATGGGTGGGTATTGTTCGATCTCTCCCACGAAACGTCCCGCCACCGCTTCCAACAGTTCCCGGTTGATATGAGAGTAATCGTACTCCCCGTCGAAGGCGCTCTCCAGGTCGTACGATGGGGTCGTGTGACCGAACGTTACTCGTGCCAGGTACTCTTTCTCCTGTCCCATGTAACGTTCGATCTCCTTGGTCTCCTTGCCGATGCAAATCACTACCACCCCCGTTGCCAAGGGATCCAGCGTGCCGGCATGGCCTACTTTTATCTTGCCGTATTTGCCCCGCAGGGAGATACGTATTTTGTTTACCACGTCAAACGAGGTCCACCCCAACGGCTTATCCACCGCTAAGACGGCTCCTTCCCGAAAATCATCCCCCTCCCGGAAGCGAATGACGTTCCCTCCCGTTGTCATCCCAGCACGATTGATAAGATCCCTGCCAATGCACAATAAAGGGCAAACCATATCAACTTCCCGCGTTTCACGATACCGATCATCCAACGACAGGCGACGGCCCCGGACACGAAAGCGCTCGCGAAACCGATCAGCAAAACCACCGGGGAGATTCCCGACACCGAAACGGAAAAACCGCCCTTGAGCAGGTCTAATAAGGCTTCCCCCAGGATAGGGATCAATACCATCAGGAAGGAGAACTTGGCCACGGCCTCCTTTTTATTCCCCAGTAACAGCCCCGCGGTGATCGTCGCGCCCGAACGTGACAGGCCGGGGAGCACGGCACACGCCTGCGCCAGCCCGATGATGAAAGCGTCCCGATAGGAGACCTCCTTCTCGCCCCGTTGCCTTGCCCGGTAGGCGCACGTCAGGAGTACCGCCGTTAGCAGCAACATGCTCCCGACAAGTGTAAGTCCCGTCGTGAACAGCGCCTCTACTTGCTCCTTGAAGAACAACCCCACGATGGCTACCGGGATCATCGATAACACGATTTTCAACACGTAGGCCATCTCCGCCCCGTACGTGAAACGCCAGCATCCCCGGCACAAGAGGGTTACCTCTCGCCATAGCACGACAATCGTGCTACACACCGTGGCGGCATGCACCGTGATAGCGAATGTCAGGTTCTCGTTCGCCTCCACGCCAAATAACGCCCCGAAAATTTGTAAATGCCCGGAACTGCTTACCGGGAGGAACTCCGTGATCCCCTGTATAATCCCTAATACCAGTGCTTGTAACCAATCCATCGGTTTCTACTCTTTTTGCTTCGGTTTCCTGATGATTGCCCAGAAAACAAAACCGAACCCGAACAACACGACCATCGGGGCCAGCGTGATACGCCTGAAACTGAAAATGTCGTAATTGAAGGTATCCGGAGATTCGGCCCCTTTGCCCATCATTAATATAAACCCGACCATGATGATCCCAAATCCGATCAACATTTTCTTGTAATTATCCTTCGGCACGGGGAAGCCGTCGTTTTTACCTTTCCGTTCATCTAACATAACTCTTACCGTATTAAGTATATAAATCGTTTAAATCCTTGTTCAAGTACCGGCGAACGGAGAACCATGCTGAAAATAGCGACAGCAGGATACCGCAAATGACCACGAATAACACCATGATGAGCAGCGTCTCTTGTTGTAAGAAATCGAAATCCAGCGTGTGCCCGTAGTTCTCCTGCAAAAAAAATACCCCTGCCAGCAGCAGGACGTTGGCGACCAAGGCCCCGAAAAAACCGCGCCACATGCAACCGCTCAAGAAGGGGCGGGCGATGAAGCCGGTTTTAGCGCCTACCAGCTGCATGGTCTTGATCAGGAAACGTTGCGAGTAGACGGCGAGGTGGATCGTGTTCCTTATCAACGTAAAGGATATGAGCATTAACACGGCTCCCACGATCAAAAAACTCAACGTGATCCGGCGCATGTTTTCGTTAATATCTTGTACCAGTGACTTCTGATAGTGAACATCGTGTACGATATCCATCGCGAGTAAGCCTTTTTCGATCGTCGCCAGCGAGTCATTATTGGCGTACCGCGGGTTCAACTTGATCTCGATGGAAGGCAAGAGGGGGTTTGCCCCGAGGATGGCCTCGAAATCCTCTCCCATCTCCTCTTTAAAACTTTTGGCTGCCTGTTCCTTGGTGATATAGAGAGTGGAGTAGGTGAAAGGCCGCGTGTCCAAGATCTTTTGTGCCCGTTTGATCTCCGCCTCGTTCGTGTTGTCCTTGATCACGACGAGCACGCCGATGTTCCGCATCACGTGGTCGGACACGACGCGAGCGTTTAACAATATGAAGACAAGCGCGCCTACCACGACCAACACCAACGCGATACTGATCGTTGATACCACGCGCGATCCCCTTCCCTTGTGTACTTTTCGAAGCATATTTCCACGATTAAAAAATCTTACAAATATAATACAGAAAACCCCCGACCGCAATTATTTATCTTTTTTTTTGAAACCGCAGATTCAAGTACCAAATGCAACTTTTCTAAAAAATCTCTCTTTTGGGGATTCGAAGTTAAGCAATTTTCTTGGTCTTCGATTGATCTTGTGCTGAAACTTTGTTATATCATCATCC
>JAISNC010000061.1 GCA_031276355.1 Odoribacteraceae bacterium
ACGGGACGGGCACGACGTGGAGCACCCGTTACACCGATAAATTCATCATGGACCGTAACCTGGGTGCCGCCAGTGCCGACCGCGCACAGGGTGTTGACAATACCGCCGGCCTGTACTACCAGTACGGGCGCAAGGACCCGGTCCCCGCTTCGAACGTTGTACTGTATGATGGGAATGGAGTCGCTCTCCCTCGCTACCATAATGATGCCGATTGTATCTCGAGGATTACCGGGAGGGTGTCGATCAAGACGGCGGTATCGTATCCTTACTACTTCTACCGGGGGAATGCCGAATGGATGGCGGGTACTAACCCGTATGTCGCAAACTTGTGGAATAACCCGGCGGCGGGGACAGGCAAGAGCCTTTTCGACCCTTGTCCCCCGGGATGGCGGTTGCCCGTGAACGGCACCTGGAACACGTTCACCCTTGCTGGTCATGTGCCCAACGCCAACGCCGCTAACAATAGTGCCGTTAATCCTGGCGCTACTATTGACTACAAGGGCTATACCGATCAAGCCGGCTGGGATTTCTACCTCTCCGGTTCCAGCGGCGCGACGGCCTTCTATCCGGCGACGGGCTTTCGCGACTCCGCTAATACTGGGGCCAACGTAAACAAGCAGATCACCGCTTACTGCTGGTTGGCCACGCCGTACGGAGTCGCCGGATATGGTCTGTGCTTGTATTGCACCCCGAACACAGTGGGTTCAAGTAGTACCTCTTATCGCGGTCACGGCCTCCCCACGCGCTGTATCCAAGAATAAGAGCGCACCCGTTTCCAGCGCTCCCCGGCAGCGCGATCCGCGTAGCGAGAAGCAATCCAGGTCACGCGCGGTATTTCTGGATTGCTTCACCCCCCGGGTCCGCGATGACGAAAACCGCGGCTTCGTGATAAGGTTCAAGTGTAGAGAGTGTGACTGTTTTGACACACCCTCTTTTTTCACGCGTGACGGGGCGGGGGGGGCCCTCGCGTCCCGTCCGGGACGCGAGGTAGCCTCCCGGGCACGACAGGATGTAGGGGCGGGGTTCGCCCGCCCGCGGGACGCGGGACACGGGGCGGGCAGACCCCGCCCCTACCAGACGCGCGGGTCATGTTACCGATACCGGCAGGGGCGAAAAATCTTTCGCCCTTCATGGAACGGGTTGCCCGGGGCCTTCCCGCGGGCTTCGGAGGCGGCCCCGGCTCCCTCGAATCGCCTCCCGGGAGAGCCTCACCCGTCGAATCCCCACCGGGCGCGTCGAACCGCGCCGGTTCGAGATATACCCAAAAAAAGAGAATTTTTAAAGGATTCTTAAATTGTTTCGTATATTTACGCCCGCAAACCTTAAACGAGAGATCACCATGAGTGACGCGAAATGCGAGCTAATCGAGAAACTAAGGAATCACGTGTATCGTCACGGGCTTGAACTATCGGAAGATAAACTAAACGCGGTGGGGACCTCCCTGGCCGAGGTCCAGCGAGAATTTTCCGGGACGGAGGAGATCGTGGCCGCCATCCTGGAGCGAGAACGCGTCTGCTTCGAGGAGATCTTCGACGAGTACAACTTCGACGGGTGGAACGCCATCGACATCATGTTGCTCGTCGGGAACGAGATCTACGAGCGATTCTTCTACCTCTCCCCGTCGGTCACCTTCAACCTGGCCGGGCCTTACCCGCGCCTCTTCCGGGAACACCTGCGGGCCCGCTCCAACTTCATCTTCGAGAAGATCAAGGTCAACATCGAGAAAGGGATGCAGCAAGGGATGTACAAAAACGACATCTCCAGCGAGATGGTCGCCCGGATGTACATCGCCAAGCTCAACGACATCCACGACAACGAGATATATCCCCCCGAGGGATTCAGTTTCGCCACCATCTTCAACCACCTGATCGACGGCGTGATCAAGACCATCACCAACGAAGAGGGATGGAATTACTACAAACAACGGAAACAATTCTATACCGTATTAAATTTTAACCGATAAATACCTATATCTCATGAATCCTACCAAGTATCAAATCGACGACGTCGACCGGAAAATATTGACCCACCTGGTCAAAAACGCGCGCGTACCCTTCCTCGAGATCGCCCGCGAATGTGGAATATCGGGAGCGGCCATCCATCAACGCGTGAGGAAAATGGAGGAGTCCGGCATCATCGAGGGCTCGCGTTTCGTCGTGAAACCGGAAGCGTTAGGCCTGGGCGTGTGCGCCTTCGTCGGGGTGACGCTCGATCACGCCCACGCGTACAAGACGGTGGTAAAGGAGATCGAGACGGTGCCCGAGGTGCTGGAATGTCACTTCATCACGGGCTCGTTCACGTTCTTGATCAAACTCCGCTGCACGGACCACGATCACCTGATGGATATCTTGATCAACACCTTCCAGAACATCCCGGGTATCTCCAAAACGGAGACCTTCATCTCGCTCGATCAACTGATCGACAAGCAGGTGAACGTGCACGGGAAGGAGTAAGCGGGGACGCGCGCGTCAAATCACCTTCGCGGACGCCGCGTTCACGAACAACACGTCTCCCATCGCGTCGAACGAGCCGAAAAACTCGACGGCATCCCCGCGGATGATCTCCTCCCGGAACCCGACGATCGCCAGGCCAGCCCGCGAGGAGTGATGACGGACGACCTCCCCGACCGTCCGGTCTTCCGGCAAGGTGATGATCTCGATATTCGCCAGCGTGATGGGTAAACGGCCCGCGGCCACCCGCTCGCTCACCTCCGCCTTGACGCGCTCGCTCTCCCCGCTCGCGTACATGATGAATAGCTTGATCTGGGATCGCCGCCAGTCGGGATGCGCCATGATGATGTAACCGAGGAGGATCATCAAATTGGTGTTCCGCTCGTCGGTGGCCCGTATCCAGACGTGGATGCCGTTGGCGGGCCGCGGGGGAGAGGCGGCGGCGGCGAAGATGCACACGTCGTAATCACCGGCCCGGGCCAGGTTGATATTCTCCAGGATACGCGTCAACTCGTCGACGCGTCCTCGCGCGTATTCGAAAACCACCATGTTATTCTCCATCCCGGAGATCGAGGGGGCCTGGATCACCTGGGCGATGGCCGAAGTGTAGGAGGGGGAGATCATCGTGTCGATGTAAAGCGTGCTGCCGCGTCCCCCCGTCTCCTTGATCAGGCGGGCCAACACCTCTCGCGCCGCGGCGTGCGTTTGCTTGCTGAAATACCCCTCGATGAAGTGAAAGTAGGTGCCGAAACCGTGCTGGTAGCTTAGCCATTGCATCAGGTGGAGCACCTTGTCGCGCTCGAGCGAGTGGGGCGAGATACAGATGGCGGCGGGGCGCCACTCCTCGCTCTCCATCTCCGAGCGCCGCTTCTGCATGAAGACCTGTATCCGGCGGTTGAGCTGGAAGAGGGCCCCCTTGAAGATGTTGACCAATCCCTTTTGCCCCTTGTTGTGGTGTTCGAGGAAGAGGTAGACGAGGACGAGCACCGCGTAAGCGAGTATCGTGTAGAGGGCGTTGATCATGAACATGACCCACACGGAGAGCAAGAAACCGCCCAGGGAAAGGTACCACTTCGAACGGAAGCGGGGACGGTAGGAGGGGGGCGACCCGAAGTGATTGAGGAACGAGATCAGGCAGAGCGAGCCGTACGTGATGAGGAAGAACATGGAGATCACCCCGGCCACCGTGTCTACATCGCCCAGCAACACGAAGAGTAGGGCGAGGGCGAAGGAGAGGAGCGTGGCGTTCACCGGTTCGCGCGCCGCGCCTTTCTCGCGGGCGAGGAGGAGGTTGAGTCGCCGGGAGGGGAACGTCCGATCGGCAGCCAGCGCTTGCAAGGTGCGCGGGGCCACGATGATGGAGCCGACGGCCGAGGAGAAGGTGCTCGCGGCTAATCCCAGCGGGATAATGACAACGCCGAAGAGGGCCACGCGCGCCATGACAAGTTGATCCGCCAGCAAGTCGGCGCGGGAGGCATGGGCCGAGAGTTGCCAGACCACCAGCAGGTAGACGAGGAGGCCCGCGAGGGTAGCCCCCATCACGCCCAGCGGGATGGAACGGCCGGGATTTTTCAAGTCGCCACTGAGACCAACGCCGGCGGTCATCCCCGTGAAAGCGGGGAAACAGATGGCGAAGAGGATGAAGAATTGATCCTTGTTAAAGAAGCCGAAACTGTCGCCGGGGAGTCGCGTCGGGTCGTCCCCGGGGTCAATGGCCCCGCCGGCGAAGAAGAGGGCAAGGGAGATGAAGAGCAGGATGTTGACGACGTAGAGCATCTTAATGCCGGAACCGGAACCCGCGCGCAGGATGATCCCGGCCAGCAGGAGGAGCGTGGGAACGCTGACGACCTGGCGAGGCAACTCGAAACCCACGTTCGCCGTCCACCACTCGAAGAGGGGCGCGAACGACTCGGCGAAGGCGATGGTGTAGAAGGCAACGCTGATGGCCTGCGAGAAGTAGAGGGTGAGGCCGATCGTGGAGCCGATCTTCAGGCCGAAGGAGCGGGAGATGATGAAGTACTCGCCGCCGCCCTCGACCCGCGTGTTGGTGGCGATCTCGGAAATGGCGAGGGCCGTCGGGATGGTGATCAGGTGACCGAGGAGGATGATCCCGGCGGCTCCCCAGAAACCGAGCGTGCCGGTGGCAAACCCCAGCCGCAGGAAGAGAATCGCCCCGAGGATGGCCGAGATGGAGGTGAAGAAGACGGGGGCGGTGCCGAAGCCCGCCCGCGGCTGTACCGGCGCATCAACCTGTTTCATGTGTCACCCCAGCACGACGTTAATAATCTTGTTCGGCACGATGATGACCTTCCGGATCTCTTTCCCGGCCAACCATTTGGCCGATTCGGGGGCCGAGCGGATGCGCTCCTCTATCAGGACGGGGTCAGCGGTCAGCGGCACGGGGAGCTTGAAGCGCACCTTGCCGTTGAAGGAGACGGGGTACTCGAACAGATCGCGCACGAGGTACCTCTCTTCCCAGGCCGGGAAGGAGGCCCGGGTGATACTCTCGTCGTGTCCCAGCCGCTGCCAAAGCTCCTCGGCCACGTGGGGAGCGAAGGGGGCCAGCGCGATGACTAACGGCTCAAGGATCGCCCGCTTGTCACACTTGAGAGCGGTAAGTTCGTTGGCACATATCATGAAGGCCGGGACGGAGGTGTTGAAGGAGAAGTTCTCGATGTCCTGATCTACCTTTTTGAGGGTCTTATGGAGGGTCTCCAGCTCCGCGCGCCCGGGTACCTCGTCGCTGACCCGGAAGTTCCCGTTCGCGTGGAAAAGGCGCCAGAACTTGCGCAGGAACTTGTAGACACCGTCAATGCCCTGGGTATCCCAGGGCTTGCTCGCCTCCAAGGGGCCGAGGAACATCTCGTACACGCGGAGCGTGTCGGCACCGTACTCGTCAATGACGATGTCCGGGTTGACCACGTTGAAGAGGGACTTGGACATCTTCTCAACCCCGTGGCCGCAGGTGTATTTCCCCTCCTCGAGGAGGAAGCGCGCCGAGGCGTACTCGGGCATCCACGCGCGGAAGGCCTCCGTGTCGAGAATATCGTTCTTCACGATGTTGACATCCGTATGGATGGGCTGAAAGGAGATCGCGACAACTCCCGTCAGGAGGGGATCCCCGGGAATCTTCGCGGCCAGGAGGGCCAGCTGCTCCTCCCCGGGGCAACGTTCGATCTGCTGCACGATCGTGTAGGAGACGTAGAGGGGCGTTGCATCCCAGGCGGCCCCGTCGCGCGACACGAGGAGGCGGTAGACGAAGCTGGAAC
Organism: Odoribacteraceae bacterium; assembly: GCA_031276355.1. GTDB lineage: Bacteria > Bacteroidota > Bacteroidia > Bacteroidales > Marinifilaceae > JAIRKS01. Next base: position 5,720 of record JAISNC010000061.1, read on the forward strand.
GCCCCTGGATCATCCCTTGGTTGATCAGCTTGCGGAACGGCTCGGGGCGCTTGGCTTTCCCGATGTCGTGGAGGAACATATTCCAGAAGCGGGCATAGATCAGGTGCCCCGTGGCGTGTTCCGCCCCGCCGAGGTAGAGGTCGACACTGTCCCAGTAATCCAGGGCCTCCCGGCCAACGAGGGCCTTGTCATTGTGCGGATCCATGTAGCGCAGGTAGTAGGCCGAGGAGCCGGCAAAGCCCGGCATGGTATTCAACTCGAGGGGGTAACCTTCGGCGGTATGCCACCCTTTGGCGCGCCCCAGCGGAGGCTCTCCCGTCTCGGTGGGGAGGAAGGTGTCGATGTCGGGCAACTCCAGCGGGAGGGCCGCCTCGTCCAGGGGGTAGGGCATCCCGTCTTTATAGTACACCGGGAACGGCTCGCCCCAGTAGCGTTGGCGGCTAAAGATAGCATCTCGCAGGCGGTAGTTGATCTTCCCCTTCCCTATGCCGCGGCGCTCCACCTCGTCGACGACAAAGCGGATGGCCTCCGCGACGGGCATCCCGTCGAGGATATCGCTATGGACGAGGGTACCCGACTTGGCGTCGAGAGAGGCCTCCTGCACGTCGTGCCCGGCACCGTCGTCGATCACCTGGACGATGGGCAAACCGAAGTAGCGGGCAAAAGCGTGGTCGCGGGAGTCGTGGCCGGGGACGGCCATGATGGCCCCCGTCCCGTAGCCGGCGAGGACGTACTCGCTGATCCATACCGGGATCGCCTCGCGGGTAAAGGGATTGATGGCGTAGGAGCCGGTGAAGACACCGGTCACGCGTTTGACCTCCGCCTGGCGTTCGCGTTCGGTGCGTTTCGTCGCGTAGTCAAGGTAATCGCGGACAGCGTCGGCCCGCTCCGCAGTAGTGAGCAGGGAGGTGTAACGGGATTCCGGGGCGAGCACCATGAAGGTGACACCGAAGATGGTATCGGGACGGGTGGTAAAGATCTCGATCCGTTCCGTGGATCCCTGGATCTCGAAAAAGATATCGGCCCCGCCCGAGCGCCCAATCCAGTTGCGCTGTATCTCTTTCAGCGACTCCGACCACTCAAGCTCCTCCAGCCCGTCGAGCAGGCGGCCGGCGTAGGCAGAGACGCGGAGCGACCATTGCCGCATCTTTTTCTGGACCACGGGGTAACCCTCCCGCACGGAGAGACCGTCCCGCACCTCGTCGTTCGCGAGCACCGTGCCGAGGCGCGGGCACCAGTTAACGAGCGTGTCCGAGAGGTAGGCCATCCGGTAGTTCATCAACACCTCCTGTTGCTCTTTTTCCGTTTTGGCCTTCCACTCGTTGGCCGAGAAAGAGAGGTCGGTCGTGCCGGCAACGTTCAGGCCGCGCGAACCGCGGGTCTCGAAGGCTTGCACCAGCTCGCGGAGGGGCCGGGCCTGTCGCGCATCGCGGCAGTAATAGCTATTGAAGAGTTGTATGAAAGTCCACTGTGTCCACTTGTAATAGGCCGGGTCGCAGGTGCGTACCTCCCGGCGCCAGTCGAAAGAGAAGCCGATCTTGTCCATCTGTTCGCGATAGCGGCGGATGTTGTTCCCGGTGGTGATGGCCGGGTGCTGGCCGGTGCGAATGGCGTATTGCTCGGCGGGCAAGCCATACGCGTCGTACCCCATCGGATGGAGGACATTAAACCCCTTGAGGGTCTTATAGCGGGCGTAGATGTCCGAGGCGATATAGCCAAGGGGGTGCCCGACGTGTAACCCCGCCCCGGAGGGATACGGGAACATGTCGAGGACGTAATATTTCGGCTTATCGCGGTCGATCTCCACCCGGTAAGTCTCGTTTTCCTGCCAATAGCGTTGCCATTTGCTCTCGATCTCTTTAAAGTTGTATTCCATAACACGTGTTTAATGATTTTATTTTCGCCCCGTCAATTGCAGGGGCAAAAGTAGGAAAAATTACCAGATTACCGTAGATTTGCCGGCCACACGTAATTTATCGCGGATGTCATCAGTCGTGTTACTTTGTATCGTTCTCGCGTATTTCGCGCTACTCGTGGCCATCGGCGCGATCACATCGCGGCGGGCGAACGGGGAGACCTTCTTCACGGCGAACCGGAACTCCCCGTGGTTTCTGGTCGCCTTCGCGATGGTAGGGACATCGCTGTCGGGGGTCACCTTTATCTCGCTGCCGGGCGAGGTGGGGACAACGGGGTGGAGCTACCTGACGCTGGTGGCGGGCAACTGCATCGGCTACGCGCTCATCGCGTGGGTACTCTTGCCGCTCTTCTACCGAAGGGGGTTGGTCTCGATCTACGCGTGGCTGGGGAGTCGCTTCGGGGAGAGTGCCCGCCTCTCGGGATCGTTGTTCTTTATCCTCTCGCAGTTGATCGGCGCGTCGTTCCGTCTCTTCTTGGTGGTCGGGGTGTTGCAATTGGCCATCTTCGATGCCATCGGCCTTCCCTTCTCCGCCACGGTCTGCCTGACCATCGCGTTCGTGTGGCTCTACACCTTCCGGGGCGGGATCAAGACCATCGTCTGGACGGACACGCTGCAAACGCTCTTCATGCTCACCTCCGTGGTGGTGACGATCGTCGTGATCGCCCGCTCCATCGACCTGGATCTCCCGGATGCCCTCGCGCGCGCGGCGGAACGGGGAGTGACGCGGGTCTTCGACTTCGACTGGCGATCGGGGCAAAACACGATCAAGCAACTCGTCGCGGGGATAGCCATCACGGTCGCCATCAACGGGCTGGATCAAAACATGATGCAAAAGAACCTTACTTGCCGGACGTTACGGGCGTGCCGCATCAACATGTTCTCGTTCTCCGGGATGTTTTTCCTGACCAACGTGCTCTTCTTGACGTTGGGCGCGCTGCTCTATCTCTTCGCTGACGAAAAGGGGATCGCGTTGCCCGAAAGGACGGATGACCTGTTCCCGTTGCTCTCGCTCCACCATTTCGGGGCCACGGCCGGGCTTTTCTTTATCCTGGGGGTCATCGCGGCCGCCTACTCCTCGGTCGACTCCTCCCTGACGGCCCTCACCACCGCCTTCTGCATCGATTTCCTGAAGATCGACCCGAAGGACCAGCGCCAGCGGGGGAGGCGTGTACGCGTGCACGTGGCCTTCTCCGCCCTGATGATCCTCGTCGTGATTCTCTTTCGAGAGTTAAACAACGGGAGCGTGATCTCCGCCGTCTTCAAGGCCGTCGGCTACACTTATGGCCCGCTCCTGGGACTGTTCGCCTTCGGGTTGACCACGCGCCACGACGTGAAGGGGCGATGGGTGCCCTGGGTATGCCTCGCCTCCCCCGTGCTCTCCTTCCTCCTGAATCTCTACTCGGAGGAGTTACTATGGGGCTACCGCTTCGGCTTCGAGGTACTGTTGCTCAACGGCGCGCTCTGCTACACGGGACTACTCCTCACCGGCACCCCGGGCAAGAAAAAGGAGGGACTTTCCAGGAAAAACAAGGAGACTTCTCCTGAAAATATCCATACTTGACCCGAAACGTCGAACGTTTCTCTATACACCCGAGTATTGAATAAACACGGTACTTCGTTTTACTCGAAAAACAAGAAGCCCAAAAAAGGACGAAAAAGAAGGCAACGGGCTGATAATGATAAATAGTTGGTGCCAAAGTCAACAGGCAATATATACCCCAAACCGGGAACCAAAATATAAAACCACTTCGTAAGGTAGTAAAACGGGCATCGAATAAGGGATTGGTATATCAAGACCCGGTTTTCGACTACCGACCTGAGCGGTTTATCCTTAAACGCCGTTGGCTTTCGATGGACGAGATAGAGAAAATCAGGCAAGTACAGATGAAACGGGCGACGGCTAATTTCGTGAGGGATATGTTTTTGTTTTCGACCTTCACAGGAATCGCCCAGGCGGATATGGTAAACCGGCGGCATGATCATATCCACCGTCAGGATGATGGCAGCTTGTGGATTACCCCGAAGGGGCTGTCTCAAAAGTCGGTTTTTATCCTGGCGAATGACTGTCATCGCGATCCGCGGAGCGGGAAGCAATCCAGACCACGCTCCAGCCCTGGATCGCTTCACCCTTCGGGTTCGCGATGACGGGACACGCGGACCGTCATGACACTCGTTCGAGGCTTTTGAGACAGCCCCAACCCTCACAAGAAGTAACAAACGAAGAAATGCAAAATGCCTATGGAGAATTTATGGAACACCTGAAAACGGTTGGCGGCTCTGATAACGCAACCGCCTTGCGAACACTGACCATTACTCGTATTGAGTTGTCAGCCTTAGAAACGGCCTTTCAGTACGAGCAGGGGGGAAAATGTCCTGAAAAAATCCTATCTGCAAAAAGCACTATCCTTTATTGATTCCGAAGCGGAAATCGTAGTCGCCCTTTTCCTGACAAAGAAAGTATTTCAAAGGAACGGAAAGCCTACACACCTGAGCCAAATCGCCTACTCCTTTGAAAGAATTTTCAATTGCAGTTTTGGCAGCATCTACGACCAACAGGAAAAGGTTTTCGACCGTAAATCGTTCAACCGTACCAAAGCACTCGATTTTCTGCGTAATCTCATAATCCGAAGGGATCAAGAGAATAGGAATAAACAAGATGGGAAATAACTGTTTTGTAATATCCTACATACAAGTCTGTTGCAAAAAAACTTTAGGGGGGGGGGCTGTATCAAAAGCCCTTTTCCAAGCAAATTATCCCTGCTACAATGTGTTGTGTGAGGGGTAAAATTGTAAATTTTGAACTTGTGATACACCCTCACCTACGAAATACAGGAAGACGAAAACGGCTACTTTATTTCGTACAACCTCAAACGCCTAAGTATCGACTACGATGCATGGTTGGATATGTTAAAACTGTCGTCTTTGGGCGATTACATGCGTAACTAAAAATAACTGGATATGGAAATACTGGATAAGAAATCAAAAGAAGTCGCTTCGTTCTTCACAGTTTTGGATGAGATGTTGGATTCCATCGGGCAAGCCCTGAAAAACCGAACACCGCACCTGAACGGCGAAAAGTTCTTGGCGAATAAGGATGTTTGCGGGATGTTGCATATTTCGTCCCATACATTGCAGGATTGGCTGGATACGGGCAAAGTCCCATTTATCAGAATTAAGGGGAAGATACTGTATAGGGAATCGGAGATTATGAGCTTGTGGAGGGTTAACTCTTCTTGCTATAATTATCTAAATTACAGAATATAACAACATTTATACCGGATGATTTCAGTTTTTGAAGATAAAGCCGTATCTTTGCAAATTATGAATGCACTATGTGATGATACGATGAAATCTTTCACAACAGCCTTTAAAACAGGATTGAATAAACTTGGTTTCAACCAAGAACTCAATGAAGGTCTATTCTTTACTGAAGATATAGAACAGTATGCACCTATCCATAACCTTTGGTTTCACTTAGAGAAAGCAAAAATTCTTCAAGCAGATGCTGTTTTTTGCCGAAAAATAATTGGCGATAAATATATCCCTCAAGTTTACCTGTACGATTTTACAAAAAAGAATACTTATGAGGAGTCTGCCTTAACGGATATTCATAAAAAAATATGGACTTCATCAGAGGTTCCTATTGTTTGTATATTCACGAAAACAGAAATAAGAATTCTGGATACAACATCTCCTATTAACAAGGAAAATGATGTTCCGACATATTTGGATAAAATTGCTTTAACGTCAAAAGTTCATCGTATTTTCAATACCCAATTTGCCAACAATATCAGAACGGGAGCATATTGGGAGAACGAAATAATAAAAAAGAAACTTTCTTTCAGCAAAAATTCATCTTACAACATACTTATTGATTACCTTAAGGTTGTTATAAAAGAAGCTGTAAAAAATGCAGATTTAGGAAAGGAACGACTTATACAGAAACTCATCGTACAAAGTATATTGGTAAAGTATCTTGAGGAAAAAGAAGATACATACGGAAATCGCGTATTTCCATCGGATTTTTTCGGTTCGTATTCTAATGCTACCTGTTTTTGCGACATTTTAAGAAATGGTCGCTTGTTTGACTTTTTTGAATACTTGAACAAGAATCATTTCAATGGGAAGGTATTTGAATGGAAGGACGAAGAAAAAGAGAAATTAAAAGACGATAGATTTTCGTATTTGGCAGATGCTTTGAGTGGCGATTCAAGCGGTGACGGACAGATGTCAATTTGGCGGCTTTATTCCTTCAATTTTATTCCTGTAGAATTGATCAGTCGTTTATACGAAGAATTTATTGAAGACGAAGAAAAATCGGAAAATGGAGCAGCCTATACGCCATCTCACCTTGCAAACTTGCTGGTTGATGAGATAATGCCTATTGGAAATGCTAAGGAATTAGATAATTTTAAAGTTATCGACCCCGCTTGTGGTTCCGGGATTTTTTTGGTAATTGCATTCAAACGGCTTATACAATGGTGGAGAGCAAAAAATCAATATAAGAACCCATCATTATCTGAGTTAAAGCAAATTCTCAATAATTCCATATTTGGAGTTGATATAAACGAAACGGCAACGCAGTTGACAGCGTTTAGTCTATGTATTGCCTTATGCGAAGAACTTACGCCTAAACAGATTTGGGATGAATTGCGGTTTGACGATTTAACAAAGAAAAATGTTTCCCATAAAGATTTCTTTCTTTGGTTGGATGAGCATCAAAACGAAAAGGAATCATTTGATATCGTAATCGGAAACCCGCCTTTTGTGAGAGGAGGAGTCTCAACAAACTTGGGAACGTGGACTATAAATGAATCCGAATGTGTAGGTATTCCGCAGAATCAAATCGCATTGAAATTCTTATCAGAATCCATACAGTTGCTAAAGTCACAAGCGCAGCTATGCTTAATAATTAAGGCTTCGGGCTTGTTGTACAACTCTACGTCTTCTGAATATAAGAAAGTTTTATTTGAGCATTACAATGTAAATCAGATTCTTGATTTTACCCCGTTAGCAAGAAACAAATCTTTGTGGGATTGTGGGACAGATGTTGCCGCTGCGGCTATTTTCCTAACAAAAGAATCCCCCAATATGGAGAAAAATATTCTCCACGCGATATTTAGAAGGACAAAAGCTACTAAAGAACGTATTGTTTTTGAAATAGACGAATACGACCTGCATTTCATTTCACGAAATGAGGCTTCTGCCAATCCTTACATATTCAAATGTAATCTAATGGGGGGTGGAAGAATTAAAAATGTAATTTCGAAACTCTCAAAAATTGATACCCTTGAAAAGATAAAGAAGGATAATGAATTATTAATAGAGGAAGGACTGGAAATAGGAACTAACGGTAAACGTAAGGATGCTTTTTTGTATCAAATTAAAACATTGCCGACAAAATCATTTTCAGAAAAAGGGCTTGATTATTCTACTCTATCTACATTTCCTAAAGATATTCAGCCTAAAAAATTATCCTCGGAGTTAATTTTCAGACAACCCAATATACTTGTTAAAGAAAACTTAGGAAAGGAGTTAATCCCCATTGAATATAATACGAATACGGATTTTACATTTCAACGAAACATAATTGGAATTGCATCTGTTAAAAATGACAAAGGACAACTTGACAGCATATATCAATCCCTATTAAAGTATAATAAATTATATCGTTTTTACATGTTGGCAACAAGCGGTCAGATTTTGATAAATCTGAATACCGTTTTTTTACTTGAGGACTTTTTAAATTTGCCATTAATACTTAACAATAACACTTATTTATCCATGATAGACGAAAACGTTATTAACGACGTGAATATATACATGGATGATTTTCATCGACATGGGGAAACTGCAAAAGTTTTAAAGCCTGTTAGTAAAAGTGATGATTTGAAAAAATACGGGTTTGAGTACTCTAATGTATTAAATCAGCTATATGCAGACAATGGGAAAACTTTCAAATTGTCAGACATTATCCGATTTAATGATGACAAGTTCATAGGTACTGTTTTTACGTATGATAATGTTGATATAAAAGAACCGAGGATTTTAAAAACCGATTATTCAGAAGAGATAGCAGGGCTTTCCCAGTTTAAAGTCAGCGAGCATTTTAGTTCTACCCGAATCATTAGATATTATTCAAAGAATAAAGTGCTATTTGTAAAACCTAATCAAATGCGTTATTGGCTTCCTTCTATTGCATATCGCGATGCCGATAAAACATTTGCTGACATACACGCATTTGAATGATTGCGGAGGATAAGCATATATATTCCAATAAGCCGGATTTCGATATCCCAACTAATAAACTGCTTCAATGGATTGAGAAATCTTTTATTGCAACAACTCCGGTTTTCCTATATACATTACTCCCAAATTTGAATGAAACCCAATATGCTCAGGAATTTGTTGCCGAGTTAGAGAGAACTTTACGGATAATGGAAGTCCCGCTATGTGTTGGGCGTGAGTATTCAGATATTTATACAGAAGGAGCAGATAGGCAACGTGCAGTTGATTTTTATTTCTATCCGGCAGAACAAGGAGCATCGAGGAAGTCTCTATTTTCCGTAGAGGCAAAAAGATTACCTACACCCGGAGGACAAGATAGAGCTAAAGAATACGTTTTAGGCGAAGGAGGAGGAATTGAGCGATTTAAAAGAGAAGACCACGGTAAGGGTTTGCCTAATTGTGGAATGCTCGCATTTATAGAAAAGCAAGATTTTGCCCATTGGTATTCCACTGTTAATTCATGGATAACGGATACATCTATTTCTGAATTGTGGAGTACAGAAGAATGCTTAACTGGTCTTACTGTACATGAAACATGGGCAAAATCCATATCTATAGTAAAAAGAATATCGAATAATTTGAATTTGATCCATTTTTGGATTGATATACAAAAAAATAAAGGTTAACCTATCATTTTTATAGTAGTACTGATTCCTCTCAAAACCTTCCAGTACATTATCTTTCGACAATTTATATCTACTTGCGGTGCGATTTGCCTTTTTAATTCGTGATTTTTGGCATATCCAAAATAAACCGTACCTTTGACATAGAGTTATTTGAACGATGGAAAAAACAAGCAGGCGAAAGAATTTCGCTCATTTCCATATCGTTACCTATTCTTACTTTTCTTTCTCTAAAAATATGCAATTCAGTAGATTACGATCAAATTTCTTGTTACCAACAAAACAACCTGCGGGTGGGACTGTCTCAAAAGTCCAGATCTCCCCGAGGGGCTGTCTCAAAAGTCAACTTTCGGGCGTTGTCTCGGTAGAAACGTCAAGCCCGCCCTTGCCTTGCATCCTATCAGCGACACCCGGGCGCAATCTCTTTAGAGACAGCCTCATCCCGTCGGATTCTCGATAACGTTCAAGTGTAGGGGCGAAAAATCTTGCGCCCCCGCGCTGTTCTTGCTATTCCCCGTCTCTTCCCGCGCTAAAACTTTCATTTATAGTCATGATAAACAGCCGCGTGCCCGATAAAAGCGGGGCGAGTGAAAAAAAATGACTGATTTTGCATCTTGTATTATTACTTTTCATACTTTTGTACCAGGAAATTGCGTGTCGATGATTCGCGGGCGGGCGATGCCCCCCGGGGAATGATAAACGAGACGAAAGAATGATAAACTATAAAAACAGGAATAACATGAACACGTCACGAATTTGTTCGCTCGCGCTGGCGGCCCTCGCGGCCTTGTCGTGCGCGGACGAGCCGGCGGATCTCGCCGGCAACGAGGGGATCGAGACCACGATCGCCCTGTCGCTCACCGCGGCACCCGAAACCCCCGGCCTGGCCGGCTCGCGGGCCTTGCCCGACCCGCTGGAGGTGAACGAGGGAACCGGCCCCGGCTACGTCGTCGAGGACTTCTGGTTGTTGCAATTCGACCAGGATGGATACCGGCTCGGCGCTCCCCGTTATTACTTGATGCCCTCCATGGCATCTAGCACGGCGGTCGCGGTGATCATTCCCCCGGTCGGCAAGATCTACAAGTGCGTGCTGATAGCCAACACCCATTCCGACGCGTTCCACGCCACGCTGGGGAGTGTCACCACGCTGGAGGGCCTGAAAACCGTTTACAAGAGGATCTGGAACCTGGAAGACCTGTACAATGCCACGGATGACGCCCCCGACTTGCTCATGAACGGCACGGTCAACGTGACCAGCAGCACCACCTCGTTGACCTGCGCGTTGTACCGTAACGTGGCCAAGCTCACGTTGACGCTTACCAACGATAGCGGCTCGGGCGTGACGATCACCTCCGTGCAGTTACGTAACGTGCCCGATCGCCTCTTCTACGCCGACCGGTTGCTTGACGGTGCCGCTACCCCAAGCCCCTCGCCCGCCCAGTCGGGCCTGTTCGACCTTCCCGTCGACGAGTTCGAGCTGGCTCCTGATGCTCCCGTGAAGACGCTGCGCTATTACTTGCCGCGCAACCGCCAGGGTACTACCGGGACGAGCACGGAAGCCCAGAAGAACCTGCTTGCCCCCGGTCGCGCCACCTACATCGAGATCATGGCCGTGACCGCCGGGGCGATCGAGGACGGCGGTGGCAAGCCGTTGCGTTACCGCTTCTACCCGGGCGCGAACATGACGAACGATTTCAACATCGTGCCGAATTTCCGCTACACGCTGCCGGTCGTCTTTAACACCGCGGGAGCCGTGGGGGATAGCCGCGTGGAGAACCTGGGCCAGGTACAGTTGGCCGAGGCGAACTCCTACATCCTCAACCCGCTCGCCGGTGCCGTGCAGACCACCTACGGCGTGCCCGTTACCCGCGTCAACAAGTTCTGGCGCTCCGTGGACGGGGGGGTGCCGGGCGGCGTGCTTGCCGACAATACCCCGTGGGTGGCCGAGGTGATCTGGCAGGACGGGGGCGCGGGCGTCGAGCTGATCAAGTTCTGCGAGGCCAGCGGCGCGTTCACGGGCGACACGTACGCAGGCACGGGGGACTCTTATTTCTACGTCAGCCCCGCGGGGCCAACGGCCCGGGGGAACGTGCTGGTTGGCCTCAGGAAAGAGAACGCCACCGACTATCTCTGGAGCTGGCACCTGTGGATCACGGGCTACAACCCGGATATCGCGCCGTCTGCCTGGCAGGAGGACGTCTACTCGTACGGCGTCCCCGGCGGCGGGCACGTGCATCGTTACTCCGGCGGGACGTGGGCCACTGCCGCGTACGCCGATAAGTTCATCATGGACCGTAACCTGGGTGCCGCCAGTGCCAACAGCGAGGATGGTCTTGCCAATACCCGCGGCCTGTACTACCAGTTCGGGCGCAAGGACCCGTTCCCCGCCGCGAGCGTGAAGTTGTATAATGTCTCCGGAACGGCGGTGACCGCTTTTACCGCTAGCAGTAATGATTGTATCGGGCGGATCTCGGGCGGGACGTTGATCAAGACGGCGGTACAGAGGCCTTATAATTTCTACTATCCCGCGAGTGGCGACTGGGCGCAAAACAACCCGTACTATGCTAACCTGTGGAATAACCCGGCATGGCATGTCTCGCCAACCGGCAAGAGCCTTTTCGATCCTTGTCCTCCGGGATGGAAGGTGCCCGAGCAAAATACGTGGGCGGTGTTCATCGTTTCTGGTAAGCCCAACGCCGCAAACTATCCAGGTGGTTACAATGGCGACGGCTGGGAGTTCTACATGTCCGGTTCCAGCGGTGAAACGGCCTTCTATCCGGCGGGGGGCCTTCGCAACATCAATGGGGAGATGAGCAACGGGCGGGACAACGGTTACAGCCGGTCGTCCGCGCCGCTTAACAACGAGTTCGCTTTTTACTTGTATTTCAATTCGGAAAACATTATCCCGCAGAACGCCAATCATCGCAGCTTCGGCCTCCCTACGCGCTGTATTCAAGAATAATGGCAAGGTTTTTTTGACCCGCGTTCCCCGCGGTTACCAATGACGAAACCCGACTGCTACTTGTTCGAGCAAGTTTTTCAGATCGGTTTTCTCCTTGAGGATGACGGGGAGGCGGTCGATGGCAACCCGCTCCTGCGACATGGTGTCCCGGTCACGGATGGTGACGGTGTTCTCCTCGAGGGAGAGGTGGTCAACGGTGATACAGAAGGGAGTGCCGATGGCATCCTGCCGGCGGTAGCGCTTCCCGATGGAGTCCTTCTCGTCGTACTGACAACGGAAATCAAGGCGGAGGCGCTGCACGATCTCCCCGGCTTTTTCCGGTAGCCCGTCCTTCTTCACGAGGGGCAGCACGGCCAACTTGATCGGTGCCAACGCGGGCGGCAACTTGAGCACGACGCGCGTGTCGCCCGTGTCGGTGGCCTCCTCGCGGTAGGCGGCAGAGATCACCTGCAGGAACATCCGGTCGACACCGATGGAGGTCTCCACCACGTAAGGGACATACGATTCGTTTAGCTCCGGATCGAAGTACTGCATCCTCTTGCCGGAAAACTCCTGGTGGCGGGTTAGATCGAAGTCGGTGCGGGAGTGTATCCCCTCCACCTCTTTAAAGCCGAAGGGGAAGCGATACTCGATATCGGTGGCGGCATTGGCGTAGTGGGCCAACTTCTCGTGGTCGTGGAAGCGATAGCTGGCGGCCCCGAAGCCCAGCGCCTGGTGCCACGTCATGCGGATCTCCCGCCACCGCCGGAACCACTCCAACTCCGAACCGGGACGCACGAAGAACTGCATCTCCATCTGCTCGAACTCCCTCATGCGGAAGATAAACTGACGGGCCACGATCTCGTTACGGAACGCTTTACCGATTTGCGCGATGCCAAAGGGTATCTTCATCCGCCCGCTTTTCTGCACGTTCAGGAAGTTGACGAAGATCCCCTGGGCCGTCTCCGGGCGCAGGTATATCTTGCTGGCACCCTCGGCCGTGGACCCCATCTCGGTGGCAAACATCAGGTTGAACTGGCGAACCTCCGTCCAGTTGCACGTCCCGCAGACCGGGCAAACGATCTGGTTGTCAACGATGATCTGCCGGAGTTCCACGAGGTCATTATCATTTAAGGCCTTGGCTAACCGGGCCACCAGCGCGTCTTTTTTCTCGACGTGTACCGTCACCTGCGGGTTCGTCTGCCGGAAGAGGGCCTCGTCGAAACGGTCGCCGAAGCGCTTACGGGCCTTCTCCACCTCTTTTTCCACCTTCTCCTCGTACTTGGCGATGTGCTCCTCGATCAACACGTCGGCTCGATAGCGCTTCTTGGAATCCTTGTTGTCGATCAGCGGGTCGTTGAACGCGTCCACGTGCCCGGACGCTTTCCAGATCGTGGGGTGCATGAAGATCGCGGAGTCCAGGCCAACGACATTCTCGTGCAACAGTACCATCGAATCCCACCAGTAGCGCTTGATATTGTTCTTTAACTCCACGCCGTATTGCCCGTAGTCATACACCGCTCCCAGGCCGTCGTATACCTCGGACGAGGGGAAGACGTACCCGTACTCCTTGCAATGGGCTACCAACTTTTTAAAAATATCCTCTTGTGCCATCCTTATTTCTTTTTAACATCTGTCGGCAAAGGTAAGAAAGAAAACAAAAAAGGCCCCGCGTACGGGGCCTTTTTTACGGGCATCACGTTATATTACATCATGCCCGGCATCCCTCCGCCCATGCCGGCGGGAACGGGAGCTTCGTCTTTCTTCTTCTCCTCTACCAGCACGCACTCGGTGGTCAGGAACATCCCGGCGATCGAGGCAGCATTCTCCAGGGCGATGCGCGTCACCTTCTTCGGGTCGATCACGCCGGCCTCCTTCAGGTTCTGGTACTCACCCGTGCGGGCGTTATACCCGAAGTCGTTCTTGCCTTCCCGCACCTTGCTTACCACCACGGCGCCCTCTACCCCCGCGTTCGAAGCGATCTGGCGGAGAGGCTCCTCGATGGCGCGCTTGATGATCTCGATACCGGTCGTCTCGTCCTCGTTCTCCCCCTTCAACTGCTCCAGTGACGGGATGGCACGGATATAGGCAACGCCACCGCCGGCCACGAAGCCCTCCTCGATGGCAGCCCGCGTGGCGCTCAACGCGTCGTCCACCCGATCCTTCTTCTCCTTCATCTCGATCTCGGAGGCAGCGCCCACGTAAAGGACAGCCACGCCACCGGCCAACTTGGCCAAACGCTCCTGCAACTTCTCCCGGTCATAGTCGGAAGTCGTGGCATCGATCAACTTCTTGATCTGGGCCACGCGATCCTCGATCGCCCGCTTGCTGCCGGCCCCGTTGACGACGGTGGTGTTCTCCTTGTCGATCGTCACCTTCTCGGCCCTACCCAACATGTCGATGGTAGCGTTCTCCAGCTTGATCCCTTTCTCTTCGGAGATCACGGTGCCACCCGTCAGGACAGCCAGGTCCTCCAGCATCTCCTTCCGGCGGTCGCCGAAGCCGGGAGCCTTTACGGCAGCGATCTTCAACGACCCGCGCAGCCGGTTGACTACCAGCGTGGTCAACGCCTCGCTCTCCACGTCTTCCGCCACGATCAGCAGGGCGCGGCCCGATTGCGCCACCGGTTCCAGGATCGGGAGTAACTCCTTCATCGTGGAGACTTTCTTGTCGTACAACAGGATATAGGGATTATCAAAATCAGCCTGCATCTTCTCCGTGTCGGTCACGAAATAGGCGGAGATGTAGCCGCGGTCGAACTGCATGCCCTCCACGACCTTCACCTCGGTTTCGATTCCCTTGGCCTCTTCCACGGTGATCACGCCCTCCTTGGAGACCTTCTTCATCGCGTCAGCGATCAACTGGCCGATGGAGTCGTCGCCGTTAGCAGAGACGCGGGCCACCTGGCGGATCTTCTCGTAATCCTCGCCCACGTCCTCTTTCTGGGCCTCCAGGCTGGCCACGACGGCCAGCACGGCCTTGTCGATGCCCCGTTTCAGATCCATCGGGTTAGCGCCGGCCGTCACGTTCTTCAAGCCCACGCCGATGATCGACTGCGCGAGGATCGTGGCGGTGGTAGTGCCGTCCCCGGCATCATCCCCCGTCTTGGAAGCCACCTCTTTCACCATCTGGGCCCCGATGTTAGCGTAAGGATCCGAGAGTTCAATCTCCTTCGCCACGGTCACCCCGTCCTTGGTAATCTGCGGGGCACCGAATTTTTTCTCGATAACCACGTTACGCCCCTTGGGGCCGAGGGTAATCTTCACGGCGTTCGCCAGCTCGTCCACGCCCTTTTTCAACAAGTCACGTGCTTCGATATTAAATTTAATCTCTTTTGCCATAAAGCTTCAAGTTTTTAATGATTCAACGTTACAGGATGATTAAAATGTCGGATTGATTCATGACCAGGTACTTCTTGTCATCGATGTGAAACTCCGTGCCGGCATACTTGCCGAAAAGTACGGTATCCCCCACCTTGATCTCCATCGGTTCGTCATGCTTCCCCTTCCCCGTTGCCACAACGATTCCCTTTTGCGGTTTCTCTTGGACGGTATCCGGGATAATGATACCCGCTGCCGTTTTGGTCTCTGCCTCTACCGGCTCTACGATAATTTTGTTAAGAATAGTCTTTAGTGCCATAACTCTTACCTTTAAATTAATTATATTCGTGTTTTAATAATCTGATCCGACCACTTGCATTTTCCGTGCCAAAGAAAAAAAATGCCAGCATGCATGACATACTGACATTGTACCATCGAGACAAGATGACCCGGCATCCCGTCAATCGCCCTCTTCTTGAAGCGGCAGGTTCGTATTTTCACCACCAAGCCCCTGGGCGGGGAAATTCGGTGCCGTCGATGCCGGCCCGTTGTTGTTCAACTGTCCGTCTAACACGGAGCCGCTCCCCTGTTCACCGCGGGGCACAAGCATGGAGGCGACAAGGCACAGCACGAACAACGAGCCTGCCAGCGTCCACGTGGCCTTTTCCAGGAAATCGGTCGTCTTCCTCACCCCCATGATCTGGTTGGAAGCGGCGAACGAGGAGGCCAACCCGCCCCCCTTGGAGTTTTGCACCAGCACGATCAATATCAGCAGGATACAAATAACAATCAGTAAAATCGAAATCGTGGTATACATGGCTTATCTTGTATTATGTTTCTTTAATTCATTCGCTTTATCAATCAAGCGCGCAAAGTAAATACTTTTTTCCGGATATTTCAAACTTAATTGCGTGTAAGTCGTGATCGCCTTATCGTATAACCGCTGTTTCAGGTAGATCTTTGCCAACGTCTCCGAGAAGAACTCCTCATCGGGGTCTCGTGGCCGTTCGTCGGTAACCTCTTCGCCCCTCCCCCCCGGCACGACCCTCGGCATAACCGGTTCCCGCCGGATAAAGAGATCGATGGGATCATCCTGCGCCTCGGCCCGCGGCTCCTGCACCTCCTCGGGGAACTCGTCCTCCAAGCGGTATACCGTCGGGAGGGTGACCCCGGGAGAGCGACGCAACACCCCGCGGCTATCCTCCCGGATAAACTCGAAGGTCTCTCTCTCGCCGGCGACGGCAGCAACGTCCCGCCGCTCCGTCATCCCGCCGCCAAAAGGCGGCAACCCGCGTAAATAGCGATAGAGTTGCTTGGCATCAGGCACGTGGATGGCGTGTTGCTTTAACTTTTCAGGAAAGGAGGGGCGATCGACGTCGAACGCTCTTTTCAGGCAGAGCAGGCGAGGGACGAAAAAATAGGGGAACTCCTCGACGAGCGCGGCAACGAGCCGGATCTCCTCGTCGCCACACCTCCCGGTGGCCAAGTAGTCAAACAGTCGTTCCATGATTCCCGGGAGCGTTACCAGTTCACGAGGGCCTTGTTAAAGACATCCTCGATGATCTTATCCGTGATCTTCTTCAGCAATTCCACCTCGATGGAGGAGTAATCCTGGTCGACACCGAAATCCTCGTAGTGCGAGAAACTGGTATCGAAACTATCCGACTCCTTCTCCGACTTCGTGTTCACGAACTTCACTTGAATCGTCACCGTCAGGCGGTTGTGGGCCGCCACCTCGTCCCGTTGTATCTCCATGGGGCGTTGCGAGAAACTGGTGATCTGCCCCGAGAAACGGATATCCCCGTTGTTGTCGGTCACCTCGTTCAGCGAGGTACGGGAGCGGAGATAGGCCTTGAGGGCCTCCGTGAAATCGGAACCGAGGTTCGGCGCGAAGGGCGTCTTGTTCGAGAAAAAATCCACGGAGAAGGTCTTCACCGAGGCATCAAGCGTGACCCCCTTGAAACCGTAAGAGACCTTCTCCAACTTGCACCCGATAAAGGCACACGCGACGAGCAACAGGAAGGGTATTCTTTTCATGCTATATCTCTTTTAAACCTCTTATTCACCGTCGAGATTATACTCCTTGAGCTTCCGGTAAAGCGTTCGTTCCGATATCCCAAGGTCCAGGGCGGCCCCCTTGCGTCGGCCGTGATTCTTCTCCAAGGCACGAACGATCAGTTCCTTCTCTTTCTCCTCCAGCGAGAAAGACTCCTCGACCACCTCCTCCGTGTCCTCGATCGACGCGTCGTGATCCATTTTGTGCCCCCGCCCGCCGTTCGCCCGGATAAAATCGGGCACGGGGCGACGGGCATCGTATGGCTCCCGGAAGAGGAGCGACGAGCGTTCGACACCGTCTTCACCGGGAGGCTGTTCTCGCGACAGGTCGAGGAGCAGCTGTTTCAAGTCGGCAATCTCCCGTTTCATGTCAAAGAGGATCTTGTACAAGATCTCCCGCTCGTTCGCGAATCCCCGGTCGCCCTCCGGGTCACGGGCCAGCGCGGGCAACGGATGAGCGTCCGAGGGGAGATAGGCGCGCAGGGTGGCCGCGCTCACGTTCCTCGCCTGCTCGAGGATCGAGATCTGCTCGGTGACGTTCTTCAACTGCCGGACGTTCCCGGGCCAGCGATACCCCTCCAGGACGATGACCGCCTCCTCCGTGAGCCGCGCGGGGGGCATCCGGTACTTCTCCGCCACGTCGGCAGCGAATTTACGGAACAGCAAGGAGATATCCCCCTCCCTCTCCCGCAACGGCGGCACGTGGATGGGCATCATGCTAAGGCGGTAGTAGAGATCCTCGCGGAACTTGCCCCGGCTCATCGCGACGGGAAGATCGACATTCGTGGCGGCGATCACGCGGACGTTCGTCTTCTGTACCCGGGACGATCCCACGCGAAAGAACTCCCCGGCCTCCAGCACGCGCAACAACTTGGATTGCGTCGCCAGCGGCAACTCGCCCACCTCGTCCAGGAAGATCGTCCCCCCGTCACACTCCTCGAAATAGCCCTTCCGCTCGGAGAGCGCCCCCGTGAACGATCCCTTCTCGTGGCCGAACAACTCGGAGTCGATCGTCCCCTCCGGGATGGCACCGCAGTTCACGGCGATATACCGCGCGTGCTTGCGATGGCTGTGCGCGTGAATGATGCGCGGGAAGACCTCCTTCCCGACACCGCTCTCCCCCGTGATCAACACGGTGATCTCCGTGGGTGCCACCTGGAGCGCCATCTCGATCGCGCGTTCGAGCCCCGCGTCGTTACCGATGATCTCGAAGCGCTGTTTAATTGTCTTGATCTCTTCCATGCTCTCTCGTTATTTAATAAACACAACATGCTGTTATTATCGCCTGCAAAAATAGCAGAATACTGACAAAATAACATGTAACGCGCCGCGAATTATTTTATTTTTTTTCCCGCTGACGACGGGGCGATTGGAACGGGACGTAAAATGGAGTACATTCGCGTCGTCCCGCACGGGAAGAAGCACACAACCGTATCTTGTTAAGACGACACGCGACATGAACGTAAAGAAACGTGAGCAAGACGCCCACACGGGCGAGTTATCAAAAAACCTCCGGAGGGGCGAAGAGCAGGCTTTCGCGCTCCTCTTCCGCTCGTATTACGGGGGGCTGGTGAGCTATGCCTCCCGGATCCTGCGCGACGCGGAACTGGCTAACGACACGGTACAGGAGACTTTTTGCCGCCTGTACGAGCACCGCGAGCGGATCACGA
Organism: Odoribacteraceae bacterium; assembly: GCA_031276355.1. Classification (GTDB taxonomy): domain Bacteria; phylum Bacteroidota; class Bacteroidia; order Bacteroidales; family Marinifilaceae; genus JAIRKS01. The sequence goes on from JAISNC010000061.1 coordinate 24,535, forward strand.
TCACCTTTTCCATCAAATCCTACCTCTACAAGACGGTCTACAACGCCTGCCTCGACGCGATCAAGCACCGCGCGGTGGAACACGCCTACGTGAATCGCGAGTTGCTTGATTTTTATTTCTCCAAGATCGTGCAGGCCCCGGAAGCCGAGATGGCGCTACAAGACGAGACCGTCGGCGAAGAGCTCCGTAAAGCCATCGCCCGGCTACCGGAACGATGCCGGGAAATCTTCGTGCTAAGCAAGCACGAGGGGTTATCCAACAAGCAAGTCGCGGCCCGCCTGAAGATCTCCGAGAAAACCGTGGAGGCCCAGATGACGCGGGCCTTGTTTCGCCTGCGGAAGGACCTGGAGTGGCTACTGTGCCTACTCCTCCTCGGGCAAGCCTGACAACCCGTGTTTTGGGTAAGCCAACGCCTCATCCCCCCTGAAAATCGCGCACGACCCGTTTGCCTTCACGACCGTGACATGGCGAAAAAACGACGGGGCCGTGGCGCACTTCGCCCCGGTTGGCCTCGCCGGGTTTCGCTTCGATTGGCTTCGCCAGATCTCGCTTCCCCGTGGGGCAATCGCCACCCTCTTGCCTCTTAACTTGATGACATTGTGCTTCAGCTTACGGCCGCAGGGACGACACTTGATTAAGAACCAGAGTTTTGGATAAGCCCACTCCTTGTTCAGCCTACAAAACAACCCGCGTGGCGATAAGTCATAAGTCAGGCAATAACCTCATTTTCACCTAATTCAATCAACTAAACAACCTCAGTAGCGAGGTACGGGAAATATAAAAAATAACAACCTAATTACCTCATTCCCGTGAGAATGAGAATACGATGGTTTCGACGAGCCCGGCCACCGGCGACCGGTGTTGTATCGCCGTACCGTTGACTTTGAATAAGAAACGGGTAAATTAATGAGCTACTGAGGTTGTTTTGTTGATTGAATTAGGTAGAAATGAGGTTTATTTTATCCAAGACTCTGGTTTAGAGTGTCGCAAGACTCTTTGAGAGTGTTGCGACACTCTTTGAGAGTGTCACGAGACTCTCTGAGAGTGTCGCACGGCTCTTTGAGAGTCTCGTTCAACTACTTTTAACCAAAGTCGATTTCAGGCCACGACACGGGCAACTCGCCCTGTTTTAACTACTTGTTCTTCTCCCTCTATCCTTCTTGGAATAGCACCCGAACACTTGAAGCGTTCGAGTAATGGTGCATCCTGTGCATAGAATGTTTTTTACAAGCGGGGCTTATCCAAAACTCAGGTTAAGAGGGCGTGTCAAAAGTCGGATTTCGGAGGGGGGGTACCTCGCATCCCGAACGGGATGCCAAGCGCATGACGCGATCCCGGGAGAGCCGGTTACTCGGTGGCGAGTTCCCACTTGACGAAGTACTCGCCGGCGAGGATCTTCGCGCGGATATCCGCTTGCATGGAGGCGGGGTACTTCGGGACGACGCGGTCGGCGACGAAGGTGGCGTAGTCGTTGCCGTAGCGACGGGCGAAGCGTATCATCGCGGGATATACCTTGCCCTCGCAGGGGAACTCCAGCAGGATCTCGTTGAGGATCGCCTCGTCGTAGGCGCGGATCTTCTCCTCGTCACTGACGGAAGTGTCGTCGTACCGCGGGAGGTCGTACGGCGCCAGGTCGTTGGCACCGCGGATGCCGATGTTGGGCTTCGATCCCGACCAGTTAACTCCCCACGAGGCGGCATCACCGTAGAGATCCCACGTGATCGCGTTGGCCCCCCAGCGGGCGCCCACGCCGTTGTTAAGGATACTCTCCGCCTCGTCCCAGTGCCCGGTGTGGTTAAAGGCCTCCACGAGCATGAGGTGGAGGTCGTGCGGGCGATAGATGTTGATGTGCACGTCGTTGCGGTAGGCGGGGCGGACGGCCTCGTCGAGGTAGCGGCGCATCACGCGCTGGCCATCGCGGGTGCCGGTAAGTCGCCCGCCGCGGCGGGTGTCGCCGTCGGTGCCGAGGTCTTTCCGCGGCTGCGAGCGGTAACGTTCAACGCCGTACTCGGAGGGGCGCAGGTAGTACTTGCAGGGGAAGACGTTCTCGAAGTAGTCGATGAGGCGGTTCGTCTGGTTGTTATCATACTGGTAGACGATGGCCGAGATAAGGAACTTCGACTGGGTGCTGATCTCGTCGGCGAACATGGCGTTGTACTTCCCGCGCCACCAGTCGCTAAGGCTCCACTGCTCGGAGGTCTTGACGAAGGCCTCGTTGAGGAAGGGCCAGACGAGGTCGATGACCCCCTGGTAGTTGCCCAGCCAGAGGTATATCTCGCTCAAGAGGGGGACGTGGTTGGGGGTCATGAAGCCCCAGTGGATGTAGGCGGCGTTGTTCGGGTCGCTGGGGTTGATGATGGCGGCCCAGTTGAGGGCGTGGGAACCGTCGATCCCCTCGACACCGACCTCGAGCAACTCCCTGCACTTGACTAACAGCTGGTCAAGCTCCAGGAGAGGGTGGTCGTTCATGGATTTATACTCGGTCAGCGGCTCGTCGAAGTAGATGGCCCGGCCGTATATCTTGGCCAGCGTGAAGTAAGCCCAGGCCTTGACGCGGAGCGTCCCGCTAACGAGGCAGCGGTAGTGATCCGCGTCGACGACCTCGGGGTGCGCGTCGCGATACGCCTTCACCTTCTGGAGGTAGTCGTTGCAGCTGATGATCACGTCGTAGTAGCCGCGGGGGTCGGCGTAGGGGTTCCCCTGCCGGTGCTCGTAGGAGTAGATCTCGCGCAACTCCTGCGGGGTGTTCTCGGTCGGCTCGAGGTAGTCGGCGCGGGTATCCGTGAGGAAGATGGCGTGATCGCCGACGGCCTGCATCTTGGTGATGATGCCGAGGAAGCCGGAGTAGATCTCGCTCTGCGTGCCGATGTACTCCTCGGCGTTGTAGATATCCTTGGGATCGGTGATAAAGAACTCCTCGCAGGCGAGGCAGAGGGTACCGATCAGCATGTATAGTGTTTTTCTCATCGTGTTAGAATTTCAAGTTAGCGCCGAATTTGATCGTTCTCGGGAGGGCCATCTTCGCGTAGTCGCACCCCAGGAGCGCCTCATCGTGGGAGTAGGCGAACTCCGGGTCAACGCCGAGGTATTTGGTGAAGGTGTAGAGGTTCTCCCCCGTGATGTAGAGCGTCCCGGAGCGGAAGAAGTTCCAGAGGGGCGTGTCGAAGGTGTAGCTCAACGTGATGTTTTTCCACTTGAGGTACGAGGCATCCTCCACCCAGCGGGAGGAGAAACGGTTGTTGTTCATCGGGTCGCCGTAGACGGCCTTGGGGATCTCCGTGACTTGTCCTTCAAGGATCCAGCGGTGTTTCATCGCCCCGGACTGGTTGAAGAAGGTGGAGCCGGATTCGATCTGGCGGCGCACGGCGTTGTAGGCCTTGTTACCGTGGGAGTAGGCGAACCCGGTGGAGAGGCGTATCTTTTTCCAGCGGAGGGAGGTGTAGAAGCTACCGAAGAAGTCGGGCATGGCGGAACCGAGGATCACCTTGTCGTTCTCGTCAATCACGTTGTCCACCACGATGTCTTGAAACTTCACGTCGCCGGCGGCGAAGGCTCTCCCGCTGAAATCGGTGAGACCGGCCTGTTGCGCCTCGGCGGCGGAGGAGTAGACTCCCTCGGCCCGGTAACCGTAGAAGGAGTAGGGGTGCTCGCCGGCACGCGAGATGATCTCGGCCCCGTCGGGCAGTTGCTGCACCAGCTCCCGGTTTTTACCCAACGAGACCACCTTGCTGTCCAGCGTGGCGATGTCACCGCCGACGATCCACTCGAAGGAGGGATTACGGACGGGGGTTAGTTGCAGGGCAAGTTCCAGGCCGTTGTTCTCGATCTCGCCGTTGTTCTCGAAATAAGAGGGTTGCCCGAAGACGGAAGCGATCGGGTTGGCGAGGATAACGTCGGAGGAGATGACCCGGTAGTAGTCGAGGGAGAGGTCGACGCGGTGGGAGAGGAGGGCGAGGTCAACGCCCGCGTTGAACTGCGCGTTGTTCTCCCACTTGAGGCGGGTGTTGGGGATGTTGGCGCGCACGATGCTCCCGATGTCCATCAAGGGGGCGTTGACGTAGTAGTTCTTCCCGTAGTTGGAGGAGAAGCGGCTGTTCCCCGTCAACCCGTACTCGAGGCGGAGGTCCAGGCGATCAAGCCCGTCGATTCGCCCGATGGCCCCCGTGTTCGCGGCCATCCAGGTGATGGAGGCCGAGGGGAAGGTGGCAAAGCGGGTGGCATCCGGCCCGGACGAGGAGGAGGCATCGAGGGAGAGGTTAAGCGAGGCGCGCAGCATGTCACGATAGGTGTAATCGCCGTGGAGGTAAAGGTTCATCCAGTTCCACACGTCGATGTATCCCCAGAAATGTCGGCCCTCGCTATGGACATAGTTGAGGGTCTGGTAAAAGTCGTTCGTGGTGTTCCGGCCCCGGCCAGCATCAAACTCCATGTTGCTGGTGAATACCTGGTAGCCAGCGTTGAGGTTCAGGTCATGATCGCCGACGCTCTCGGTGTACGCCGCGTTGACGTTGTAGAACATGTTGATGGCCTCGCCCACGCCCGTGCGCACGGTGTTCTTCGCGAGGTTGTCCTCCAAGGGGAGGATGGCGGCCAGGTCGATGCCGGGGACAAAGATATTCTCCCGGTTGTAGTTGTAGTAAAGCCCGAGGAGGGCGTTCAAGGTGAGCCGCGGCGTCGCGCGGAAGGTAGCACCGACCTTGATATTAACGTCATACACCTTGGTGGAGGCATCCACGAGGTCGACGATGGCGGCGGGATTGCTGACATCAAGACGAGCGATGTCGTATTGATCCAACACGTGGCCGCTCCCGTCTTTCCTCCAGGGGCTGAGGAGGGGGGCCTTGTAGTAGGCCGCCAGGATGGGATTGGTCTCGGGCACCATCCCCTGCTCCTGCAGCCTGTTCTCGATGAAGGCAATACCGATGGTGGTGTACATCTCCCACCGGCGACTGATCAGGACGTTGGTATTCAACTGGGCGTGGTACTTGTTCATCGAGGTATTGTCCACCACCCCCTGGTCGCGCGTGTACCCCAGCGACAGGTCGTACTTGGCGATGGCATCACCCCCTTCCACGCGGAAGAGGTTCTCGGAGATAAAGGAGCTTTTGTAGATCTCCTTCTGCCAGTCGGTGTTGTTATTGTAGATGCTGGCGTAGTAGTAGCCGGGGTCATCCTTCAGGAAGGGGAAGTTGATGAAGAGGTCGGCCATGTTCTCGTAACGGGTCAACCCCACGTTGTTCAGGTAGGCCTTGTACTCCTTCACGCCCATCAGCGGGACGCGCTTGCTGTTCCAGTTGATCCCGTACTGGCCGTAGAAACTGACCCGCGTGTCCAATTGATCCCTGGCCGCGCCGTCGGTCTCGATCAGGAGGACACCGTTGGAACCCAGCGAACCGTAAAGGGAGGCCTCCGCCCCCTTGAGGAGGGTCACGTTCTGGATGTCATGCACGTTGTAGGGCAACAAGAGGCTCTTGGAGTAGCCGCCGATGATGGGCGACTCCCGCGTGTCGGGCAGGTGGGGTATCCCGTTGATGACGATCAGCGGGGCGTTGGAACCGACAAAGGAGCGTACCCCCCGCAGGTTCCAGTAGGCTCCCTCGCCGGGCATCCCGCCTTTGCCGATGACCCGCAGGCCGGGGAGTTTACCGGATAGTGCCTTGTCCAAGTAGAAGTCATTGCCCAGGTCTTTTTTGGAGACGTTCACGGCGGAGGAACTTTTTTTATCCGCTCGTTCGAGCCGGAAAGGCATCACGAGTTCCTCGTTATACCGGTAGCTGTCGAGGGGCATCAGCACGATTTCAAGGGCATCCCGTTGCAGTAACGGCAACTCCTTCGGGTAGAAGCCTGTCGCCTCTACAAAGAGGCCCCGTTCGGGGGAGGAAAGCTCGAGCGTGAACTCTCCCCGCGCGTCCGTCATCGTGGTTTCCATCACCTTATCTCCCCGCACCAGCGCCCCCGCGAGCGGCGTTTTGTCAGGTAACAGGACTTTCCCCTTTACTTGGAATCGCTCTTGCGCGTCCACGCGCGCGACAGCAAGCGTCGCCACGAGCGCGATCATGATTATCTTCAATGTTTTCATATCTCTCTTGGTTGAAGATGCGTGTTTAATAATTATTCACCGTCGGTTTCAAGCACCAGTGGTGGGCGAAGAAATTAGCCCCGAAGACAACGGCGGGGGTATCCCGCGCCACAAGCCGGATCACGATCGGCTGCATCTCCGTGCCCTCGAAGCGTACCACCCCGATGGTACCGCCATCCCGGTCGTAGTTGGCCGGCTTGCCCTGCAGCCCGGAGGCCTTGGTGTTAAATCCCTCCGGGTAGCCACCGGCGCCGCGGTCAAAGTGGAAGGAACCCCCGTCCAAGGATTGGTTCGCCTTGACCAGCACGTCGTTCACGTAGATATCCACGTTGTATTTCAGTTTTTCCTTGAAGCCCATGCAGAGGGTGTACTCGCCGGGGGGGATCAACGCCTCGCCGACCGTCCCGTCGGCGTTCAGCACCAGCCCGGTGAAGGTGAAGGTGAAACCCGGTTTGATCTGCAACCGCAAGCAATCGTAATACTTCGAGGGCCAAACGCCGGGGAGCGGCGAGTCATTGCTGGCCGCGTTGTAGCTACCCTCCCGGTTCACCCGCACCGGCTCGGCGGTCGTGTCGATGTAGTTGGTGAACTGGAAGTACTCGGCCTTCTCCTCCACCGTGCAGTTCTGGTAGTAGCTGAAATATTGTTTGATCCGGTAGACGAGGATGTTGTTAGGCACCTTCATGTAGTTCACGTAGTAAGCGATGCCGTTACTCAGATGCACGGGGTGCCCCGTGTCGATCTGCTGGACGGTATTTCTCCACACCTGCCCGAAGGCCGAGGTCCAATCCTCCTTAGCGGCGTAATCCTCCGGGGGGATCGTGCCCTTGAAAAACAGCGCGTTGATCACCCACCCCTCGATCCTGGCCGAGTCCTCGGCCGTGATCTCGCGCCCGAGGGCGTTGGAGATGGTCAGGTAGGCGTTCTCTATCGCGCTCCCGAGCAGGGCGTTGGTGGGGATAAAGACGGTCGATTTGGCAAACTCGGAGACGATGTTGATCTTCTGGTCGCTCTCGGCCACGTCCACGTCAAAGAGGGGGTTACTCTCGACCCAAACGGAGTCGTATACCGTGTTCCCCGTCTCGTCCGTGTAGAGGGGACGGCTGTTACCCACATCGAAGAGATAGGTGCTCTTCTCGAAGACCATCTGCTTGAACAGGGAGTACTCCTCGCCCAGGTTTTTTAGGTACTCGTACACGGAGACCATCGCCACGAGCGGGGACTCCAGCTCGTACACGAAGGCGTTCGTCGTCTTGATGATCCGCTTTACCTTCAGCCCATTCAGGTATATCTCCACGGCACCGTCGGCCCGCGAGTCTGTCTGGAGGCTGGCCACCACGTACTTCCCGTTCCACATCAGCAGGCGCTGTCCCTCCGGCAACTCGTTCGGGGCGAGCATGGCACCACAGATATGCATCTTGGCCAGGTTCGCGTCATCTCCAGCCGTACCGAACGCCTCGTTGTTCACCACGATTACCGTGAACAGCTGATCCTTCGTGGCCAACTCCTGGGCCACGCCCGTGGCCGTGAAGAGCGCGTACATGTTACTGTACGAGGCCTCGGATTTCAGAAAATTCGCCACGGGGGCGTTGACGATCGTCACCTCTTGGTTCCCCACGATCTCCGATTCGGCGTTCACGCGGGAGTCCCACTGGTCTTTGCAGGAGTAACCTAACAAGGCTATCCCTAAAACCGCGAAAATGTATCTACTTGTTTTCATAATCAGGTCTAATTAATAGGTGTGAATTTGATGTAGTCTAATTGTAATCTGTAATTGCTATCCGTGGAGGCCAACGGGTCCATGACCACTAATTTGAAAGCGTGAGCGGAGGTGATCGAGAAATCAATCATCTCGGTGACGACCACCGAATAGAGTCCCACCGCGTTAGTCGTGACGGTCTTGTACATCAAGATCTCTTTGGATACCCCGTCAAAGGAGAGCTGGCATTTGCTGCCGTTCGTGCGGAAACTGTTCAACGAGGTACCGTACCCGAAGAAGAGTTCTACCCTGTACTTCCCCTTGATAATCACCGGCGTTTTGGTCTCGAAGCTCCCCAGGTAACCGACGTTCACGCTCAACACGTCGTGATACATCGCCCCGTAGTTTCCGCCGTTGATGCTCCCGCTCTTCTCGGTCGCGAGTCCCAGGACGGGCCATGTGACGGTACTAGTTTTAGTGGTATTACCCGTCCACGTGTAGCTGGTGATCGCGGCCGTCGTGAAGGGTACCTTGTTCTCGGTGCTGTTTACCTGGTGATACCAGGTGGGGTCGGTCTCGTTCACCAGCTCGGCGATGTCCGAGAAGTCGCACAAGTCCCAATCCACCACGATCGGATCCGGCGACCAGACCTCCAGCAACCCGTCCACCTCGTGAACGATGCCGTTCTTCATTACCCGGTCGCTCTGCTCGGCCACCAATTGCAACCGTTCTCCCCCGTAGTTCAAGTAGTAGCTCTCCCCCGTGCGCGTGAGCGCCAGCACCGAGCTCTCCTCGTTGGTAGTTATCAGCTTCATCGTGTCCCGCTCGAAGCGATAGAGATCCGCCGTGTACTGGGCACCGTTGATGATGTGGTAGGAGACGTATTGCCACAGGGCGTTGCTCTTGGCCGTGTAATCCGTCCCACCGACCGCCAGGTGGCTCTTCAAGGCAGCCAGGTTGCTAATCCCGTTAGCGTGAAAGACCTCATCCGGCACCACGAGCAGCGTGAAGTTCTTTTTCGTCAGGATAATCCCGCCGAAGTTGTTGCGGGTCGTGTCGTACGGGATGGAGAGGCGCTCCAGCCAACCGGTCTCGCGCAACGCCTCCTGAAAGATGGAGTAACGCTCCTCGCCCTCCATCCGGTCGGTAATCGTCTCCACCAGCGGCGGTAGCACGGCATCCAGCCTGTAGATATAGCCGTTGACCACGGTATCGGCAATTTGCGTCACCCGCGCCAGGTCGTTCACGTAGATAGCACTCGCCCCCCCCTCGCGGAAGTTGATGACCAAGCGATCGCCGGAGTAGGTGGTGGCGTAAACGGCGTATCCCTCCGTGAACCTGTCAGCCGGTATGCCGGTGGCCACCACGTGGTAGCGTACCAGCTCCTGGGCGTACGCCTCGCCCAGCTCCTCTATCTTCTCGACTCCTTTCTGGGTATAGAATGTTTTCACCGCGTCGTTGTCGGGCACGAAACTCGTGAACACGAGATCCGATTGATTCAACGCGTTAAACATGTTCGCGTAATGCAATATCGATACCCACTCGGAAAACGACTCCGGGTGAGCCTCTAAGTAGGTGGCCGTGGGGGCGGAATCATTCACCAAGTAGGTGGTGCCCTCGTAGGGGTCGTTGCAGGCAACCGCGAGCAAGCAGACCCAACTTATTAACCAGCATTTTTTCATAGCACGTGCGTTAAGAGATTATTTTCCAATTTCATAATAGGGATTCTGGACGAGCAGCGGGTTGGCCTGCAACTCTTTGGTCGCGATGGGAAGGTAGTGCGCGTTATTATCAAGCACCACCGAATGTACCCACGTGGGGCTCGCGTACGTGCTCTCCAATAACTTTTCGATCAGGAACCGTTGCTTGTACTTGTAGTTGTCCCTCTTCCCGAACCGCAACAGGTCGTACCACCGCTTCCCCTCGGCAGCCAGCTCCATGCACCGTTCCGTTAGGATGATATCCAGGACGTTCTCTTCGTTGATCTCCCCCTCCTCTATCTGCACGTCCGGCAACGAGGAACGCGTCCTGACCTGATTGACAAGCGAGAGGGCCTCGTTCCACCGGCTGCTCCCGCCGAGTAACGTCAACGCCTCGGCCTTCATCAACAGGATGTCGGCCACGCGGTAGATGATGTAGTTCGCGTCGGCTTTCGCCCGCTTGTTGTCCACGGAGTGCGCGCCTCCCCCGAAATATTTCCACACGTACCCCTCCGTCACCTCTCCCCCGTTGTTCTTCTCCTTGTCGGTGGCGTAGGAACCATAAAGCCCGCGCCCGAAGGTGGGATCCACGAGGCGGATATCCGTCTCCTCCACCCACCGCGTCACCATCCAGGGGGTGTAATAGTACGTGGCCCCCGATGTACCGACCTTATCACACAACGGGTTTTTCTGGTCGGCATCCACCGTCATATCCCACTGTACCTCGAAGATAGACTCCCGGCTGTTGCCCGGGTTGTAGATCGTGAACCACTCCGTCGGCTCCGGCATAAACTCGGGAGCGTTGGAGCCTCCCTCCAAGATGTTGTTGCAGGCGATGATGGCATTGTCGTAATCCCCGTCCCACAAACAGACATCGGCCATCAGGGCGTACAACGCCCACTTCGTGGCCCGTCCCTTGGTCTCCCACTCCTTGGGGAAGAAGGCCTTGGCCGCCTTGCTCTCTAACGCCAGGCGGAGGTCCGTCTTGATCTGGGCGATCACCTCCTCCTCCGCCGCCGCGGCCTTCTCGTACGGCTCGCTATCGTCCACGTAGGGAACGGTGATCAAGGGCACCTCCTTGAAGTTACGGATCAGGTAAAAGTAGCTCAACGCCCGGATAAAATAGGCTTCCGCCATGTAGGAGTTCATCACCGGCTCCTCGAACGTCTCGTCGACCATGATGACCTGCGGCGCGTAGGTCAACACGGAGTTAGCCATGTTAATGGCCTGGTAAAGCGTGCCCCAGTTACACACTTTATCCGAAGGGGTTACCCGGAACTCCACGAGTGCTCCCGTGCCGCCGTAGATGCACCCGCCGCGTAACTCGCCCCACTCGAATAAGGTGGGCACCGCGTCCCTGAATTTCACGTAACCGGCATTGAGCACGGCCAACACCTCCTCTTTGCTTTTCCAAAACTTGTCGCTGGTCTGCTCGTTCTCGGGCAGGATGGTCAACCACTCTTTGCAACCACTAAAGGCCATTATCCCCAGGAGCAGCAGTAAACCATATCGTATCTTTTTCATAACCATAGCATTTAAAAGTTTAACTTGACACCGAAGGAGGATCTAATCGCCTTGGGTGTTTGCGCGTTATCCTGCACAAGTCCCACCCCGGAAGGCAAGCTCACCTCGGGATCTTGCCCGGTGTAGTTCGTCCACGTGAACAGGTCATACGCCGTGATGAACACGTCCAACCGGTTGACTCCCCAGCGCGCGGTCACTCGCTTCGGTACCGTGTAATTCAAGGAGAGGGTTTTAAAACGCACGAATGACGCGTTCTCGACAAAGCGGTCGGAACCCAAGTAGTTGTACCCGTAGTTGTACAGCGCCCGCGGGATATCCGTGTCGTCGCCCTCGTTGCGCCAGCGTTTCAACACGGCCGTGCTCTGGTTATCCTTCCCGTACATGGCCTCGCTGGTCATGCGGGCACGGTTGATCACCTTCTGCCCGTAACGCCCGTGGAAGAAGGCCGTGAGCAACCACTCCTTGTATTTTAACGAGAAGCCGCCACCACCGATAAAGAGCGGCATCGCGTTCCCCAGGTAGACGATGTCGTACTGGTTGATCAACCCGTCCATGTTCTCGTCCTGGTAGCTGGCATCACCGGGAGCCACCACCACGCTACCGTTCTTCATGCGGATCGGCACTCCCGTGAAATCCATCATCACGTTGCCGTGCCTGTCTCGCGCGTAGGTGTCTACTTGATTTTGATAAACTCCCTTGTAACGATACCCGTAGAACGAGCCGGCCGGATTCCCCGCGATGACCCGCTGCGCGTACTCGCCATTCTTGAACTCGTACTGCTCTTGTTTCATGTTCTCCGGCAACTTGTCAATCTTGTTCACGTTCTTGCTCACGTTGGCATTGATCGAGAACAACCACTCCGGGCTGCGAAACACCTCGTACTCCACGCGGAACTCCATGCCCCAGTTCGACATCTCGCCCGAGTTGAAGTAGCGGATCTCCGAGAAACCGGTTGAAGAGGGGATGTCTATATCCTTCTGCAACAGGTCTCTCTTCTTGCGGGTATACCAGTCGAAGGTGACGTATACTTTCTTATGCAGGAACGAGAGATCCGTACCGATGTTGAACTCCGTGGAGGTCTCCCATTTCAGTTTATCCAGTTGTATCCTCACCGGCTCGATGGCCGCGTTGTCGATGTAACCGGGTGTCAACGCCTTAAAGGTCCCGATATAGGGGGCCGAACCACCGGGAGAGGTACCGCTCTGCCCGTAGCCGAACCGGATCTTCGCCTCGTTCAACCACGTCACCTCTTTCAAGAAATCCTCCTCGTGCGCCAACCACGCCACGCCGAACGCGTCAAACACGCCGAACCGGTTGGAGTTACCCATGGAGGAGTTCCCCTCCATGTTCAAGTTCCCCGATAAGACATAACGATCCAGAAGCGTGTAGTTCAGGTTGATAGTGGCCGTCACTTTACGCGACCGGGAGCTTCCCGAGCCCATGCTGACGACCTTGCCCCCGGAGGTCGGATCCGCCAAGTTCGGCGAGGAGTTCCCGTAGGTCTGGCTGGAGTAGCTGGAGTTGTTGGAAGAGCTGGTTTTCAAGATGGCCGTGGCCACGATCTCGTGGTCGTTCTCCCACTTTCTCGTGTAGAGCAACTTGTTCTCCGTCACGATAGACATCTTGTCCGACAACAGATCCGCGCTGCGGTTGAAATACTGGTTCGTCCACACCACGCCGGTGGTCGATTGCGGCAAGAACTTCTGGTTCTTCGTCGAACCGATCGTCATGGAGACCAACCCCGTGTAACTCAGGCCAGATAACAACTTGTAGTTTAACCTAAAATTCATCTTCGCCTCGCGCCCCATCGTGGTATTATACGACTCCCGGGCCATCGCCACGGGATTGAAATGGCTCGACCCGTTGTAAGCCCCCTGGAAATCGCTGACGGGCGAGAAATAGAGCGTGGTACGCTTTCCCGTCTCATCGTCTATCCAATAGGGACTTTTGTTGGGCATCTTCTTCAAGGCCTCGGAGCGGGCGTTGTGGTAATTGTCATCCCGGTTACTCTGGGAATACGAGAAATCCGCGTCCACCCGCAACCGGTCGGAGAAGAAATAGCTGATGTTCAACGCGGAGCTTAAGCGACGCAAGGCGGTACCGATGCTCGTCCCCCCCTCGTACAGGTAGCCCAACGAGAAGCGATAAATGGCTTTATCACCCCCGCCCGACATGGCGAAGTTATTATCGGAAGTCAAGGCCGTGCTACGCACCTCATCCAGCCACTTCGTGTTCTGGTTGTACTCGTCAAAGTATATCCATCCCGGGTTATAATTCAACTCCGGCGTGTTGAAGAGCAGATCCAGCTCCGTCCCCGCAAACGATATACCCTTGGCATTGGCCGTATTCCAGATAGCGTCTTGCATCATGGCCACGTACTGGTTCCCGTCTAACAGGGGGATCGTATTAGGCTCCTCTTTCACGGTAAACTTGGTGGACAGCGTGAAGGTCGTGGGGCCTTTTGCCCCTTTCTTCGTCGTGACGACCAGCACGCCGTTCGCTCCCTTGCTTCCCCAGATGGCCGTGGCAGAAGCGTCCTTCAACACCTCGATGCTCTCGATATCCGAGGGATTGATATTCAACAACGCCCCGAAATCCTCCTCGTTCGCGGTGGAAAATTCAAAATCAGCGTCTATCTCCTGGTCTCGAGGCACTCCATCAATCACGATCAGCGGCTCCGACGAGGCGTTCAAGGAGCTGGTACCGCGGATACGGATGGCGCTCCTGGAACCGGGATCTCCCCCCAATATGATATCCACGCCCCCCAGTCGTCCCTGGAGCGCCTCGTCCACCGAACTCACCGGGGTAACCCCCATGATGTCGTCGAGCTTGATGCGCTGGGTGGCCGAGATCACCTGCCGGTCCGTCAATCCCAGGTCATTCCGGTGGGTGCCCCCAACGACCGTGACTTCGTCCATGAGCGTCTCCTGCGCCTCCAAGATAACGTCCAGCGTCTTCTGTCCCGTGTACTTGATGATCTGGGTCTTCATCCCGATAAACGAGAAGGTCAAGGTAAGATCCCCCTCGCCCTCGGGCACCTTGAGGGAGTACTCGCCGCTCACTCCCGTGGCTATCCCCGTGAGGAAACGGTTTTGGCTGTTGGCAAACACGACATTCACCCCCGTTAATCGCTCCTTCTTGCCATTCAACATCTCGAAGACGGTGCCGGATACGACGCGCTGCCCGAGAACTTCTCCCGCCATCAACAAAAAAAGCGGTAGCAGTATGTGTTTAACTATTTTCATATACAACTCTCTTTACTTTAATACTCCAAGATATCTTCAATCAGATGAAAACCCCCGTCCTGATACGCGAACGGGAAATAATCAAACCGCTCGTCCACCTTCACCTCGACGTTCTCGCTCGTCCGGACGCTCAACTTGTTCCCGTCATCAAGGATCGACAAGCGCGCATAGACAGGCCCCGTCGGCGTTGTCTCCGCGACCCGGCTCGTGCTAAACGTCCCGGCGCAATCCCCACCGATGTAGGGATAATCCACGATCCCGTTCACGTCGGTCGGCAGAAAATAGTACCGCAAGTACTCGGAAAGGGCCGCCCTGTCAGTGACCGTGCCGTCGGTGCTCACGCCGGGAATCCGACCGGCAGCGATGGCCGCCGTGATCGCCTCGTTGGTCGGGATAAAGACGATAAAACGCGGCCCGATGAAGTTCAACGTGCCGTCCGACACCAGATTCGATCCCTGTATCAAGCTGGCAAATTGATAGAAGGGACGAGTCGCGTCCCGGTCAATGCTCAGTAACGCGGCCAAACGCTGGCTACCGGCAGGCATGAACACCTCGCCGGGATACGCGTAGACATGCCCGTTCGACCAGCGCGTCCCGTCGAACAACACCTCCGAGAAGGAGACAAACGGGTCGTAACTCGCGTTATTTACCTTGCCCGCCGTGAACGTGGCGCTCGTCGTGATCTTGCCCTCTTTCAGGTACCAGTAGTTAAACGGGCTATTCGTCCGGATCACCTTCAAGCCCGACGCGGACAAAGCCGTGCCGCCGGTCACGAGGTGCATGTTCACGATATCCTGCATCATCGCGCTACTCAAGGGCACCGGGATTCCGTCCTCCTCGATCATCAAATCCCCGTTCACGTCCTTGACAATACCGAGCGTCGCCAACTGGTCGTTTGTCGGCATCAAAGCGACCATACTCACGTCGAGCGATGTCAACGACTCCAGTAAGCTGGAGTGCTTCAACAGGTAGAGATACCAGCTAAAACGCTTCTCCCGGAAGGCAGCCCCCGGGACGGCACGGTATATCTCCGGCACGGCCATCTCCTCCAGCCCGTAGAAGACCCCGTTGACGCACATCTTCCGGTCTTGCACTTTGGTCACGTCAATATTGATCTTCGTGTTGTAGAGCGTGACGATATCCCCGCGCGTGATCTCCTCGGGGAAGACCACCAGCCCGCTATAAACATGATTGCCCAGCATGTAACTCATGGCTATATCGTCCACCTCGTCAAACGAGGTGTAGCCGCCGGGACGCCAGTAGCTCTCGAAAAAGGCCTCGAACGCCGCGTTCGAGGGAGCAAAGACACTGTAAGCCACTGAAGAAAGGGTGGAGATACTCCGGAAATTAGAGGTCGACCACTCGTAGGCGATGGGAGGTAGTTGATCACCGTGGCCGTACAAGTAGAGATCCGTGCCGTTACCGTAATTCGTCGTCAACTCGTCATCCTTCGCGAAACGCGCGAACTGCCCGTACATGTCCAAAAAGCGGCTGTACGCGTCCGCCCGCTTCGTCAACTCCTTGTAGATCGTCTCTAACGGTTCCAGCACCTTGTCAATCGTGTAGATATACCCGTTGTCCGTCACGATCCCGTACCCCGTCACGCGCGCGTTCGAGACGTTAAACCCCTCGTCACCATCCCACCGCGACCCGGGGTAGAAATACTCGTAATTAGAGGCCGCATCAATACGCTTGGATTTAAACAAGTGATGAGAAAATACGGGCAGGAAGCGCTCCGGGTGATAGAGCGTGATCTCCCTCGGCGTATACGTGGGCACCCCGTCCGTGTCGACCCCCTCCTCGTACACCGTGACCTGTTCAATCGGATCCTGGCTCTTCGTCCGGTGCTTGTAATAAAGCCCCGCCGCGTATGTCGAGTTCTCCTCCCCGTCGGGACGGAAATTCTCGAGCATGCTCTTGCTGTAAGAGTAATACATCAAATGGAAGCCTATCAACTTGGAGAGCTCCTCCTTGGGAAGTTGATCAATAGACGAGACCCCCTTGGCGGTCAGGTAAGCCTGGAAAGCGGCATCGTCAGGAGCCATGACCGTCAGGATACTTTTCCCCTCCACGATGGGCTTAAAGCCGGCCAGTTCCACCCCTTTCAAGAAAATAGCGTAATTACCCCTATCTTCCAAGACCTCCCAAGCACTGCCCTTCAACCAGTCGGGGATCTTGTAGTGCTCATCCATCTTGCTCTCGCAAGCGAAGAGGAGAAACGAGAGGAGGAAGAGACTCCATCCTCTTTGAATACATGTCTTTTTCATAAGATTTCGTGTTATCAAGTTGTGTAATTATAAATTTAGTTCTCAAGGTAATTTTTCCAAGCCCTCCCACTTCACTTTCCAACCCTTGGGAATACCCGGATTCTTCGCCGTGCAACCGTCGTAACCGGCACACATCATGGCCGCGGCCGTCAAAAGAGCACCATTACCCGGCAAGTAGACCCGCAAACGCGTATCCTGGTAATTATGCCCGTTGGGCAAGTAGGTATTCTTCTGCTGCTCCATCAACAACAGGTCGACAGCCTTCTCCGGCAAGCCCAACCGCACGGCGGTCATGGCGGCCAGGGGATAATCCCAGCCCCACGTGTGACTCCAGAACCAG
This sequence comes from Odoribacteraceae bacterium, assembly GCA_031276355.1. Lineage (GTDB taxonomy): Bacteria > Bacteroidota > Bacteroidia > Bacteroidales > Marinifilaceae > JAIRKS01. The sequence continues at coordinate 41,389 of JAISNC010000061.1, forward strand.
TTATCGTGAATAAAATGGAACGTGCCGGTCATGACCTCCCGGTTCACCAAATAGTCCACGGGCGGGAGAAAACCATAGGCGGCCAGTACCATCGGGTGGTCGGACATGTACTTCTCGTTCGTATACGTGTCCGGCAAACTCTCCGCCGCGAGATAAAGCCCCTCTCTCTCGACAAAAGGAGGAAACTTCGCGAGGATCGCGTCCCACAACGTATCTCGCTCCATGCCCAAGCGTACCCGCCACGCCTGGGCCGTCTTCAACCCCCAGTGCCAGTAAGAGACCTCAAAGGGTGGATTATGAGAATTATCCGGCTTCAACGTCTCTTGGGCACCGTTCACGTGCTTCAGCGAGTAGCAATCCCTCTCCTTCTCGTACACCACGAAATCGGCCATGAACTCGGCGGTAGCAAACACCAGCTCCTGGTACGCTTGCAACGCCTCCTCGCCGAAACGACGGTAAAGCAACTCGGCAAAATAGATCACGTGAGGCTGCTGCCAGATCAACAACGACCCGACGCTCGACGGTGCCTCTTTCGCCGACGGATCCGTCATCTTCATCCAGCGCGCCCCCTTGTAACCTTGCCTCTCCGCGATTTGCCGGGCCTCCCGGAACGCGTCTCCCTGGAACCACTCCATCGTGGGCTTGAGCAAATCCGCCCGGTTCCACAACGCGAAATGCACCTGATGCCACCAGACCATCTCCAAGTGGAACTTCCCGAACCAGCTATTGTAGGTAAGCCCCGTCTCCTGCGGGGGTGTCGATCCCGCGCATTGGATAGCCGTCAAATACTGCGACAACACCACGCGCCGCTCCAACTCGAAAGCCCGGGGATCCTTGTTCCCCGAAAAATCAATAGCACCCCCTGACATCCAAAAATGTTGCCAACGCGCGATGCTACTCTCTGCCGTTTGTCGGTAGGTGGGGAGTTCCATCGTTTGCATCACCGGGGCAAAACAACAGGTCAACTCGATTTGCCGCTCTCCGGCCCCCGGCTCAAGCAAGAAATAGTGCCGCTCCTTCTCCACGATCCCGGCACGGCCACTCCACGACAGTCGCACCTGATAACGGGTGGTGTCCAGCACGCGTTGCAACGTGGCCCCGCTCGAGTCGCGCGCCGTCAACACGCTCCGGTGCTCCAGCGGTCGGCTCCAGTCGCTGGCAGCGTCACTGTGCCTCCCGGTAGGATAAGGGAACGTGAGCCGCACCTTCAAGCGTCCCGCCGCGACGAGCGAAGAGAGCACCCGCGTGGAGACCGCATCGACGGTGGGATGCGCATACGTGGTTACCTCGACCCGCTCGCCCTCGAAGAGAAACGTCGAGCGGATACCACCCGACCAAAGATCGATCTCCTGCTCGATGTTCGAAATATCTTCCGGCGCGGCCGCGGAACCATCCTCCTTAACGAGTTCCAGCCCGACGTACCCCAGATGCAACCGGTGCGGATTCACGCGAAAATAGTCCGCGGCCTTGGCGGCATGTTCCGGGTTTTTCACCTGCACGGAGTAAAGCTCTTCCCGTCCGCGGCCGAAGTTATACGCGCGCAACGTCTCCTCGAAGCGGTAATCGCGATCATTCGGGAAACTGTGCCATCCCCACTGCGACTGTGTTCCCAACGGGACTCCCGCTTCATACAGTTCCGGGAAGGTCTGCAACCCCGTGGCATCCACCGTGAAGGCAAAACCACCGTTCCCCACGGAGAGCGAGGCGAGGGGATCAAAATGATCGACCCGGACGTTGTGTCTCCGCACCAGTGCCTTCCTGTCTATTCCCTCTCCCGTCGGGCGCTCGCACCCCACCCCGCCCAAGAGGAGAAGCGCCACGAGATAGATGTTTTTCATCATGGTTTCATAGTTTTCATTAAACACGGTTTCTCATCAAATCGCTATTGCTACATCGCGGACAAGCATGCGCCTTCCAGGCGAGTACTCTTTCAATATTCGCAAATATATGACACTGTTTAATAACATAACATCATATTTTGGCCTTTCAGCACGCTATTTTGTCTTTTCTACATCAAAATCAAACGCGTAAGACATGAAAATTGATCCTCCGGGAAGCCTTTGCCAAGGCAATCACGCCCCTCTTCAACGCCCTAAAAGAGGGGGAGAGACAAAATAGCATCCATTTCCCCGCTAAACCACGCCATGCGATAGGGGGTAGATAGAAAAAAAAACCGAAATAGCACATTGATGGTATCAACCAGAGGGGCCTTGTCTAAAACTCCATTTATCACCCGAAGAGCTGAATCGTTGTAAGGATTTTCAGACGCGAGGAAGCAACAAAGCAAGATAAAAAACCGGATTTTGGGTAAATAAACTCCTTGTTCAACTGACAAAACAACCGTAGGGGCTGTCCCAAAAGTCGATTTTAGGGAGTTATCTCGCATCCCGGACAGGATGCCCGACCGGGTTCCGTCATCGCGAACAAAAAAATGAGTGTGTGTCAAAAGTCGGATTTCGTCATTGCGATCCGCATAGCGGGAAGCAATCCAGAAATCCGTAACCCCCTGGATTGCTTCACCCTTCGGGATTCGCAATGACGAAACCAAAGATTGTAATTCCCGTCATTGCGATCCGCGGAGCGGGAAGCAATCCAGAAACCCGTAACCCCCTGGATTGCTTCACCCTTCGGGTTCGCAAGGACGAAAACCGCCCGAACATCTCGGCCGGGATGCGAGGTACCCTCTCCGAAATCCGACTTTTGACACACCCTCTCCTACACCTGAACGTCCTTGGTAACCCGGAGGGTGAAGCAATCCAGGGATTTACGGGTTGCTGGATTGCTTCCCGCTCCGCGGATCGCGATGACGGGGTGCACGGGAGACGGGCGCTTCGCTCCCTTTTACTCTTGGATACAGCGCACGGAGATGGCGTTGGCGCAAGCCATGTAGTTCCACGGGGTGACGTAGGAATTGAGCAACATCAAGTCATAACCGGCCCAGATGTTGAGCGGCGCGGACGACCAGTAGGAACCGCGGGCACCATATTCGTGCATGGTGCCTTGAGTGGAAGAGCGAGAGCCTGACACCGGATAGAAGGCCGTTTCGCCTGTGCCGACCCCGTCCATGTAGAACTCCAAGCCAACCCCTGGATAGCTAACGGCGTTTGGCGTAGTACCAGTAAGGAGAAACGTGCTCCACGTGCCCTGCGCGGGCGGTAGCTTCCACCCCGGGGGACAGGGATCGAAAAGGCTCTTGCCGGTCGGCGAGACATGCCATGTCGGGTTATGCCACGAGTTAGCGCTATACGGGTTGTTTTGCACCCAGTCGGCACTCCCGGCACCGTAGAAGGTATAAGGCCTCTGCACCGCCGTCTTGATCGACGTCCCGCCCTGGACCCGCACGATACAATCGCCGGCGGTAGCGGTAAAAGCGGTCACCGCCGTCCCGGAGACATCATACAACTTCACGGTCGCGGCGGGGAACGGGTCCTTGCGCCCGAACTGGTAGTACAGGCCGCCGGTCTTGGCAAGGCCATCCCCGCGGTCGGCGCTGGCGGCGCCCAGGTTACGGTCCATGATGAATTTATCGGCGTAACTGGTGGCCCACGTCTCGCCGGAGTAACGATGCACGTGCCCGCCGGACACACCGTACGAGTAGACGTCCTCCTGCCAGGCAAGCGGCGCTTCGTCCGGGTTGTAGCCCGTGAGCCACACGTGCCAGCTCCAGAGATACTCCGTGGCGTCCTCTTTCCTGACCCCGATCAACGCGTTCCCCGAGGCCGTCGGGCCCGCGGGGCTGAAGTAGAAATAAGAGTCCCCCGTGCCAGCGTACCTGTCGCCCGAGGGCACGCCGCTGGCCTCGCAGAACTTGATCAACTCGACGCCCGCGCCACCGTCCTGCCAGATCACCTCGGCCACCCACCCGGTATTGTCGGAAAGCACGCCCCCCGGCACCCCCCCGTCCGGGGAACCCCAGAACCGGTTGACGCGGTCAACGGGCACGCCGTAGGTGGTCTGCACGGCCCCGGGAAGCGGGTTGATGATGTAGGAGTTCGCCCCGGCCAGCTGCACCTGGCCCAGGTTCTCCACGCGGCTGTCCTGCGCGACGTCTCCCGCGGTGTTAAAGACGACCGGCAGCGTGTAGTGATAATTCGGCACGATGTTGAAATCGTTCGTCATGTTCGCGCCCGGGTAGAAGCGGTAACGCAACGGCTTGCCACCGCCGTCCTCGATCGCCCCGGCGGTCACGGCCATGATCTCGACGTAAGTGGCGCGAGCGGGCGCGTCCACGTTCTTCCCCGCTTCCGTGCTCGCCCCGGTGGTACCCTGGCGGTTGCGGGGCAGGTAATAGCGCAACGTCTCCACGGCAGCACCGGGAGCCAGGTCAAGCGTGTCGACGGGAAGGTCGAACACGCCCGACTGGGCGGGCGTGGGGCTCGGGGGCGTGGCGCCGTCAAGCAGCCGGTCGGCGTAGAAGAGGCGATTAGGCACGTTGCGCAACCGCGCGGAGGTGATCGTCACGCCCGAGGCGGCGGTGTTGTTAATCGTCAGCGTGAGCTTGGCCACGTTGCGGTACAACGTGCACTCCAACGAGGTGGTGCTGCTGGTCACGTTGACCGTGCCGTTCATGAGCAAGTCGGGGGGGGTGTCCGCGGGATTGTACAGGTCGGCCAGCCCGTGGAGCCTCTCGTGAACGGTTGCCAGGCCGGCCAGCGTGGTGACGGCACCCAGCGTGGTGCCGAGCGATTCGGAATGGGTGTTGGCTATCAACACGCACTGGTAGGTCGTGTTGGCCGGGGGAAGTACCACCGCGACCGCCGTGGTAGACGTCAGGGCGGGCATCGTGTAATAACGGGGAGCGCCGATCCGTACCCCGTTCTCGTTGAATTGCAACATCCAGAAGTCCTTGACGATGTAGCCGGGGGCGGTGCCCTCCTCCACCTCCAGCGGGTCGGGCAAGGCCCGCGTGCCGGCCAGGCCGGGAGCCTCCTCGGGCACCGCGGCGAGAGAGAGGGCGATCGTGGTCTCGAGCCCCTCGTTGCCGGTGGACCCCACCGGCTCGTCCGCGCACGACAAGGCCGCGAGGGCCACCAGCGCAAGTGAACAAATTCGTGATATATTCATGCTGTTCCTATTTTTATCGTTCATAATTTATCGTTTATCGTTTTAATTTATCGCTTCGTTTATCGTTTTAATTTATCGCTGGCCCGCGCGACGACCCGGCCGGCCACCCCGCCGCGAGGCCACTTGCCTGCGAATCATCGACACGCGATTGGACGACACAAATATATAATAAAATTTTATCATATATGAATGAATCAATTTTTCTCGCCCGCCCCACTTTTATCGGGCCAGCGCCTGTTTATCAAGACGATAAATGGAGATTTTAGCGCATTGTGCCCCGGTCGAGGCGGTCATTACGATATACACACATAGTTATTCAAAAATTTTCACTACCTTTGCCTTGTTACCTGAAACAGGTCTCTCGCGATGCCGACGGCAACGCGACCGCAACGAACGCATGAGAATACTATTATTAAAACGTACCATTATGAAACATCTATTTTTTTTACTTGCCATTCTCTTTTCCGTACCTGTCGCCAAGGCCCAGGATCTGCAAGAGATAAAGTTAAACGCTCCCGACAAGACCCGCGGAAGTTCCGTGATGAAAGCCCTGAGCGACAGGGCCTCCGTGCGGGAGATGGACGAGAGAGCGCTCTCTCTCCAGGACTTGAGCGACCTGCTGTGGGCTGCCTACGGGGTAAATCGTCCCGACGGGCGGCGTACCGCCCCTACCGCCAAAAACGACCAGGACATCGACCTCTACGTGGCCTTGCCCGCGGGCACGTATCTCTATGATGCGCGGAACCATCTTCTCAAGCCAGTCGTCAGCGGCGACCTCCGGCCGGTGCTGGCCGCTGGTCAAGAGTTTGTCAAGAAGGTGCCGGTAGTCCTGCTCATCGTCTCGGATTACTCCCGTTTCCGGATGGGCAACACCGAGATGGCACGCCTCTGGGGAGCCATGGACGGGGGAATCGTCTCCCAGAATATCAATATCTTTTGTGCAGCCGTGGGGCTCTCCACCGTCCCTCGCGCCTACATGGATCAGGCGAAACTGAAGGAGATCTTGAGCCTGAAGGAGACCCAGATGCCGGTGTTGAACAATCCCGTCGGCTATCCCAAGAAAAGGTGAATCACGCGTGGCAGAGAGGCGTGCCCCGATGTAGCTTTTGGGGTGTCGTCGCGATGCCCATACCATGTTGCACGACAGAACAAGTAAAAAATAAAAAAAAAGTTGGAATCTTGACGGAGATATACCTATATTTGCCCCGTTAAAAACGACAAGAACATGACAGGGTTACTGCTAAACGCGCTATTTCTTCTATCTATCCTGCTATCGCGGCGATGGGAGAAAGGCGTGTAGTAGCGTGACAACTTCAAAACATAGGGCCTTTCTCGCGGGAAAGGCCCTGTTTTTTTATAGAGACATATAAAGAGGTATTAAAAAAACGTGACGATGGAGAAAATACACATTTTTGACACCACCTTGCGGGATGCCGAGCAGGTGCCCGGTTGCCAGTTGAACACCGTCGAGAAGATCGAGGTCGCCCGTCAGCTGGAAAAATTAGGCGTGGACGTGATCGAGGCCGGGTTCCCGGTCTCCAGCCCGGGCGATTACAAGTCGGTGATAGAGATATCAAAAGCCGTGACACGCCCCGTGATTTGTGCCCTAACGCGGGCCATCAAGCGCGACATCGAGGTGGCCGCCGAAGCCCTCAAAAACGCCAAGCGAGCGCGGATACACACCGGCATCGGCACCTCCCCCTATCACATCCGCGAGAAACTAAACACCACCCCGGAAGAGGTCGTCCGTCGGGCCGTCGAGGCGGTGAAATACGCCCGGCAGTTTGTCGATGATGTCGAGTTTTACGCCGAGGATGCCGGGCGCACGGGCGACGACTTTCTCGCGCGCGTCGTCGAGGCCGTCATCCGGGCGGGGGCCACCGTTGTCAACATCCCGGACACCACCGGCTATTGCCTCCCCGATGCCTACGGGGCGAAAATCGCCTACCTCCGCGCGCGCGTCCCGAACATCGACAAGGCCATTCTCTCCACTCACTGCCACGACGACCTCGGCATGGCCACGGCGAACACCATTGCCGGCGTGCAAAACGGTGCCCGGCAAGTGGAGGTGACCGTCAACGGGCTGGGCGAGCGGGCCGGCAATACCCCCCTCGAGGAGGTCGTCATGGCCATCGCCTGCCACGACAGCCTTCCCTTCGAACTGGGCATCAACACGCGAGAGATCCTCCACGCCAGTCGCCTCGTCTCGACCCTCATGCGCGTGCCCGTACAACCCAACAAGGCCATCGTCGGGCGCAACGCCTTCGCGCACTCCTCCGGCATCCACCAGGATGGTGTCCTGAAGAGCCGCGAGACGTACGAGATCATCGACCCGACGGCGGTTGGAGTCGACGAGTCGAGCATCATCCTCACGGCGCGTAGCGGGCGGGCGGCCTTGAAACATCACCTGGAGCGGATCGGATACCTCCCCGGCGACCAGGAGTTAAACATCCTCTACGAGAAGTTCCTCGACCTGGCCGACAAGAAGAAGGAGATCACCCCGCGCGACCTCGAGGTGCTCGTGGGCAACGAACTCTCGCGCCGCGATCGCCATTTTCACCTGGAGGCCCTGCAAGTCACCTGCGGCGCTACCACCATCCCCACGGCCACGCTACGCGTCCGTAAGGGCGACGAACTGCTGGCCGCCACCGCCCACGGAAACGGCCCGATCGATGCCGCCTTCAACGCCATCAAGGGTATCATTCCGCAACAAATCATCCTCGAGGAGTACCTTGTCCAGGCCATCACCCGCGGTAGCGACGACCTTGGCAAAGTGCACGTCCAGCTCTCCCACGAGGGGCGCGCCTACCACGGGTTTGCCGCGAACGTCGACACGATCTCCGCCTCCGTCGAGGCCTTCCTCGATGCCGTTTCCAAGATAAACGATCAGCCGCAACCATGAACACGCTCTTTGACAAGATCTGGGATGCCCACGTCGTCGAGGCCCTCCCCGGCGACACGCACGTTCTCTACATCGACCGCCAGTATATCCACGAGGTCACCTCCCCACAGGCCTTCGAGGGCTTGCGCCGCCGGGGGGTGCCGCTCTTCCGCCCGGGGCAGGTCACGGCCATCCCCGACCACAACATCCCCACCCTCTGCCAACACCTGCCCGTCGCCGACCCCCTCTCCCGTGCGCAGCTGGACACCCTCGAGCGGAACTGCGTCGCGCATGACATCTCCCTCTTCCGCATCGGTACCCCCCACCACGGCATCGTCCACGTCGCCGGTCCCGAGAGCGGCCTCACGCTCCCCGGCATGACCATCGTCTGCGGCGACAGCCACACCTCCACTCACGGGGCGCTCGGGTGTGTCGCCTTCGGCATCGGCACCAGCGAGGTCGAGATGGCCCTCGCCACGCAGTGCATCCTCCAACCCAAGCCCCGGCCGGCTCGCGTGCGGGTCGAGGGGAGGTTACCCGCAGGCACCTGTGCCAAGGATCTGATCCTTCACGTGATCTCCCGCATCGGTACGGCCGGCGGCACGGGTTACTTCGTCGAGTTTGCCGGTACCGCGATCCGTGCTCTCTCGTTGGAAGCGCGCATGACCGTCTGCAACATGAGTATCGAGATGGGTGCCCGTGGCGGCATGATCGCTCCCGACGACGCGACCTTCGACTACCTCCGCGACCGCCCCTTCGCCCCGCGGGGAGCCGCCTGGGAGCGAGCCATCGAACGGTGGCGTGCGCTCCCGAGCGATGACGATGCCCGGTTTGATGCCGAGTTCACCTTCGATGCCGGGGAGATCGCCCCGATGATCACGTACGGCACGAATCCCGCCACCGGCATCCCGGTCACCGCCACCATTCCCCCGGCCGCGGATCCCCAAGCCCTCGCCTACATGGGGCTGCACGCCGGCGAACCGCTGGTCGGCAAGCGCGTTGACCACGTCTTCGTCGGCAGCTGCACGAACGGTCGCCTCGAGGATCTGCGGGCCTTCGCCTCTCTCGTGAAGGGCAAGCGCCGGGCACCGGGTGTCACGGCCTGGATCGTCCCCGGCAGCCAGGAGGTCGAGCGGCGGGCCATCGCCGAGGGGGTGCGCGACACGCTCGAGGCGGCGGGCTTCGTCCTGCGACAGCCGGGCTGTTCCGCCTGCTTAGCGATGAACGAGGACAAGGTGCCCCCGGGCAAGTACTGCGTGGCCACCTCCAACCGCAACTTCGAGGGGCGACAGGGACCCGGTGCCCGCACCTTTCTCGCCGGTCCGCTCGTGGCCGCTGCCGCCGCCGTGACCGGGGAGATACGGGACCCCAGGGAACTCATGTAACACGTAACACCACCACACGATGAGAGAACGATTTATCACCTTAACATCCCCCGTCGTCCCCCTGGAACGGGACAACGTGGACACCGATCAGATCATCCCCGCCCGCTTCCTCAAGGCCACCTCCCGCGAGGGGTTCGGCGACAAGCTTTTCCACGACTGGCGCTACGACAGCGCCGGTTGCCCCCGCCCGGACTTCGTCCTGAACGACCCGACGCACCGCGGTACGATCCTCGCCGCGGGCAAGAACTTTGGCTGCGGGTCGAGCCGCGAGCACGCCGCGTGGGCCATTCGCGGGGCTGGCTTCCGGGCCGTGCTCTCGCCGCGGTTTGCCGACATCTTCCGCGAGAACGCCCTCAACAACGGCCTCTTGCCCGTGCAACTGCCCGCCCCGTTCCTCGAGCGGGTATTTACCGTGACCCGCGAGCGACCGGAGGCGGCGGTGACCGTCGACCTTGAACGGCAGGAGGTGCGCTTCGAGGGCGAGACGGCCCCCTTCGACATCCCCCCGTATCGGAAGAGGTGCCTCCTGCAGGGCTTCGATGACATCGACTACTTGCTGAGCATCCGCGATAAAATCATCCTGTTTGAAAAACAACACGCGCTATGAAACTACACATCGCGCTCCTCCCCGGCGACGGCATCGGCGAGGAGATCATCACGCAAGCCGTCAAGTGCGTCGATGCCACTTGCCGGCGTTTCGGCCACGAGGTGACGTACTCCCGCGGCCTTGTCGGGGCGGCGGCCATCGATGCGACGGGGGATCCCTACCCGGAGGCGACGCATCGCCTCTGCGTGGAGGCGGGAGTCGTGCTTTTCGGGGCCGTCGGCTCGCCCCGCTACGACAATGACCCCTCTGCCCGCGTGCGCCCCGAGCAGGGATTGCTTGCCATGCGCGGCCGCCTGGGGCTTTACGCCAACCTGCGGCCGGTGAATATCTTCCCGTCACTTGTCGCCCGTTCGCCGTTGCGCGGCGAGTTGCTCGAGGGGGTCGACATTCTATGCGTTCGCGAGCTGACGGGCGGCATCTACTTCGGTCGGCCGCGGGGGCGCTCCGAGGACGGGGAGACGGCCTACGACACCTGCGTTTACACGCGCGAGGAGGTACGTCGCGTCTGCGCCCTCGCCTTCGAGCAGGCGCGCCGTCGCCGGGGCCGCCTGACGGTGGTTGACAAGGCAAATGTCCTGGCCACCTCCCGTCTCTGGCGCGAGACGGCACGGGAGATGGCACCCGCCTACCCGGACGTCACGGTGGAATACATGTTCGTCGACAACGCCGCGATGCAGCTCGTCCGGCAACCGGCGGCGTTTGACGTGATCGTGACGGAGAACCTGTTCGGCGACATCCTGACCGACGAGGCCGGTGCGATCACCGGTTCGCTGGGGCTTCTCCCCTCGGCCTCGGTGGGGGCGGGCGTGTCGCTCTTCGAGCCGATTCACGGCTCCTACCCGCAGGCGGCGGGGAAGGACATCGCGAACCCGGTGGCGACTATTCTCTCCGCCGCGATGATGTTCGAGCACGCGTACCATTTACACGCGGAGGGGGCCGCGATTCGTCGGGCCGTCGCCACCGCCATCGCCGACGGTTTCGTAACGGAGGATATCAGCGCCGATGGGCACGCGTATGGCACGCGGGCCGTCGGGTCGTATATCGCCGGGAAAATCTGATGAACCACCGGGGTTGTCTCAGAAATCTCGCATAAACGTCGCGCATCTCCATCGTCGCTCGACCCGCTGTCATAGAGAGTGGTCGCTCGTTTCGCGGGAGTGAGTGGTTCGTCTGAAATCCGCGAGAGGGGAAACGAATATCCGGGGAAAAAATGATACCTTTGTCGCGGGAAACATCTTAAAATTCACATCGCGATGACAATAGAAGAAAAAGTTAACAAGGGGATCATGGAGGCCATGAAAGCCCGCGAGACGCTTCGCTTAGAGGTGTTGCGCAACATCAAAAAAGTGTTCATCGAGGCGAAAGCCGCCCCGGGAGCTTCCGCGTCGCTGAGTGATGCGGAGTGCGTGAAGATCATCGGTAAGCTGGCAAAACAGGGACGAGACGCGGCCGCCATCTTCCTGCAACAAGGACGTACGGATCTGTACGACCACGAGAGCGCCCAAGTGGCCGTGCTCGAGGAGTTCCTCCCCCGACAGCTAAACGAAGAGGAGTTAATCGCCGCCCTCAAGGCGATCATCGAACAGGTGGGTGCCACCTCCGCGCAAGACACGGGTAAAGTGATGAGCGTAGCCACCCGCGCCCTGGCCGGCACGGCCGACGGAAAGATCATTGCCGTTAAAGTCAAGGAGTTGCTGGGATGACCACGATGACGGTAAAGGAGTGGACGAACGGCGTGATCAAGCAGGCTGAGATCGACAAGTACCTCGTGGGAGGGAAAGATTTCATGGACGAGGCAGCCATCACGTCGGAACTGGAACGGCAACGCCGACCGGACGCGGGACGCGTGCGGGATATATTACAAAAGTCACTGGAGATCAAAACACTCTCCCCCGAAGAGACGGCCGTGCTGTTAAACGTGGAGGATCCCATGTTGCTGGCCGAGATGCGGGAGACGGCACTCGCGGTAAAGCGGAAGGTCTACGACAACCGGATCGTCTTCTTCGCTCCGCTCTACCTCTCAAACTTGTGCGTGAATAGCTGCCTCTACTGTGGGTTTCGCGTGGAGAACAAAGAGGAGAAACGCCACGTGCTGTCGATGGAAGAGGTGGCGCGCGAGACCGCGGCGGTGATCGACGAGGGGCACAAGCGCGTGATCGCCGTGTACGGGGAGCACCCGCGCAACGATGCCGATTATATCGCCTCCTCCCTCGCCACGATGTACTCGATCAAGCGGGCCACACCCACGGGGCGCGGCTTCAATAATATCCGCCGCATCAACGTCAACGCTGCCCCGATGGAGGTCGCGGATTTAAAAAAGTTGTGGCGGGCCGGTATCGGGACGTACCAGGTGTTCCAAGAGACGTACCACCGCGGCCGTTACGCGGAGTTGCACGCGCCGTCAACGATCAAGGGGAACTATCGCTGGCGCCTCTACGCGATGCACCGGGCGATGGAAGCGGGGATCGAGGACGTGGCGATCGGGGCGTTATTTGGCTTGTACGACTGGCGTTTCGAGGTGATGGGGTTGCTCTATCACGCGCTTGATTTAGAGCGACAGTTCGGCATTGGCCCGCACACGGTCTCGTTTCCACGGATGCAGCCCGCGCCGGGGGCTCCCGCGAGCACGCTCTCGCCCTACCTGGTGGACGACGAGTCGACGCGCCGTTTAGTGACGGTGCTCCGCCTCGCTATCCCTTACAGCGGGCTGATCGTGACGGCTCGCGAGCATCCCGTCATCCGTCGCGAGTTGGTTCGCCTGGGATGTACACAGACGGATGCCTCGTCCCGCTTAGGCATCGGGGCTTACGCCAAGAAGTTGAGCCAAGAGGAGAACCCGGACAAGGTACAGTTCATGTTGGGCGACCAGCGGGGACTTGACGAGGTGACCCGGGAGCTGGCCCTCGACGGGATGATCACGTCGTTTTGCACGGCCGGGTATCGTTGCGGGCGCACCGGCGAGCGGATCATGACCATGCTGGAGAAAGGCGTGGAGGGAAAATTCTGCAAGTTAAACGCCGTGCTCACGTTCCGCGAGTTCTTAGACGATTACGCCTCCCCCGAAACGCGCGAGGCAGGAGAGAAAGTCGTGCAACGGGAACTGGAAGAGATCGAAAAAGATCCGTTTTTCACCGGGAAGAGATTGTTACCTCTTTTCCTTTCTTATTACAATAGGATAAAAAGCGGGGAGCGGGATTTGTACATGTGACCAAGCGGTTGTATCTTTGTTCGTAATTGTTTTACCTTAAAAAAACGAAAACCATGAGAAAGTTTATTTGTGTCGTCTGCGGGTACGTGTATGACCCCGTGATAGGAGATCCGGATAGCGGCATTGCACCGGGCACTGCCTTTGAAGATATTCCCGAAGAGTGGGTTTGCCCGCTTTGCGGCGTGGGCAAGGAGGATTTCGAACCGACAGAGGAGTAAGGGAAGATTTAACGACCCGTTAGGGCAGGCTCTAATGACCCGTTAGGGCAGGCTCTAACGACCCGTTAGGGGAGGCTCTAATGACCCGTTAAAGGGAAGGGGCTGTCTCGAATTGACTTTTGAGACAGCCCCTTTTTCACGAACCACACGGCATGTACTTCCGGTATGTAGTTAATCCAACTCGTTGATGGTCTTCTTGATGATGTCGATGGCTTCCCGCAGTTCGGGTTCCGTGATCACCAACGGCGGGGCAAAACGGATGATGTGCTCGTGCGTCGGCTTGGCCAGCAGGCCGTTGTCACGTAACTTCAGGCAGACGTCCCACGCCGTTTGTCCGTCCTTGGGCCGAATCACGACGGCGTTCAACAGCCCCTTGCCGCGTACCAGTTCGACCCGGTCGGAGGCAATGGCCCCCACCTCGTCGCGGAAGATCTTCCCCAGGCGATCGGCGTTCTCTGCCAAATGCTCGTCCTTGACGACCTGTAACGCGGCAATCGAGACACGGCACGCGACGGGATTGCCGCCGTAAGTAGAGCCGTGTTCACCGGGCTTGATGGTCAACATGATCTCGTCGTCGGCCAGTACCGCGGAGACCGGTAACGCGCCGCCAGACAAGGCCTTGCCCAGGATCAAGATGTCGGGACGTACCCCCTCGTGGTCGCACGCGAGCATCCGGCCCGTGCGCGCGATGCCGGTCTGCACCTCGTCGGCCATAAAGAGGACGTTACGGGATTTACACAGGTCGCTGGCCTTCTTCAGGTAGCCCTCGTCGGGGACATAAACGCCCGCTTCACCCTGGATCGGCTCAAGGAGAAAGCCGGCAACATGGGGATCATGGAGGGCTGCCTCGAGGGCCGGAATGTCGTTGTAAGGAATCCGTAGGAAGCCCGGCGTAAAGGGGCCGAAGCGATCGTAGGAGGAGGGATCGTCGGAGAGACCGATGATGGTGATGGTGCGCCCGTGAAAGTTGCCGCCGCAGACGATGATCTTGGCCTTGTCGGCAGGGATGCCTTTCACGTCATAGGCCCAGCGGCGGCATAACTTGAGGGCGGTCTCGTCAGCTTCGGCACCAGTGTTCATCGGCAGCACCTTGTCGTAACCGAAATAACGGGTCACGTACTCCTCCCACTCTCCCAACACGTTGTTATAGAAGGCGCGGGAGGTGAGCGTCAGGATAGATGCCTGCTCCGTCATTGCCTGTACGATCTTCGGATGGCAGTGGCCTTGATTCACGGCCGAGTAGGCGGAGAGGAAATCGAAGTAACGCTTGCCATCGACGTCCCAGACGTGGATGCCCTTGCCGCGGTCGAGAACGACGGGAAGCGGGTGATAGTTGTGGGCCCCATAGCGAGCCTCGCGTTCCATGTAGTCAATTGCTTTCATTTTACTCTATTTTTGGTGTTACGTTTTGCCCCGCGCGGGGCTATCATTGTTTATTGTTTTTCTTTCTCTTGAAAAAGCCGAAATAGTCACGGAAGAGTTCGCGCAGGGTGTCGAAATTCTCCTGGTAGGAGAGGCCGACGCCCTGGATGGTCTCCGTGGCGTTGTAGGTGATCTTCGTGTCGGTGTGGGAGTAGGCTTTCAGTTTCAGTGTACCGGGAGCGTTGAGTTTCACATCGACGTCGAAATCCCCGGTGATGGGCGACTGTCCCGAGGCTTTGGCACCCTCGACGACGTTCCCGTTGGCGGAGATGGAGATGCGGTTGTCCCAGATCCGGGTAGAGAGGGCGATCTCAAACTCGTTGTTGCTCTCCTGGTCACCGGGTCGATAGGCGACCCCGATGTCCAAGTTGGAACTAAGGCGGGAGAGCCAGCGGGAGAATTGACGGGAGAGCATCTCGCTGGCGGTGGCGACACCTGTCTGGTAGCCGGCGTCGCGGAGCAGCGCATCTTGCGCGTCCATGGGATAAAAGCGGTTCATGAGCAGGAGGGCGAATACCTGTTTGTTGATCTCGTCAGGACCGGCGAGGATGCCCTGGAGGGTGCTACGCACGCGGGTATCGAGGGAGGGAAACTCGATGCCGAAAGTAACGGTAGGATTCAAAAGGTTGTCGGTAAGGTGTAGGGTACACTCGACAGGTACCTTGGCGCTATAGTCGCTGGCGCTCCAACCGCTGACGGCATCCTGCACGAGGTCTCCGAGCGAGGTGCGCAAGGGGTAGAGGGCCGTGACGTCGATCGTGGCATTCGCGGGGGTACCGTTCCAGGTGATGTGGCCGCCGGGGTGCAGGAGAAACCGTTTGTTGATAAGGTTGCCCATGGTAAAGAGATAATCTCCCTGTTCGATCGCGTATTCGCCAAAGAGATTTACTTGATTGTCTTTGTCAAGGGAGAAGCGGAGGTTACCGCGCCCGACGCTTTTGAGGATATCCCCGACGGTGGGGTCGAAGATAAGTTGCAACTCCAGGTCATTGGTGACTTCGACGGCGATGTCGAGGGCGAGGTGACCGGCAAGCGAAGTGCTTTGTCGCCTGCTGCCTCCCCGTCGGGCCTCAGGGCGGGTGTTGTTGATGAAGTGGAGGAAGTTATACTCGTCATCCAGCCCGGTGCTGCCGAGGGGTACAAAGAGGCGGGACCCGTGGTTGGTCTTAAAGTCGGCAACGATGGTGGCAACAGCGTCGGGATTGTGGATCCGCGCTCTTCCCGTGATGGCAAGCTGGCCGTAGAGGGTCTCTTCGCGGGAGACGGGAGCGTTGAGAATCATGAAGTTTTTAAATTGCAAGCCGATATCGTAGTTGCCCTCCTGCAAGTCGTAGTAACCGGAACCTTTGACCGTGTTCGTTGCCGCGTCTTGCAAGTGCAAGCGATCGAAGAGGACGCGACTCCCCTTAATTTCCAAGCGATCGTTCAGGGTGAAGGTGGTGTTGATCGCCTCGACGGGCAAGGTGACATTGTCGAAACCGATGTAACCGTCAAGGGAGGGTGCCCCGGAAGGGCCTTCTATGTTCAGGATGCCCGACACGGTACCGCTACTTTTACCTAACAAGCCGGGAAAGTGATCCGTGATCCGGTGCGCTTCGATGGCGGAGAGGACGGCTTGCAGGCGCACCTCGTTGGTGGAGGGGTTGTAGTGTCCGGATGCGGAGAGAGGCACGCGATGATCCAGGTGGTTGGCCATGTTCACGTGGAGGAGTTTATCGGACGCGTCCCAGTACGTGCGCATATTCATGACACCTAACGTATCCCGGTCTATGCCCCAGCGGCTTAATTCCATGTCGGCGTAGATCAGGCGATCGTTGTAAAGGTCTTGCACGCGCACCTGGCCGTCTATCTTACCGAAGAGGCTCAGCCGATTACTGAACAATAGCGCGTTCAGATCGGATAGCTCGAAATTCTCGAATTGCACGAGAAGCGTGTCGTGGGGATTCTCCCCGATGCGACCTTTCAGCCGGAAGAGCTGGTCGCCTCGCCGTATCTCGAAGTTGTTGATAAAGTAGTTGTCACGCTCTTGGAGGATGAGGGACCGCTCTACGTGCCACAGGCTGTCGCCGATAATGATGACCCCGGGTTGCACCAGTACCTGGGCCACGTGGCGGTCGTGGTAGCGTAAAAGGCTCAAGTCTGCCGAGAGAGAACCACTGTATGTTTCTCGCTGCCAGTTATTCCAAGTAAGTTCGTTGGAGACGCGGTCGGGCCGAATCTTCATCGTGTTGCGGAGATTATAGAGTTGTCCCACGGGGGCATAGTTTAATTTTTCCGTCGTGTAGACACTCTCTATGGCCGCCGAGTCTCCCGTGACGCGTAGCTTGGGGCGAGCGAGTTGCATCTCTCCCCAAGAGAGGGTGTCGGCCCGGAAATCGACATCGATGGCCCCGTTCGCCCCGTTGTAGCGCGCGAGGAGGGTGGCCCGGTTGGAGAGGGAGAGGCCTGGGTAGATGACCGGGAGAAGGGTATTGAAATCCTTTAACGTAACGGCACAAACGACATCAAGGTCACGAAGAGGGGGTTGTTTGATCGCGTGCTCGTAGGAGGGGAAGTAGTTATACACGAGGTGATTCCATAGTTTTTCTATCTGTATGTCGCGATAGTTGCCCGTCACGTCGCAGTCCAAGAAACCGGATTTCAGGACGGTGCTTCCGTGCTCTCCCGCCATCTCGTGGGTGAAGCGGATCGTGTCGAGGAGCATACTCCCCCGGGCGTTGGCATAGTGCAGCGGAGCTACCCGGAAGTCGATGCAGTACGAGTTGCCGCGCTCTTGCCAGTCGCCGGAGAAGCACGCTTTCAGCGATTCGCCGGGAGCAAAGAGCGCGGGAGCCCACGTGTCCCATCCCCGGACATCTACCTCACCGCCCACGCGGAGCGAGGCAAGGGAGTCACGCGTCTCGTATACCAAGGCGATCCCGGCGCGAATCGTGTCGTTGTCCACGGAGGTGCGGATGTCGTAATGATCCCCCGCCACGCGCACGGCGAGTTGCACCTGCCGCAACTCGGTATTAAAAACGGGGAGGCGGGAGGCCCGGCCATCCAGCGTGAAGGAGGTATTACCGGCTTGAAGCCCGGCGAATTTTCCCTCGAAAGAGCCGGTTCCCAAAAACGCTTGCCCGGAGAGGAGCGCGTAATTCACCCGCTCCAAGTGTACATCCCCCGCGTAGCGATAGCCCCCGGTCGTGTCGACCCGGTAGGTCACGTTTACCTCTCCCCCCAAGCCCGGTGTCGCGCTTCGGGCCGAAACGACGAAGTCATCAATCGTGCCGGAGAAGTGGCCGGCGAGACGGAAGGTGTCATAACGATCCACTATCGACGGGAGATAGAGGTAGTGCTCTTCCAGCCAAGGCATATAGATCTCCCGTAACTCTGCCGGCGAGAACTCGCCCTCGGCGAGTTCGATTTCAAAACGAGTCTCCAGGAAGCGGGGCAAACCGTCGGAGCGGAAGGAGGCGCTGAGGTGGCTTTTGTTGCCGATCCGCAACTCCAGGTTTTTCCCCGACAAGTTAGCAACGGTGTTGTAGATCTCCCCGCTCCCCGCGATCGCGTTATCCATGCCCAGTAGCGTAGCGTTGAAGTAGGCCAGGTCGCTGAAGTAGACCTCCGCGTCGGAGAAGAGGTAGCGCTGATTCATCTTCCAAACGAAATTGCGCCAATAGCCCGCGCCAGGAACCCACTCGTAGGCAAGGGTATCAAGACGCAGGTGGCTACGACCCGCGCGGATAAGGGTGTTGGTCACCAGCAAGCACGTATCATCAAGGTACATGTCACCGGAGAGTTCGTGCAACGTGAAGCCCGATTTTTCTTTCAGGCGCAGCCCCTTCACGCCCGTCCGGACACCACCTCCCGCGAGGTCAATCCCGTACAGGAGCGCGTACACCTCCCGACACTCCACGTCCGTCCAGTTGATGCCGTACGCCACTCCTCCTCCCCCCTTCTCCGCATAGGTGACGCGGCAATCCCGTAGTTCGATCTTGGAAAAGGGTATCTGCCAACGGGGCGATGTGGTGTCGGTCGTGCTCTCTTCCTCCCGCGAGAAAGCCTTTTGAAGGATATCCAGGTTGGAAGAACTCCTCTCCTGCCCGCGTTGTATCCGGTAGTTGAACAGGGCCTTTTCAAAACATAACTCTTTCACGGTAAACGTGCTACGAATGAGGTTCACGGAGTCCAATCGCACGAAAAGTCTCCCGGCAAAGAGCAAAGTATCCTCCCCGGAACCCTTTAACAGCACCTCTTCCAAGACAAGAGTCTCCAAGAGACGAAAATCTACCCGCCCGATGGAGAGTTCCAATCCGGTACGTTCCCTGAGTTGATGGGTGAAGTAAGCCACCAGTCGCGTTTGCACGAAAGGAGTCATCAACGCGAGGTAAAGAGCTATCGTCAGTGTCCCTAAAACGATAACACACAGGGAAAATATATTTGTTACTCTTTTTATTCTGTTCATGCTTTTCTGGTGAAGGCAAAATTATGTAATATTGCAGAGAAAATTACTTGAACCGTTGAAAAAATGAAGATATTAGTCACGTACAGGATTCCCATCGAATCTTTTGCCGCGTTGGGAGACGAGCACGATTACGTATTACCTGAAAAAGAGTACTTTACCGACCATGAGTTGATCCGTGTCATCGGCGATTACGACGCCCTCATCCCCATTTTCACGCGACCGCTGGGCCGAGAGTTGATCGACGCGGGCAAACGCCTGAAGGTGATCAGTAACTTTGGAGTCGGCTATAATAATATAGACATCGCGTACGCGCGTTCTAAAGGGATTGCCGTCTGCAACACGCCGCGTAGCGTATGCTTCCCAACGGCGGAGATGGCCATGGGGCTTATGTTGAGCGCGGCGCGGCGCATCGCCGAGTGCGACCGGCGTGTCCGCGTCGAGAAAGAGAGCATGTGGGGAACGATGAAAAATCTCGGGTTCACGCTCGAAGGGCGCACCCTGGGTATCATCGGCATGGGGAATATCGGGAAAACCGTCGCGGAGATGGCTGCCGCATTCCGCATGGAGGTGATCTATCATAATCGCCGGAGTGTCGTGGAGAAGTACGAGCGAGTCGACCTGGAAACCCTGTTGCGACGTTCCGATTTTGTCTCCATCCACACCCCGCTCACGGGAGAGACCCACCACATGCTGGGAGAACGGGAACTCGCGTGGCTGAAACCCACGGCTTTCTTGATAAACACGGCCCGCGGGGCGATTATACAAGAGGCCGCCCTGGTGGAGTCTCTTGTCCAAAAGAGAATTGCCGGGGCCGCCCTCGACGTTTTCGAGTACGAGCCGCACATTACCGAACAACTTTATCACCTTGATAACGTGGTACTCACTCCACATAATGCTACCGGCACCATCGATACGCGCATCGCTACCGGCCGGGAAGCCGTTGCCAATATCCTGAATTTTTACGCGGGACACCCGACGAACGTGGTCAACTAACCCTCCTCGCCGCCCGACAGCGACCGGATGATGTGGGCAGCCACCCGCCCCGATGCGCCCGGTTCGCCCAGCCGACGATTTACCTCGTCGTATCCTTGCAGGATCCGCTCCCGCGCGGGCGTGTCCGGGAGGATGAGGGAGAGTGCCCCGTACAAGTTTCGCTCGTTGAGTTGCTGCATGAGCAGCTCCCGAACGACCGCTCTGCCGGCAATCAAGTTGACGAGAGAGATGAACTTTACCTTAACGAAAAGCCTGAATAGCAAATAAAAGAACACGCCTCCCTCCCCGCTGTAACAGACTACCTGCGGGACGCGGAGGATGGCCGTCTCCAATGTCGCCGTGCCCGACGTGACCAGGGCCGCCCGGGCTTGCCGGAGCAACCGGTAGGTCTCTCCGTACACGATGGGGATAGATCGCCCTTTTAAATAAGGTGTATAATCGGCCTCCGTCATCGCGGGTGCCCCGGCAATGACAAACTGGTAGGCGGGGAAACGATCCGTCACGCGCAGCATCTTCGGCAACACGTGCTTCAACTCCTGCGACCGGCTCCCGGCCAGCAAGGCGATGATTGGTTGTCCCGACAAGCCGTGGCGCGCGACGAACTCCTCGAAACGCTCCTCCTGACACTCCCGGCGGTCGATGGCATCCACCAACGGGTTGCCGGCGTAGTAGACCGTGTAGTTAAAAGCCCGGTAAAAGTCGACCTCGAACGGGAAGATCACGTACATCTTCTCCACCCACCGTTTGATCGCGCGTACCCGCCCCGTGTTCCACGCCCACACCTTGGGCGAGATATAGTAGTATACCCGCACGTTTTTTTCCTTGAGCATCTTCGCCAAGCGGAGGTTAAATCCCCCGTAATCCACCAGCACCACCACATCCGGATGCCACGCGAGGATATCCCGGGCACACGCCCGGAGATTCTCCCGGATCCGGCCCAACTTCCTCACCACCGTGAAAAATCCCATGATCGCCGTCTCCTTGTAATGGCACACCACGTCAACGCCCGCCTCTCGCATCAAATCCCCTCCCCAGCCGCGTACCGTCGCCGCCGGGTCCTGCCTTTTCAGCTCCCGTACTAAGTTCGAGGCGTGCAGGTCGCCCGACGCCTCCCCCGCTATCACGTAATATCTCATCGTACTCTGTTTGCAGGCAAAAGTAGGAGAATTTCGTAATTTAACCTTACTTTTGCCCGAAAATCGCACGCATGGAGCTACAAGGGAAACGAATCGCCTACATCACGCTGGGATGCAAATTAAATTTCTCAGAGACATCTACCATCCGGCGCAGCCTTGAACAAGCCGGCGCGCTCTCCGTGAGCGAAGAGGAGGCAGCGGATATATGCATCATAAACACGTGTAGCGTCACGGACATGGCCGAGAAGAAGGGACGTCAAGTCATCCGCAAGATCGCCCGCCGTCACCCCGGTGCGTACATCGTCGTCGTGGGCTGTTACGCGCAACTCCGGGGCGAGGAGATCCAGGCTATCGAGGGGGTAAACCTGGTGCTGAGTGCCGAGGAGAAGTTCGCCGTCGGGGATCGCCTGCGCGCCATCGCGCCGCGTGTGGAACAGGAGTACCACGCGGGCAGCATCTCCCACCTCGATCGCTTCGATCCCGCCTGTTCCCACGGCGACCGTACCCGCGGGTTCCTGAAGATACAGGATGGCTGTGACTATTTTTGCAGCTACTGCACCATCCCGCACGCGCGGGGACGAAGCCGGAGCGCCTCCATCCGGCAAGTGCTGGAGATGACGCAAGAGGCGGCCGCCAAGAGTATCAAAGAGATCATCCTCACCGGTGTCAACACGGGAGATTTCGGACGGGGGCGCGGGGAGACCTTCCTCGACCTGCTCCGGGCGCTCGAGGCGGAAGCGGGTATCGAACGTTACCGCGTCTCCTCCATCGAGCCTAACCTGCTGACGGGGGAGATCATTGACTTCATGGCCTCCTCGCACCGCTTCATGCCTCATTTTCATCTACCCTTGCAGTCGGGTAACGATGAGGTGCTCGCCCTGATGGGGCGCCGCTACACCCGTGCGTTCTTCGCCGAGAGGGTCACCCTCGCCCTTGAACGGATCCCCGATGCCTTCATCGGGGTAGATGTCATCGCCGGGATGCGCGGGGAGACGGAAGAGATGTTCGAGGAGTCACTCCGCTTTATCGCGGGGCTGGATATCGCGCGGCTGCACGTCTTCCCCTACTCCGAACGCGCCGGCACGCGGGCCTTGTCCATCCCGTACGCCGTCCCGGCAGCGGAGAAGAGGCACCGGGTCGAGGCGTTATTGGCACTCTCGGACGAGAAGATCGCGCGTTTTTATCGCCGTTTCGAGGGCGCAACGCGACCGGTACTGTTCGAGGAGAGCAACGTCGGGGGATCCATTTGCGGCTTCACCGACAACTACATCCGCGTGGCACTTCCCTACGACCCCGCGCTGGTAAACCGGATCGTGCCCGTGAAGTTAGACGCGCACAACATGGAGTTATAATTCCGAAGGCGAAACTGTCTCGAATGGTCGTCATTGCTTCGAGCTACGCCCTACCAATGACGAAAACTGACTTATGAGACAGCCTTATCCTCTTGGGATGCAGGAAAAAACTGGCGCATTTTTCTATCGAGCGACATGTTCATTAGAATGATCATCACCTTAATAAAGAGAAATCTATTTTGTGCCACTCATGAAAACCATTCGAAATTGACAAACAAAGAGATCTCTTTATTAAGATAACCACGTCCTCATGAACCTGCTGGGATAGAGGAACACATTAGAACATACAGCGCCCCGACCGATAAAAAGCAAAAAAAAAACCCAACCGGTCTTCACAGATGAGTTGGGCCCTCAAGTTTCTCTCAGAATCGAGAAACTTACCGAAACGTGTTTGTCGATGAAAGTGAACTATCAAATCATAATTAAAACTAACTAACTATCTATCTTGCATTTTTATATTCGTCTGTAAGGAAGAAAGGGGGAGGGAGTTTTAGTACAATTATCCACTATGAGTAAAACTCCCTTGCACTCCCCCAGTCACACAACACAACACAAAATATAACTCCTTGATCCTTTCATCTGTCTTAATCTTTGTCCTTATCTTTCATCTTTGAGTTCTGGAGAAAGAGTCAAGGAGTACCTCTCGTTCCAGATGTCAACCTACTCTTGATTTTCTCGAAGATTTCGTCTAACTTTACTCCGTTTCAAGCCGGACTGCGTCTCTCGAAAATGTTAATACAAAATTACGCCAAGTATCGTTATCATGCAAACAAAAACATGGCGCTTTCAATGTTTCCGCGCTCTTTATTGTTTCTATTTTCATATATGCATGAGGACGCGTGCATGAAATTCGTAAAATATGAATACGACATAAGAACATATCATGATTAACGACACGCGTCTCCTGCCAAGAGACATTTCGACAGTTTTACACCGATCCCCCTGAAGAGGGATTCCAAACTACTCGTTCGCCTGTCTTCCGACCGAGGGAGCCTGGCGCCGGGAAGAGATTATCATATAACGTAAAATAAATCTTCCCAATACTCGAAATATGAGGATTAAAAACTTTTAGATTCATCTTGCATTTATTCGGGTATAAATTTTTTTCTTTTTGATATTATTTCTACTTTTGGATCGTGTTTTATTGCAGTATATGACGTTGAAAAAAAGAGGCGTAAAGACAGGCAAATGCATACACGCGACAAGTGAGGAATATGGCTCATCGCGTGTGGCACTGGATAAACAATACTACTGTTTTCCAGCGGATTATGCAATAAAAAGAAGAGAAGATGGTTTAATTAAGATAGATGATGTTGTACACGATAACTTGATAATTTAAAATTTATGAGAAAAATAATTTTTCTTTTTGCTGCATTGGGGTTATCTTTCACCCTTAGCGCGCAACGTATTGGTGTCAAGAATAACCTTCTTGCCGATGCTACTTTATCACCCAATCTTGCCTTGGAGTTCAGCCTGGGAGAACGGACCACGTTGGAGGTGTATGGAAGTTACAATCCATTCGATTGGAAAGATGACAAAAAATTTAAACATTGGATAGCTCAACCCGAGCTCCGGTACTGGGCCTGCGAACGGTTCAACGGCTATTTCTTCGGGGTTCACGCGATCGTCGGGGAGTTTAACGTGGCCAATTGGGACCTGCCGGGTGGAGTTCTCTCCTTCCTCAATGGCAAACGCTACGAGGGACTCCTTTACGGGGGAGGCATCACCTTCGGTCATCAATGGATTTTAAGTAAACGCTGGAGCATCGAAGCGGCTGTCGGCGGGGGATACACGCGATTCGAATACGACGATTACTTGTGCGCCAAGTGTGCCCCGAAACTCAAATCAAGTTCATATAACTACTTCGGGTTGACCCGGACAGTCGTTTCGCTCGTTTACTTTTTACATTAATCCACCCGATAAAAAACATACCGTCATGAAATACTATATACTATTTTTCATCGCGCTCGCGCTCCCGTTCGCTTCACAAGCACAAAGTCCCTACAAAGGAGAGTTCGTGTTCAAGCACGTGCATTCGAAAAAAATAAAAGATAAAGTCACCCTCGATTTCACGATCGATCTCAAGAAGGTGAAGATGGACCCGCAGATGATGCTCACGTTGACCCCCGTGATTCGCTCTTACGACAACACGAACACCCACGTGTTCGACCCCATCATCATCTCGGGGGGAAAGCGCGACAAAGCCTTGAGTCGTGCGCTCGCCTTCGGCGCTATTCACTTCGACATCGAACCCCAGGCACGCATACGGCATCGTAACGGTCATCCCGGAGAGGTCGTCGTGCAATTAGAACTCCCTTACTCTTCTTGGCTTCGCCGGTCGAAACTCATTATAAACGAGGTCTCCACGGGTTGTAGGGCGTGCGAGATCGGACAGCGGGAACTTGAGGTGGCCGCCCAAACGCTCTCCTCCGTGTACACGCCCAGCTACCAGGTGTCGTTCATTTACCCACCCGTCGAGTCGCCCAAGAAACGAAGTGATATCCACGTGGCCCGCCTCGACTTCGCGGCAGGGAAGTCCGACGTGTCGGTCAATTTCAATAATAACGCCGCCATGCTGGAAAAAGTGGATAACTTCTTCGCGGAGATATTCTCCGACCCGAACCTCTCCATCAGCACATGTAACGTGGTCGGTTACGCCTCCCCCGACGGCGATTACGATAGTAACATGCTTCTCTCGGAGGCGCGTGTCGATTCTTTCGTGAACTACCTTAAGAACCAATATAAGATCCCCGCGAAAAAAATCCAGGTCCGTTGGCACGGAGAAGATTGGGAGGGCGTGTTAAAACTCATCGAGCCACTCTCTTTCCAAGACAAGAGCGAGGTGGAGAAGATCATCCGCACCGAGACGAACATCACGCGACGCAAGGCCCGCTTGAAAGCCCTGTCGGGAGGTACCACCTATCGCTTCCTGCTGGATGAGGTGTTCCCCGCCTTGCGCCGGAGCGAGTATACCATCAATTACATCGTCCGCCCGTTCGATGTCGCGAAGGCAAAGTCGGTGATCTATCAAAAACCTTGCCATTTGAATCTTAACGAGTTCTATCTCGTGGCCCACACCTACGAGAAGGGCAGTCCCGAATTTAACGAGACCTTCCAAATAGCCGTGGAATCCTTCCCGGAAGATCCGATCGCCCGGATCAACGCGTCGGCCGCCAGCATCCTCGATGAGCAGTATGACGTGGCCATTACACGCCTGCTCTCCATAAACCAAGGTGAGGCGTGGAATAACCTGGGCATCGCCTACTCGAACGTGAAGAATTACGATGAAGCACTCTATTATTTCGAACGCGCGGTCAAGGCCGGGAACAAGGAAGCCGTTGATAACCTGAAAGAGTTACAGATGTTGTTGGAAGATTACTTGTACTGATCGTATCAAGAGAACGCTCTTGATCGCCGTCGGGCGTGACTTGAAACTCACCTGTTTCGAGTCACGCCTTTTTTATGTCGCGTGCGTTGAAGAATACGAAACAGGCGTGGCCCGTTACCCAAGGCGCTTTGTGGCCTGACCACGAGCGGGGAGTGCCTCGCGGGAGTACCCCGTGACCCGTGCGCGCGGCTTTCCCATGACGGCAAAAAAAGA
Organism: Odoribacteraceae bacterium; assembly: GCA_031276355.1. Taxonomy (GTDB): domain Bacteria; phylum Bacteroidota; class Bacteroidia; order Bacteroidales; family Marinifilaceae; genus JAIRKS01. Next base: position 67,703 of record JAISNC010000061.1, read on the forward strand.
TTCAAATTTCACTCTTTCGTGCGCTCGTCAACGCGATTTCCGGTAGCTCCAGACGGCCCACGCGTTCATGATCACGGCGAAGCTACTCAACGCCAGCAGTGGCCTCGTCATATCCCCCACGCCACTCCCCTTCAGGTAGACGCCCCGCACCACCTCCACGAAATAGTTCAACGGGTTAAAAGCCGCGATCGCCCGTGCCCATCCCGGCATGCTTTTGATCGGCGAGAAAAAACCGCTCATCAGGACAAAGATCATGATGAAAAAAAACATAACGAACATCGCCTGCTGCATGGTAGCCGAGTGGTTCGACACGATCAACCCGAAACCGGCTATGCCAAAGACAAACAAGAGGGCAAAAAGATAGATCGTCCCGAACCTGCCCACGGGCACGATGTCATAGAAAAGCCAGGCCAAAAGGAAACTGTACGTGAGCACCGCGAAACCAACGAGCCAGTAAGGGATCAGTTTGCCGGCAATAAAGGTAAACTTGCCAACCGGCGTAACGTTGATCTGCTCTATCGTACCACTCTCCTTTTCGCCCACGATGTTGAGCGCCGGAAGAAAGCCGCAGAGCAGCATCATCAACATGACCATCAAGGCCGGCACCATGAAGGGCTTGTACGCCAGGCGAGCGTTGAAGCGATGGAGTGTCGCGACCTCTACCGCGGGCGCGGGGGACACGGGAGAGGAGGCCGCCCGGAGCGCCACCGAGAACTCCTTCAGGATCGCGGAGAGGTATACTGCCGCCAACTCCCCTTTCGTGCCGTTGACACTGTTAGGGGCAATAAACACCCGGGTGCCCTCTCCCCGTTCCAACGCCTCGCCGAAACGGGGCGGAATGTCAAGTAGCACATCCGTCGCGCCCGATGTTACACCCTCCAACGCGCGCGGGAAACTCTCCGGGAAGGCCACCAGCCGGAAGTAACCGGAGGCCTCTAACGCGTGCGTCAGGCGGTTCGATAGCGGGGAGTGGTCACGGTCGATCACGCCAAGGTGTATCTCCTTCACCTCGAGGTTGGCTGCCCACGGGAGCAGGCACATCATCAGCGTGGGGAAGAGCACGATGAGCTTGGGAAGAAAAGAGTGGCGTGCCATTTGCTTGAACTCTTTTTCCAACAGGAATCGAAGGGTCTTCATGCTATTCTATCGTTAAATTTCTTCCAACTTACCAGGAGGAGCAGTATGCCCATGCCCACCAGCACGAGGATCTCGCGGAGGATATAGAGCACCGGTGCTCCCTCGATCATGATCTTCTTCATCGCCGCGATATACCACTTCGCCGGGATCAGGTGCGATGTCCAGCGCAGGAGGATCGGCATGTTCTCCACCGGAAAGAGCAGCCCGGAGAGGAGCACCACGGGCATCATCAGCACCATCCCCGAGATCAGCATCGCCGCCACTTGGCTCCGCACGATACTGGAGACAAAGATTCCGATCGACAGCGACACCAGCACGAAGAGCAACGACACGAGCACTAACCAGAAGAGGCTTCCCACCACCGGCACGTCAAGAACGTAGACGGAGAGGAGGAGAATCGTCGCGATATTGATACCCGATAATATAAGGTAGGGGACGATCTTCGCGGCAATGATCACGAAGGGGCGCACGGGAGAGACAAGGAGTAACTCCAACGTCCCGCTCTCCTTCTCGCGCACGATGGAGATGGAGGTCATCATCGCGCATATCAGCATCAGGACAAGCCCCATCACGCCTGGCACAAAGTTGTAGGCCGCTCTCATCGCGGGATTATAGAGCAACCGCATCTCGGGCAGGAGACGGGCAGGAGACTCCTCCGGCGTACCCGCGAGTTCCCCGGCGGCGGCGGTGATGATATTGGTGGCATAACCGGTAAAGAGCGCGGCCGTATTCGGGTCGCTCGCATCGGCAATCAACTGCACGGGCACCGTGCCGTCCCGCGTTATGCGCCCGGGCGAGGAGGGAGCGAAAACAAGCGCCATCTCGATCTCCCCGCGGCGCAACGATCGCTCGACCGCGGCAGGGGAGGAAAAGAGACCGGCAAACGTGAAGTAGTCATTCGCGAGCAAACGGTCGGTGATATGGCGCGTGGCCACATCGGGCGTGGGATCCAGGATGCCCACGCGCACGTCCCGCACTTCGGTCGTGATCGCGAATCCGAAGAGGACAATCTGTATAACCGGTATCCCCAGCAGTATCAGGAGTGTCCGCCGGTCGCGGAGGATGTGCCGGATCTCTTTATGCGTGAAAGCCCCGAAAAGGGACGCGCCGGATGTAGTTTTCTCGTTCATCGTCGGTGTTTTTTAAGGTCAGCTTCTCGTCGTTCCCCGTGCCAAATGCCGAAATACCTCCTCCATGCTCGTCGCGCGGAAACGTTTTTTCAGTTGCTCGGGACTGTCCAGCACCTCGACGCGGCCGTCTACCATGATCGACACGCGGTCGCAGTACTCCGCCTCGTCCATGTAGTGGGTGGTAACGAAGACGGTGATCCCCCTGTCGGCCACCTGGTATATTAGCTCCCAGAACTGCCTGCGGGTGACGGGATCAACACCGCCGGTAGGTTCGTCTAAGAAGACAATCCGCGGCTCGTGAAAGACGGCCACCGAGAAGGCTAACTTTTGCTTCCAGCCCAGCGGCAGGGAGCGGACGAGCTTGTCACGCCCGTCTTCAAACTCGAGCTGTCGTAACAGGATGGCACTCTTGGCTTTGATCTCCGCGGGACGCATCCCGTAGATACCGGCATAGAGGCGGATGTTCTCCCACACCTTCAGATCCTCGTAGAGGGAAAATTTCTGGCTCATGTAACCGATGTGTCGCTTTACGTGATCGGGATGGGTGGCGACATCGTGGCCGGCGACGATGGCCTTGCCGGAGGTGGGTTTACTCAGCCCACACAAGATGCGCATGGCCGTCGTCTTTCCCGCCCCGTTCGCTCCCAAGAAACCAAAGATCTCTCCCCTCCGTACCTCGAAGGTGACGCGATCGACCGCCGTGAACGTGCCGAAACGCTTGGTCAGTAGTTCTGTCGTGATCACGTTCATGTCATTCATCTTTTACGTCCGGCCGACCCGCGATGCGAATGAAACAGTCCTCTATGCCCGGTGCGATCTCCTGGATCTCGACCTCCCGGTGTCCCTGCGCCTCCATCTCCTCGCGGAGATGCCTCGTTGTCGCCCCCGGACACGGGGTAACGTGATGTCGATCGCCAAACGCGAAGCACGTTTCTACTGCCGGGTGGGCCCGCAAGTCCACTAATAACCGCGACATGCGGTCGCCTCGCACTGCCCAGACCGTCCGGCCGTGACGCGCGACGATCGCCGACGGGCTGGCTACCTCTAAGAAACGCCCCTCTTGCATCAGCGCGATCCGATCGCACAAGCGGGCCTCGTTCATGTATGGGGTAGAGACCAGCGTGGTGATGCCTTGACGCTTCAAGTGGCCGAGTATCTCCCACAACTCCTCCCTGGAGACAGGGTCAACCCCGGTAGTAGGTTCATCAAGAAACAGTATCGACGGTTTGTGAATCAACGCGCAACTCAACGCCAGCTTCTGTTTCATGCCTCCCGACAAGGCCGCCGCGCGCCGGTTCTTAAAGGGGGCTATCTGCCCGTAGATCCCCTGCACAAGGGCGTAATTTTCTTCTACCGTGGTATGAAAGAGGGTAGCGAACAACTTCAGGTTCTCCTCTACCGTCAGGTCGAGGTAGAGCGAGAAACGCTCCGGCATATAGCCCACGCGGGAACGTATCTTCCGGTACTCTTGCGCTACGTCCAACCCGTCCACGCTTGCCCGGCCGCCATCAGCCGACATCAAGGTGGTCAGTATCCGGAAAAGCGTACTCTTTCCCGCCCCGTCCGGGCCTATCAAGCCGAAGATCTCGCCGCGTTCCACGGAGGCGCTGACCCCTCGCAAGGCCTCAACCGACCCGTACCGCTTGGTGATCCCGTCGATCTCTATCGCTGCCATCACTCTTCAAACTGAATCTCGCCGTACATGCCGATCTTTAACCAACCGTCGTTGCGCGTCGCTATTTTGATCGCGTACACTTGGTTAGCGCGTTCGTCTCGCGTCTGAACGCTCTTCGGCGTGAACTCGGCCTTGTCGGAGATCCATACTACCCGACCGGTATACGCCCGACGATCATCGTCGTCCAGTTCGGTAAAGAGTTTTACTGACTCTCCCAGTTGCACGCGGGAGAGCTGAGAGGAGGTGACGTATGCCCGCAGGAACATGTTGTCCGTGTCGCCGACCTTGAATAGCGCCTTGCCCGCGAGGGTCACTTCGCCCGCTTCCGCGTATTTCGCCAGCACCGTGCCGTGGATGGGCGAGACGATACGGCACCTTGCCAAGCGATCGTCCACCCGCGCGATCTCGATCTCAAGCGCGGCAAGTTCAGCCGCCACACCCCGGTTGTGCTCTTCCAGCGTGGCGGTCTGCGCGATCAATTGTCGCTCGAGCACGGCGATCTGGGCATCAAGATCATCCACTTGTTTGCGGTTGGCGGCGTTCATCTGCACCAGGTTGTCGAATCGTCGTCGTTCCCCTTGGGCCGCGGCTATCTGCGCGTGTATCGCGGCTACCTGCTTGGGAATGTCGGCCTGCCGGCTCTTCAGCACTTCCCTCTTCCTCTTCAATAGTTCCCGTTCCAGCGCCAACGGCACCGTGTCTATCGTTCCCACCGGCACACCGGCCTGCAGGAGTTGCCCCTCCTGTATGGCCAAGGCATGTATCTTCCCGCTGATCTCGGAAGAGATGGTCACCTCCGTTGCCTCGAAGGTGCCCATGGCATCGTACCCCGCCTGCCTCCCCCCGCAAGCGGCACCTATTCCTGATAATAGCACGCCGGTAATGGCTTGCACAACAGCAATCGTTCTCATGATTATTGATTTACGGTTTTTATTCGCCTTTTATCTGTTTTAACGTATAGGTGGAGAGCAACCACTGCATCTCGTGCCATGCCCGGGCCTGACGGGCCTGATCCAGCCGGGTTACCTCGCGCATCCACTCCAGCACGCTCATCGCGCCTTCCCGCGTCCGCCCGGCGGCGCTCTCCGCGATATGCTCCTGAAGGGCCACGATCTCGTCATCCTGGAAGAGCAATGCCCGCCATTTCTCTACCTCCTCCTCCCCGCGCTTCGACTCCATGGCGAGATTCAATAGAAAGGTCTCGCGCTGCACATCTACCATCTCCTGTTGCAGGGATACTTGTCGCCGCTCCTCCCGGATCGTATACAAGTTACTGATGTTCCAAGAGAAACGGATTCCCCCGGCATAATATCCCGTGAACTCGTTTTTCAGCATGTTAAGCCCCGGGTTACCGTAACCGCCCTGCATGAATAGGCTGACGCGCGGTCGGATCCCGGCTTGTAACAAGCCGAGGTGCACCGCCTGATGCTCCCGACGCGCCCGGAATAGTGCAAGTTCCGGGCGAGTAGCTTCCGAAACGCGCGCGTCTGCCGTCGGCTTTGCCAATGCATCGATCTCCTCGCCGATCAACACTCCCAGCATCACCCGATAGGCATTGTGGGTAGTGCGAATCTCTATCGCCTGTTGCTCCACGTGTACCTGCTCCACGCGTACGGCATCCAGGTCCGAGGCATGAGCAAGCCCTTGCGCCACGCGGGCGGCCAGTTGCTCTCGTACACCTCGCAACTCCTCCTGCATCAATGCATTCATTTTTAATTGTTCCTCCGCCAGCAATACGCCGAAAAAGAGCTGGTTGACCCGCTCCCGGAGGGCATAGTGTTCGACCTCCGCCTGGTGTCGCCGCGTGGCAGCGTCCGTCGTCGCCATCCGCTTCCGGGCCGCGATGGCACCTCCATCCCAGAGTAACTGGTTCAACTCGACCACGGCTTGGTACTGCGCCCGATTCAACTCCTCGACCTCCACCCCCGGCAATTGCACCGGCAGGCGGGTCACCTCCGACTGGTAGGTAGCCCTCGCCGTGATGGAGAGTCGCGGGAGATAGCCCTTGTTCGCGTTGATCAAATCAAATTCCCGCGCCCGCTCGATTAAATCATACTGCCTCACCAACGGGTAGTTCGCCCGTGCCCGCTCCTGGCACTCCACCAACGAGAGCTGGGCAAACCCCCGTATCCCCGGCAGAAAAAACAACACGAAAAAAATAACACCTCTCATATCGTTTACTATTTACGGTTTACCCTTCGTTAACTGAGATAATATCTGCTTGACAATCTGTTCCTTTCTAAGTTGTAAGAAGCGATCGCGCTCTTCCGCCTTCAACTCCAGCAGGAGCATGGCTACCGCAGAGAGAGAATGGCAAAAGCATTCATCGACACCATGTTTAACATCACGTCTAACGCCGATACCGGGGCAATCGTCCCGCCCGCTACTTCCGCGTCAAGGATGTTCTGTAAATTCGCTATCGCCCGTTTGAAGAGAGGTACCAACACCTCCCGGCAGGTCTCCTCACACGCGGGATTGTTCACGATCTCCCGCAAGATAAAGAGCGGTAACCGGGGATTCGCCGCCAAGAAATCGAAGTGAGAGGAGACCCCCCGCTCTATCTTCTCAAAGAAAGGACGATCTTGCTCGCAAATCGCCAGGAAGGAGTCGGCCATTAATTGAATCTTCTTCCGGAATACTTGATTGAACAGGTTTGCCTTGGTGCGAAAATAGTAATGCAACATCGCGTGTGTCACTCCCGCCCGACGAGCGATGGCGGTGGTCTTCGCGGCAGCAAACCCCTTCTCCATGAACTCCTCTTCCGCTGCGGCCATAATTGCCTGTTCTGTTGTTATATGTGTATTAACATTCATATTTAACAATCTTGTTAGTCCCGGCAAATATACAGCCTTATCCCGGTTATCCAAAATACTTTCTCAACCGCTTCGTTTTTTAACTTTTTTTATACCACTCTCTATGCATCGACAGGCTCCATCGTGTAAAATATACGATACTTTTACGACAAAATAATCCGGCGGGCAACTTTCCATTGAAAAAGCCCGCTTTGACATAGACATTCGACACATGGAACTAAACGAACAGGAAAAAGAACGTTACACTCGCCACCTGCAGTTGAGCGAGATAGGCGTTGAAGGGCAAGAGAAGCTCAAGGAAGCCCGCGTATTAGTGGTGGGGGGAGGAGGTTTGGGATCACCTGTACTGCTGTATCTTACAGCGGCAGGGGTGGGGCACATCGGCCTCGTCGACGACGATCGGGTAGCAGCGTCTAATCTCCATCGCCAAGTGCTTTATGACACAGATTCCGTCGGCCTTTCCAAGGTGCAGGTCGCCACGCGTACACTCACGTCACTCAACCCGTTTTGTCGGATAACACCTCACGAGGGGCGGTTGACCGAGGAGAACGCTGATACCCTGGTAGGCTCGCACGATGTGGTCGTTGATGCCACCGATAATCTCACCGCGCGTTACCTGATGGACGAGGTCTGCAGTCGCCACCGGAGACCGTTGGTGCACGGCAGTGTCCGGGGGTGGCAGGGGCAAATCTCCGTGTTTCACTACCGGGGCGGCCCCTCTTATCGGGATCTTTTCCCGTATGATGAGAGTATTCACCGGTACAAGCAACCGCTGGGGCTGCCGGGGACGGTGCCGGGGGTGGTGGGCACGCTCCAGGCCAACGAGGTCATCAAGATCATCTTGGGACGGCAAGAGGTGCTCTCCGGTAAATTGCTCATGCTTGACCTGCTCGTCCCCCGCTTCACGATCATCGCCCTGCGCAGGGGAGTCGCCAAGGAACCGGAAAGTACCTGATACGAAGCGGTATACCGCGTGAATGTCCCATTTAGGAGCGAACGTGGTACACGTCGAGCACTTGCCAATGCGTCCTCGCCCCCGCGGAGATCCCTCCCGACCCGAGTGTTGGATCGGGGCTGTCTTAAAAGGGATTGCACCCGAGGGTTGCTCATAGTCGGTTTTCGTCATCGCGACCGCAAAGCACGCGCGGGAAGCAATCCAGAATAGTCATATTGCCCCCTCTTTTGCACGATAAGGGAATGAGGCACCGCGTTTATCCAAAACGCGGGTTACAACGGTTTGCCCAACAAGGCAAACATGTTCTTCTTGTAGGTTTCCACGCCGGGCTGATCGAAAGCGTTCACGCCCAGTATCCCGGCAGAGATGCCGCACCCCAGTTCGTAGAAGTAGAATAGCTCGCCCAGATGGTACTCCGTCAGTTCGGGCAGGAGTATTTGCAAGTTGGGAACCCCTCCCTCCACGTGGGCCGCGCGGGTACCCAGTTCCGCCATCTTGTTTACCTCATCTATTCTCTTGCCGGCCAAGAAATTCAAGTTGTCTAAGTTCAGGTCATCCGAAGGTACGACAAGCGGATACTTTGTCTTGTCAACAGAGAGCACCGTCTCGAAGAGCTCCCGCCGTCCTTCCTGAATGTACTGTCCCATCGAGTGGAGGTCGGTAGAGAAGTCCGCGCCGGCGGGGAATATCCCCCGGTGTTCCTTGCCCTCGCTCTCGCCATAGAGTTGTTTCCACCACTCGATGACGTAGTGGAGACGGGGATTATAGTTAACGGTGATCTCCGTGGTGTAGCCTTTCCGGTAGAGCGCGTTACGCGTGGCGGCGTAGTCAAGCGCCATCGGATCGCCCTTCTCCAGTGAACGCGCCTGCATCGCGGCTGCCCCCTCGACCAACGCCCGGATGTCAAACCCGGCCAGCGCCACGGGCAGCAACCCGACGGGGGTTAGCACGGAGTAACGTCCCCCCACGTTATCGGGGATCACGAAGGTGTCGTACCCCTCCTGCCCCGAGAGGAGGCGTAAAGCGCCGCGCCGTTCGTCCGTGATGGCCACGATACGCTTCCTGGCCTCTTCTCTCCCCACTTTCCGCTCCAACAACTCCCGCAACAAGCGAAACGCGATGGCCGGCTCGGTGGTGGTGCCCGACTTGGAGATCACGCATATACCAAAAGAGCGATGCTCCAAGTAACGCTCCAGCTCCACGTAATACTCTTCACTCAGGTGATGACCCGCGAAGAGGACGCGCGGAGGAGCTTGCAAGGAGTCGAAACTCCCGGATAGCGTCTCGATCACGGCTTTTGCTCCCAGGTAAGATCCCCCGATACCCACGACGACGACCACCTCCACCCGTTGCCGAAGCGCCCCGGCACATCGGTCGATGCGCTCCAGAGCCTCCCTCGTGAGTTGAGAAGGCAGTCGTAACCAGCCCAAGAAGTCGCTCCCGGGCGCCGTGCCGTTTATCAACGAGGCAAGTGCCTCCACCCCTTTCGCTCGTTGCAATGCAATCTCGCTTTCGCTCGCGAAAGGTAACACGCTGGTATAGTCCAATTGTATTCGATCCATCATTTTCTATTTTTTATTTTTTCGATTCTTCAATTCATCCCTGTAAAGAGAAGCTTTCTCGTACTCCTCTTTCGCCACGGCTTCCTCCATCAGGCGGGTCAACTCCGCGTCGGTAAACGCGTCTAACCGTCGTTCCTCCTCCAAGGTCTCTTTAAGCACCATCTCGTCCCCTTGCACCACCAACGCCGTCTTCTCGAAGACAGTACCGGCAATGTATATCGGGGCTTTGAAACGCAAGGCCATCGCCACCGCGTCCGACACGCGGGAGTCCAGCTTAATCTCCCCGCGCGGAAGAGAGATATGCATCTCCACGAAGTACACTCCCGCTTCCCAACGATGGATGTAAATACCTGTCAATGTAGCCTCTATCTTATCCATTAACTCTTGCATCAAATCGTGAGGCAGCGGCCGATGTCCCCGCCCGTGCTCCAATTGCACGGCGAGTGCGTGGGCCTCGGTCTCCCCGATGATAACGGGTATCCGGTAGTGATCCTCCTCGTCGGCCAGCATCAACGCGTAGACCTTCGTCCGGGAGAGACTGTAAGATATCCCTATCAGTTTCAATCGTATCCAGTTCACTCCATCCATCACCGTCCTATCAGAAAACCCGACAAATACGTGCTAACCCGCCCAGGCTGGTCTCGCGATATTTCGCCTGCATGTCATACCCCGTCTGCATCATCGTCTCCACGACATCGTCAAACGACACCTTGTGATGACCGTCCGAGAAGAGGGCGTATATCGCGCACTCCCGCGCTTTCTGCGAGATAAACGCGTTCCGCTCGATGCACGGGATCTGCACGTATCCCCCCACCGGGTCGCAGGTCAAGCCCAGATTGTGTTCAAAACCCATCTCGGCGGCGTACTCTACCTGCATGGGGGAACCGCCCAGTATCTGGGCCGCCGCCCCGGCAGCCATCGCGCAGGCCGTCCCCAACTCGCCCTGGCACCCCACCTCCGCTCCCGAAATAGAGCCGTGGGTCTTCACGATATTGCCTATCAGGCCGGCCGTGGCCAACCCTTTCAATAGACGTTGATCGCTGATGTTCTGATCCTGTCGCAAGAAATACAACACGGCCGGGAGCACGCCGGCCGCCCCACACGTGGGTGCCGTCACTACCAACCCGCCACCGGCATTCTCTTCCGCCACGGCCAAAGCCGCGGCAAATACCGTTCCCATGTGGCGGAGCGCCCCCGCCGACTGTTGCGCCCGGATGTGGTAGGAGGCGGCTTTCCGCGCCAACCGCAGGTTACCCGGTAGTACGCCTTCATTTGCCAGCCCATTATGGATGGCGTTCTGCATCACGTGCCACACTTGCGCCAAGTAATCGTAAAGATCGGGACCCTCGTGCATCTCCACGTACTCGAAGAAGGAGCGCCCCTCTGCCTTACACCACTTCAAGAGTTCCGACATCTTAATATCCGGGTAGAGGTCTTCGCCCTCGAAGGTACCCTCCTCGTCCCACAACGTTCCGCCCCCGACACTGTATACTTCCCAACGTGCCGTGACGCGTTCCCCATCCAAGGCCTCGAATAACATCCCGTTGGGGTGATGCGGGAGGTTCTCTTCCGGGCACCAGACGATCTCTGTCTCCGCCGCATCGCGGATGACCTTGCGGATGGCCTCATCCGTCCCGTGTCCCTTGCCGGTGAGCGCCAGGCTCCCGTAAAGCGTTACCCTGACTGCGGGTGTCCCCGGGTGATTGTCCATAAAGCGGTGCGCTGCTTGCCCCGGCCCCATCGTGTGGCTGGAGGAGGGGCCGTAACCTATCTTATATATCTCTTTTATCGAACGCATCTTGACCTCTTTTATCGTGTTACTTCATTAAATGAAAAAAGGGTGGCCCTGTAAGCCGGATTCTGTACCTCGCGGTTTCTATCATTTATCTACCCCGCCGGGTCACCCCGTGGGTTTAGCGACCTACCCCCTAACATCAGCCGGGCTAGCCTAAGCGTTAGTGTACATGGTCTTGCAACTCGTGGGACGTGCGGCTACCCCGGTCACCCGGAGTACCGGTAGGCTCTTACCCTACCTTTTCACCCTTATCCCGCGGACGGGACGGTTGTTTTCTGTCACGCTACCTCACCCTCTCGAGCAACTTCCCGTTAGGAAGCACGATGCCCTGCGTTGTCCGGACTTTCCTCTCTCCCTCGCGGGCGAGCGATAGAACGGGCCACCTTTTCTCATTGATATTAATTCATCATCGGGTCTTCCGGGAATACCGCCCGGATACAGTACTGCCCGCCCAACGCGCTCATGGCATCGCTCCATAAGCCCTCGATAGACGGGGAGAATACCCTATCCGCGCCCATATCCCCGACAAACCACGAATGTTCCTCTAACTCCTCTTTTAATTGCCCGCTCCCCCAACCGCTGTAACCCACGAAAAAGCGCACCTCGTTCGGCTGCACTTTCTCGTCGCGAAGCATCCTCATCAGCATCTTGGAATCACCTCCCCAGTAGATCTCTCCCGGTAACACCCGCATCCCGCCGATCTCCGGCAACCGATGAAGGTAGTAAAGTCGATTCGGCTCCACGGGACCGCCCGCGTATAGCAAACATTCAACCCCCTTCAACGCGTGCAGCAACCCCGCCATCGTATGAGGCAACGGTTTATTCAACACGAAACCAACGCTCCCCCGATCGTTATGTTCCACCATGTAAATGACCGAACGATTGAACATGGAACCTTGCAGGAGCGGATCCGCTATCAACACCTGCCCCGCTTTCACGCGGTTCCCGTCGTGTCGTGTTCGAGACAAATATTGAAACTGTTCTTTCATGGCGTGATTTCTATGTCTAAGATATAAACAGTACTTTTGTGTACTAAAAAAGTCACCGCGAAGATAGTATAATGTACAAAATAATACTCGTCATCGGGCTATCTTTATTTCTCTCGGGGAGCGCCCACGCGCGACACGAGGGAGGAGGCCTCGTCAACCGGCAGGCAGACTCCCTCCGGCACTACCTCCTCCCGGAGGTACGGGTCGTCGGTAAAGTCCGAAGCAAGAGGTATTACGAGCGCCTCCGCGACAGGGATGCCCGCACTCGCCACAACGTGCGTAGGGCTTACCCTTACGCGAAGGAGGCCGCCCGGCGTATCGAGCAAATAGAGGCAAGGCTATCGACCGTCTCTACCGAAAAGGAACGAAAAGAGATTATCAAGACGGAGTACGATAACCTGATGAAGAGATTCAAGGAACCGCTGATGAAGCTCACCATCACGCAAGGCCGGATTCTCGTCCGGTTGATCTACCGAGAGACGCGAAAAAGTTCCTTCTACCATATCAAAGAGTATAAAGGGGGCGTGAACGCGTATTTTTGGCAATCGCTGGCCCTGCTGTTCGGCAATAACCTGAAAGCAGATTACGATCCCGATGGTACCGACTTCGAGATCGAGCAAATCGTGCAGGAGATCGAGAGAGGCGACGTTCTTTAATACACCTTTCAACAAGCGCATGCCTGATCGCCCACCCACCTCTACGTTGTCTCCTATTTTCTGGCTATAAGTGGATTTCACGTTCGTCAGCGTACATACACGTTGTAGCAAAAACCGGCATCATCCGGCCCGCTCTCTGAGCCAATCCTGAAACTTTCCTGGTTGATCCTTGCACGTTCTTGATTTTTCACATACCTTCGCAGCCTCCAAAATCAGTACCGGTCCGGTAGCTCAGTTGGATAGAGCAACAGCCTTCTAAGCTGTGGGTCGCGCGTTCGAGCCGCGCCCGGATCACGAGAAAGAAATAGACGATATACAGTACGATAACGAGTTAAGGGCTTTGTAAGTTCAATTAGTAAATGCAACTGAAGTAAGAAAAAACCCACGGTTTGGGGTGCACCCTCAACCGTGGGTTAGGAAAAAAGTTTTTACTTTGCAGTTGTCATGAAAACTAAAAAACAATTAACCCGGGAGCAAAGATACGAAATAGAAGTATTACTCCGGGCAGGAAAGAGACAAAAAGAGATAGCTGAACTTGTTGGAAAAGACAAGTCGGTTATAAGTAGAGAACTCAAGCGCAACAGCCACAAACGGGGCTATTCCGCCCGTCTGGCTCAGGAATATGCCGATGAACGCAAAGAGCGTTACCGGTTAAAGCGCAAGTTCACTGAAAATATACGGAAGAAAGTGATCAAGGAACTGGTCGAAGAACAGTGGTCTCCGGAACAAATCGTTGGCAAGGCTAGGCGGGACGGCGTGCCGATGGTAAGCCAGGAGCGCATCTGTCAGTTTATCAGGGAAGACAAAAAGAACGCCGGCACACTTTATAACCACCTTCGACACAGGCTCAAACACCGAAAACGACCGGCGGGCGGAAAGAAAGTCATTATTCCCGACAAAGTATTCATTGACTT
>JAISNC010000097.1 GCA_031276355.1 Odoribacteraceae bacterium
GAAGCCCCGGTAAACGGCGGCCGTAACTATAACGGTCCTAAGGTAGCGAAATTCCTTGTCGGGTAAGTTCCGACCTGCACGAATGGTGTAACGATCCGGGCGCTGTCTCGGTCACGATCTCGGTGAAACTGTAGTCCCGGTGAAGATGCCGGGTACCCGCGACGGGACGGAAAGACCCCGTGAACCTTTACTGCAACTTCGCGTTGATCGCGGGCGGGTGACGTGTAGGATAGGCCGGAGGCGTGGAAGCGGTATCGCCAGGTACCGTGGAGCCACCGTTGAAATACGGCCCCTCGCCCGTCCGGGATCTCACCCGCTTGTAGGCGGGGACCGCGCGTGGCGGGTAGTTTGACTGGGGTGGTCGCCTCCTAAAGGGTAACGGAGGCTCCCAAAGGTACCCTCGGCCGGCTTGGTAACCCGGTTTTGAGTGCAATGGCACAAGGGTGCTTGACAGCGAGACTTACAAGTCGGGCTGGCGCGAAAGCGGGGCATAGTGATCCGGTGGTACCTCGTGGTAGGGCCATCGCTCAAAGGATAAAAGGTACTCCGGGGATAACAGGCTGATCGCCCCCGAGAGCCCGTATCGACGGGGCGGTTTGGCACCTCGATGTCGGCTCGTCACATCCCGGGGCTGGAGAAGGTCCCAAGGGTTCGGCTGTTCGCCGATTAAAGTGGCACGCGAGCTGGGTTCAGAACGTCGTGAGACAGTTCGGTCCCTATCTGTCGCGGGCGCTGGATGATTGAGGGGATCCGTCACTAGTACGAGAGGACCGTGATGGACGCGCCTCCGGTTTACCGGTTATGACGCCAGTCGTACCGCCGGGTAGCCGCGCGCGGCCTGGATAAGCGCTGAAAGCATCTAAGCGCGAAGCCATCCTCGAGATGAGTCATCCTTGAAGGGTCGTCGTAGACGACGACGTTGATAGGCCGCAGGTGCGAGCGCGGTGACGCGTTTAGCCGAGCGGTACTAATCGCCCGAACGACCCCGCCGCGGGGTCCCGTCGTTCGATCGTTCCAGCCATGTTGAAGTCCCCCCGCGGGGGGTCGTTCGACGTGCGGTCAAGGTATTAAGGTATTGAAGGTATTGAAAACATCGAAGGTATTAAAAGGTGCCTTTAGCGGCGGTGATCCACCTCTTCCCATCCCGAACAGAGAAGTTAAGCCCGCCAGCCCCGATGGTACTGCCGGAAGGCGGGAGAGCAGGACGGTGCCGGATTCAAGGGAGCGAGCCAGCCCGAAAGGGTAAGCCCGCTCCCTCTATTTTTTGGCAGGAGGAGATGCCTATTGCACGCGTCGTAACCGTTTTACGAAATATCCTTTCAGTTTTATATCTATCTTTTCGTGGTATTTCGTTTTAGTAACGGTAAAAAACGATACATTTGTTGCCTGTAAATGAAACCATAGATGTTTGATCTACTCAGAGAGAAGATGAAGAGTGGAAACGATATACTGCATGTTCGACAACAATTCGAGCAGATGTTCACGGAATATTACACGGAGCTGGTGGTCTATGTGAACACCTATACCAAGGATACTCCTTCGGCCGAGGACATCGTGCAGGAGATGTTTTGTAATCTATGGGATAAGCGAGAAAGCCATCGCGTACATACCAGCATACGCGCTTTTCTTTTCCGGTCGGCACGGAATGCCGTGTTGAACTACCTGACGCGGACGCGGCAAATCACGGTAAAATTATCGGAGCAGTTGGCCGATGAATTACTTTTCCAGGATGATATGGAGATTGCCCGGCGGGACACCCTGTTATATGCTTTGATCGAACGGTTGCCTGAGCAGCGGAAGCGGATTTTTAAACTGTGTTTTTTCGACGACTTGAAATACGCGGAGGTAGCATCGCGACTGGGTATCTCTGTAAATACCGTGAAAACCCAGATGGGACGGGCGATGGCGGAGCTAAGAGAGACTGCCGGCGAACTTCTCCTGCTTTTTTTATTAAAAAAATAAGCTACCCCCTGTCACCTTTTTTGCTCGAAATCGTGTCTAAGTAGTATACTTTAAAGACATGGATTTTACAGATCAAGCTATTTACACGTTGATTGCCGCGCGATTGTGCGGGGAGTTCCTTACGGAGGAGGAGGAGCGATACTTGTCTACTTGGTTGGAATCCCCTGCCAATCAAGAGCAATACGCCTATTATCGTTCGCTTTACGAGGCACGGGGACGCTTGAGCGTGCGGGATCGCGTGCGTCTGCCGCGTGATTTTGCAGAGAGACGATTCCGTGATTCGGCACGTGCCTTTCAACGCCCGCGGCGGTGGTTCCCGCGTTACGCGGCAGTGATCCTTCCGGTGTTGATCCTTTCGGTGGTGGTGTGGAGATCCCGAGAAAATAGTGATGAAAAAAAGGAGATGCTCGTGGCGTATGATATTGCGCCGGGTAGTTCGAAGGCCGTACTGAAGCGGGAAAACGGGCAACAGTTCGTTCTGACCGATTCCGGGATGTTCATCGCGAATGGAGTGCCCCGGCTGGGGAGTGTCGCGGGCACGCTGGTGTATCGTGACACGGGGGAGGAAGAGGGAGAGTCGCTCGTGGAAAACGAGCAGTTGGAAGTGGGGCGAGGCGGGGAGTATAAGATAGTGTTACCGGATGGTAGCCGGGTGTGGCTGAACTCTGAGTCGACGCTTCTCTACCCGCGTCGATTCGCGGGGGAGGAGCGCAGAGTTCACCTGAGCGGGGAGGCCTATTTCGAGGTACAGCCCGATGCGGGCAAGCCGTTTATCGTGACGGTAGGTGGGTGTGACGTGCGCGTGTTAGGGACCACCTTCAACGTGGCCCACTACACGGGCGATCGCTCGATTGTCACCACGCTGGTCAGCGGGAGCGTGGAGATGGATGCCGGGGGCGAGAACAAGCGCTTGCAGCCGGGCCAGCAATGCGTGTACGATCCGGGGGTACGGTCGATGCTTCTCCGGGAGGTAGACGTGACGCGTTATATCTCGTGGACGAACGGGTTGTTTATTTTCGATGGTATCTCGATCGAAGAGTTGGCTCGCCAGATCTCCCGCTGGTATGATGTGGAGGTACGATTTACGGATGATGATGTTCGTTTCGCCTCCTTCACCGGGGCGATGGAGCGATACAAGCCGGTCAGTTATATCATCCGATTGTTAAACGAAACAAACACAGTGACATGTTACTTGGAAGATAACCGCGTCTTGACGTTTCGGGCGCCAAGATAAAAAGCCGGTTGACGCGGGAACGTCAGCCGGCTCGAATTAGAAACCGTCGGAACGTACGGGAATACGTTTCCGGCACATTAATCATTTAAATGCACACAAATCTATGAAAAAAGAGGCAAAAAGGTGTTTTTCCCCGCCAGGAAAAAGAATTAAAATGTATCGAATTATGCGATTGACGGTTTTTATGATCGTGTTCTTCAATTTCTCCCTGTCCGCGAAGCTCTTTTCCCAGGAAGAGAAGTTCAGTATTTGCAAGACCGACGTGACGATCAAAGAAGTGTTCGACGCGATCGCGCGGGAGAGTAGCTACCGCTTTTTTTACAACAACGAGTTCAACGTGAGACGCAAGTTAAATTTGGACGTGCAAGAAGTCACGATTGATGAAGTGATGCAGCGGGTGTTGATCGGACAACCGTATAGCTACACGATGGTGGATGATTACATCATCATCCGTCACGATCCGGAGGCGTTGCTTCAACAGCAGGTCGTGGGCAGGAGAGTGGGTGGATCGGTGAAAGACGCGCATGGGGCACCGCTTCCCGGTGTCACGGTGCAGGTGAAAGGCACCAGCGTCGGGGTCATCTCCGACAAGGAGGGGCGGTATAGCATTTTCCTGTCCGGCAACACTCCTCAGGTGTTACTCTTCTCTTTCGTCGGCATGAAGCGGCAAGAGGTGACGATCACGCCGGACAAGAGAGAGTACAACGTGGTAATGGTAGAGGAGGTACAGCATATCCAAGAGGTGGTCGTCACTGGATACCAGAGTATTCGCTCTTCAGAGATGGTGGGATCGTCGAATACCGTGAAGCGGGAAGAACTCCATTACGACGGGACAAACACCATCGAGCAGATGTTGCAGGGTATCCTGCCGGGGATGCTGGTGATGAATACCGACGGGTTAGTGGGCACGCGCCAGAAGGTGCGCGTGCGGGGTACCTCCACGCTGCTGGGCAACCAAGAGCCGGTGTGGGTCGTCGACGGTATTATCCAGGAGGATCCGCTCCCGTTCAAGGCCCAGGAGTTGGACACGTTCGACCCGGATAACTTCGACATGATTCGTGACTTCGTCGGGAGTGCCATCGCGTGGTTAAGCCCGAACGACATTGAAGATATCACGATATTGAAAGATGCCGCCGCCACCGTGATGTACGGCGTGAAGGCCGCGAACGGCGTGATCGTGATCACCACGAAGAAAGGCCAGGCGGGGCGCATCGCCTTGAACTACAGCGGGAGTGTCAGTGTCTCCAGCAAGATGACCTACGGGAAGATGAACTTGATGAACTCCGAGGAGCGGATCGATGTCTCCCGCGAGATATACGAGAGGCGGTTATACGGCATACGCCCGACGGAAAACGTGGGGTACGAGCAAGTGTTGAAGCAATATATAAACAAGGAGATCTCCTTCGCCGAGTTTGATGCCGGGGTAAAGCGCTACGCGGCGATGAACACCGACTGGCTGGACCTCCTTTACCACAATCCGATGAGCCATAATCACAGCTTGAGCTTCTCGGGCGGCAAGGAGAACGTGACCTACTACACTTCGATCAACGCCCGGAAAACCATCGGGACGGCCAGGGGGAATGACTCGGAATCGTACGGGGCATCCGTGACCATCGACTCCCGGTTAAACGATCGCCTCGCCGTGGGCACGCGGCTCAGCGCGAATATCGGCACCACGCGTAGTTTCTACACGGTAGATCCCTACACGTATGCCACCACCACCAGCCGGGCCATCCCCTGCGTCGATGCGAACGGGGATCTGGTCTATTACACGACCGGCAACGGGTACCTCTACAACGTGATCAACGAGTTGAACCACACGGGTAACAGCAACGAGACGCGTAGCTTCAGCGTGAACGCGAACGTGCAATACACGCTGCTGGACGGTTTACGCGTGCAGTCGCTCTTCGGCCTCTCTGCCAGCAGCACGAACGGGGAGTCATACGCCTCCGAGCAGACCCACTTCATCACCTTGAAGAGAGGCTACGAGTTTAACGCTTTTCCCCCGAAGACCCCCGCGTACGAGGCATCCAAGCTACCGCACGGGGGAGAGCTAAACACGATGGAGAGCCGCGCCCGCTCCGTCACCTGGCGCAACACCCTCTCCTTTGACCAGGTATACGAGGAGCGCCACCGCGTCGGCTTCATGTTAGGGGAAGAGATCCGGAGCACCCTCACGAAAGGCACCTCGTCGACGATCTACGGCTACTTCCCCGACCGGGGCAAAAGCATCACCTACCCCCGGACGATGATCAAAAATTCAACCGGGGCCGATATCGCGAACCCCATCTACGACGCGATGAAGACGCTCCTCTCGGAATCCAAATCGAACGTTTTCTCCCTGTACAGCAACCTTACCTACTCTTTCGACGAGCGCTACGTCTGGTCGGGGAGCATCCGCTGGGACGCTTCCAACCGTTTCGGGCAAGACAAGCGGAGCCGTTTCCTGCCCGTGTGGTCGATGGGCGTGCGCTGGAACGTGCACAACGAGCCGTGGGTAAAGGCGCTGGAGGTGGTCAGCGAGTTGAACCTGCGCGGCACCTACGGCTGGCAGGGTAACGTGGCCGAGGGTGTTGGCCCCGACCTCATCTTGACGATTCCCGCCAGCTCGATCAATGCGCAAACGGGGGAGATGATGTTAAACATCAAATCGCTCCCCTACTCCGACCTGCGCTGGGAGAAGACGCGCAACTACAACCTCGGCGTGGACGTCGGGCTATTCAAGAACCGCTTCATGCTCTCGGTGGAGGCCTACCGGAAACACACGGAAGACGTGATCATCTACGAGAAGTTGCCCCTCTCCTACGGGATGGAGAGCATGCCCGTCAATGGCGGCAACCTGTTGAACGAGGGGATCGAGGTGCAGGTGCGGGGCACCCTCGTCCGGACGAAGGACCTCGTGTGGAACCTCTCCGTGAACACCTCGAAAAACCGCAACCGCATTGACTCCGACACCGACCACTCCGCCCAGTGGCAATACGCGCGGAGCGGCAACCTGAACAAGAAAGGATACCCCGTCTCGGCGTTCTGGGCCTTCCGTTTCAACGGCTTGAACGGGGTGTACGGTTACCCCGAGTTTACCGTCCCCACGCTCGAGGAGAACCCGGCAGCCGCCACCGACGTGACGGAATTCATGGAGTACTCCGGTAAGCTCGTGCCCGACTTCGAGGGCGGCATCTCGACCACCGTGCGCTACAAGACCTTCTCCCTCTCCTCTTCTTTTAACCTGAACATCGGCGGGAAGAAGTTCCTCTACAACATGTTCAACCGGACGTCGCTGCCGAGCGCCTACGACAACCTGCCGAAGGAGTTCGTCCACCGTTGGAAGCAGCCGGGAGACGAGGCGTTCACCGACATCCCCGGTATACCGGGCAACGTGGAGTCCGCCCCCGGTTCGAACTCCTTCAGCCACCCGCAACTCACGCTGCCCGTGGGGAAGGCGGAGAGCCGCTACACGATGTATAACTACTCGACCGCGCGCGTCGTCAACGCCTCTTTCCTGCGTTGCAACTCGCTCGCGCTCTCCTACTCCGTGCCGGGGGAGGCCGTTAAACGACTCTTCTTGAAGAACCTCCAGTTCACGGCATCCGTCAGCAATCCCTTCCTCATCGTCAGCAAGGAGTTCAAGGGGATGGACCCGGAGGTCGCCACCGGCAAGCAACCGGTCAGCCGCACCTACTCCTTTAACGTGAACGTTAGTTTCTAAAACAAGGCAATCATGAAAACATTTAGATTAATCGTCCTGAGCCTTTTGACCGCCTCCGCCTGGAGTTGCGGCAAGTTCCTGGAAGAATATAGCTTGAACGAGTTGCGTCCCGGCACCGTGGCCGACCTGCAACAGCTCATGATCGGTGAAGCGTACCCCGTCACGAGCCACTTCGCCCCTTACCTCGAGTTTCTGACGGATGACATCGCGAGTAACGCCCCGACCCGCGCCATCGATCAGTCCGGCCTTCTAAAAGGAGAAGGCCCTTACCTCTGGCGCCACGACATGTTCGAGAGCATGGCGGAGCAGAGACTCCCTAACTCGAACTCCTACGAGTTATACTACCGTCGCGTCAAGGTGTGCAACGTGGTACTGGATTATGTAGACCGGGTGATCGGTTCGGCGGACGAGAAAGCGAAGGCAAAGGGAGAAGCCCTGGCCCTGAGGGCCTACTACTACTTCATGCTGGTCAACCTCCACGGGCAACCCTATAACGCCGCCGGGGTGGACATCAACACCTCGCCGGGCGTTCCCTTGATCCTCTCCTCGACCGTGACAGACGACTACCCGGAGCGCGCTTCCGTCGGGGCCGTCTACGCGTGTATCGAGCAAGACCTGCTCGAGGCGGAGCGCCTGCTCGTCGAACTCGGGAAGAGCAACAGCAAGTGGCGCGTCACCGACCTCTTCGTCTACACGCTCCTCTCCCGCCTCTACCTCTACGAGGAGAAGTGGGAGGCCTCCATCACCTATGCCACGAAGGTCATCCAGCGCTCGCCCCTGCTCGTGGATCTCTGCAAGATCACTAACTCGGCGGGTACCAACTTCGCGATAACGAACTCCTTCACCTCGAACGTCTACGACATCAACGGCGTCGAGACGATATGGGTGTTCTCCAACTTCCTCGAGTACGCGTTCTCGATCAACGCGAACGCCATGCCGGCGTACTCCTCCACTGCCCCCGCCCCCTACGCCGTCTCCCCGGGGTTGCTCGCGTGCTACGACTACGTCGACGCCATGGCCGCTAGCACCAAGCGGAAAGACCTGCGCCCGCACTTCTACTATTTCGGTGAAGGCCCCATGACCGCGACCGGGAGGTACCGGACACATGGATTGAAGTCCATCAAGCAGGGCAACAGCGACCCCTCCAAGGGCATGAGGGTGGCCGAATCCTACCTGAACCGGGCCGAGGGGCACGCTCGCCTCTTCCTCGCTACCGGCGACGAGGCTCGCCGCGCCGCCGCCCTGGCCGACCTCAACTACCTGCGCTTCCACCGCTACGACCGTCGCCACGAGGAGTACACCCCGGTCGACATCGCCGCGGCCGACGAGTTGCTGCAGTTCTGCCTCGACGAACGGCGGAGGGAGCTTTCCTACGAGGAGCACCGCTGGTTTGACCTGCGCCGCTACGGGATGCCGAAGATCACCCACGTGTTCCAGGTGACCAAGGAGCAAGCGGCAGAGGAGTATACCCTGGAGCAAGGCGATCCCCGCTACGTGCTGCCCATACCCGCCGTCGCGCTCGAGAACAACCCCCGCTTGACCCCCAACCCCTCCAACACGCCACGATAAACCGTTAAAACAAGAGACATGAAATACAGATTCATCATCATGGCCTTCCTCCTCGCCGGCGCGACCGCTTGCGACAAGACGGAGGAGCTGAACCCCCGCACCGGGCCGGAAAACGTCGCCGGCGACTGGATGCTGCCGCAAGGCGATCACGACTACGACGACTACATCGCCGACTTCCTGGAGCGATACAACACGCTCATCCTTTACAAGTACGATCCCGTCAACATCTACTGGAACATCACCAGCAACGCCTACTCCCCCGTCCACTACGACACCGCCGGCAACGTCGCCGCGGCGGGCTACGCGGATCTCCCGGCCGACGAGGAGTATATCGATGAACAGCTGGAGTTGATAAAGACGAAATTCCTCGATCACTACCCCGACGACTTCCTCGCGGGGATGCTCCCGAAGAAGATCCTGTTGGTCAAATCTTTTAACAGCATCGCCAGGAACGGCACGGCCACGGACGCCGCGCCCGCCTCCGGCGTGGACTACCTCCTCTTCCAGTGGGGCGGCGAGGAGATCTTGACGATGACCCCCGGGCAGGTCAACACGTTCAAGACGCGGGCCTCGGACGTCTTCCTGCGGAAGCTCGTCAACAGCGGGAAGATCGAGCGCGACCCCGTCTTCCTCTCCATCTCCAACTACGCGACGACCGGCTCCACCAACCCCGAGCGCATC
Organism: Odoribacteraceae bacterium; assembly: GCA_031276355.1. Classification (GTDB taxonomy): domain Bacteria; phylum Bacteroidota; class Bacteroidia; order Bacteroidales; family Marinifilaceae; genus JAIRKS01. The sequence goes on from JAISNC010000097.1 coordinate 9,153, forward strand.
GCCAACGGCTTCATCGCCCCGTCGGCCACCGTGGCGGCTGAAGATTGGAACGCCTACGTCACCGCCATCGTCTCCACGCCGTACGACACCCTCGTCGCCCCCCGGGGCACCCTCCCCATCACCAACTTCGTCAACCGCCGGGGGATCCTCACCCCCGGGTACGACACCGGCGGGCTGATCCGGAAGAAGTACGACGCGATGATCGCCTATTTCCGCGACATCCACGGGATCGATCTCCAGGCCATCGGCGACGATCACGAACGATAGAGCGAGCGCGGGGAGGTCACTCTCCCCGCCTCCTCCCTATAACCGCGTTACACATTGTAATACCCAATTCACATCATGGAACAATCAATCGTCAAAGTAGAAAATCTTTCTCATCGTTATAGTATCCAGTGGGCGATACGGGACATCCAGCTCGACATCCGGGGGAGGGGGATCTACGGGCTTCTCGGCTCCAACGGGGCGGGCAAGTCGACCCTCATGAACATCCTGTGCGGCGTCCTCAAGCAGACGGAGGGGCGCGTCCTCATCGACGGGATCGACACGCGGGTGGAGCCGGTGAACACGAAGCGCTACATCGGCTTCCTGCCCCAGAAACCGCCCCTTCACGCCGACCTCACCGTCGAGGAGTACCTCGGTTATTGCGCCTGCCTCCGGGACATCCCCGCCCGCGCCGTCAAGCCGGCCATCGACAAGGTGGCGGAGAGTTGCGGGATCGCCCGGTTCAGGAAGCGGCTCATCCGTAACCTCTCCGGGGGCTACCAGCAACGCGTCGGCATCGCCCAGGCCATCATCCACGAGCCGCTGCTCGTCGTCCTCGACGAGCCGACGAACGGCCTCGACCCGAACCAGATCATCGAGGTGCGGCGCCTCATCAAGGAGATCGGGGAGGAGCGGACGGTCATCCTCTCCACGCACGTGCTGACGGAGGTGCGGGCCGCGTGCGACCGCGTCTACATGATCGAGCAAGGGCGCCTCGTCTTCGCCGGCGCCGTGGAAGAGTTCGACAACTACATCCCCCCCAGCACGCTGGTCGTTACCCTCAAGGGCCTCCCGTCGATCGACGACCTGGCCACGCTCGAGGGGGTTACCGGCGTTGAACGGGTGGCCGGGGAGCGCTATCGCTTGAAATGCACGAACCTGGCCGACGCGCCGGGGTACGTCGTGCAAGAGAGCGTCCGCCGCGGCTGGGGATTGACGGAGATCACGGTAGAAAAAAACACCCTCGACTCTGTCTTCGCGGAACTCTCCAGGAAGAATGAACATAATTAAAAAACAGATGAACGCATGAAAAAAATACGTAAAATAGCCCTCGTCGAGCTACAATCTTTCTTTTACTCCCCGGTGGCCTGGCTCATCCTGATCGTCTTCACGTTCCAGGTGGCGATGATCTTCACCGACCTGCTGGAAGTCCAGGCCCGTAACCAGGAGCTGAAACAGCCCCTCTCGAACCTCTCCCTCTCGCTCTGCAAGGGGATGTTCGCCAAGATCCAGGAGTACCTCTACTTCTACATCCCCCTCCTCACGATGGGCTTGATGAGCCGCGAGTTAAGCAGCGGCTCCATCAAGCTGCTCTACTCCTCGCCCGTTAGCAACGCGCGGATCATCCTCGGGAAATACCTCTCGATGCTCCTCTACGGCCTCGTGATGATGGCCATCCTCTTCGTCTTCGTCGCCTGGAGTTCCTACACGGTAAAGGACTTTGACTGGCCGGTGGCCCTCTCCGGGATGCTGGGGTTGTACCTCCTGCTGGGCGTCTACGCGGCCATCGGCCTCTTCATGTCGAGCCTGACCTCCTACCAGGTCGTCGCCGCCGTCGGCACCCTGGCCCTCCTCGCCGCCCTCGAGTCCGTCAAGCGATTCGGGCAAGAGCTGGACTTCGTCCGCGAGATCACCTGGTGGCTCTCCATCAGCGGGCGCGCGGGCGAGGCCATCGGCGGGCTGCTGTGCAGCGAGGATATCCTCTACTTCATCATCGTCGCGGCGCTCTTCCTCGCCTTCTCCGTCGCCCGCCTGAAGGCCATCCGCCAGAAATACCGCTGGTACCTCGCCTTCACCCGGTACGCGGGCCTCTTCCTCCTCGCCGCGCTCCTCGGGTACGCCACCTCGCGCCCCCGCCTGATGTTCTTCCACGACGCCACGCGCACCAAGCAGCGCACCCTCACCCCCGTCAGCCAGGAGATCATCCGGCGCCTCGACGGGGGCCTCAAGATGACCGTCTACGTCAACGCCCTCGACCGCCTGCTCTCCGCCGGGTTGCCCCGCGCCCGCAAGGCCGATCTCGAGCGCTTCGCGCAGTACACCCGCTTTAAACCCGGGATGGACGTCGAGTACGTCTATTACTACAAGAACCCCGGCAACCAGGGGCTGGATCGCCGCTACCGCGACCTCCCCGACCGGCGGGTGCTCGGCAAGATCAGCAAGGCGTGGGACGTGGACTCCAACCTCTTCATGCCCCCGGCGGAGATCGACCGGATCATCGACCTCGCCCCCGAGGGCTACCGCCTGGTGCGCCTCCTCGAGCGCGAGAGCGGGGAGAAGACCTTCCTCCGCATGTTCGACGACATGACCCGCTACCCCTCCGAGGCCGAGATCTCCGCCGCCCTCAAGCGCCTCGTCATGAAAGCGCCCGTCGTCGCCTTCCTCGAGGGCCACGGCGAGCGCGCCGTCGACGACGCCGGCGACCGCGGCTACTACCGCTTCTCGTGCAACAAGCCCGGCCGCTCCTCCCTCGTCAACCAGGGCTTCGACTGCGTCACCGTCACCCTGCAACGTGACATCCCCGCCGCCGTCGACATCCTCGTCATCGCGGACGCGCGCCGCCCCCTCGACGCCGGCGAGCTGGCCCGCCTCGACGCCTACATCGCCCGCGGCGGTAACCTGGTCATCCTCGGCGAGCCGCGCCGCGGCGAGGCGATGAACCCCGTCGTGGCCCCCTTCGGCGTGGCGTTCTTGCCGGGGCAGCTCGTCCGCTACCCGCGCGAGGCCGAGACGGTGACCGTGCCGAACGTCTCCTCCTTCTCCCCCGGCGGCGACACGCGCCCGCCCCGCGTCCAGGTCGCGCCCGACTTCATGCGCCTGGCCCTCGGCAGGGAGGCGGCGCGCCTCTCTCGCCTCCACGAGAGCCTCTACAACGTCACGCGCGGGGGCGGCGCGCGGGTGGCCATGCCCGGTTGCGCGGCCTTGTCGGTCGAGGCCGACAAGGGCTTCGACGTCATCACCCTCTTCGAGAGCGACGGCGTCGACGGCTGGAACGAGTTGCAGACGACCAACTTCGTCGACGACACCGCCCGCGTCGATCCCCGCTCCGGGGAGGAGCGGCGCGCCTATCCCGCGGCGCTCGCCTTGACGCGCGCGGTGGGGGAGAAGGTGCAGAAGGTCATGATCACGGGCGACGCCGACTGCTTCAGCAACGAGCGGGCGACCGGCGTGAACGCGAACTTCATCATGGCCACCTTCCTCTGGATGTCCGACGGCGCCCTCCCCGTCGACGTGCGCCGCCCGGCGCCGCCCGACAACGTGCTCTTCGCCACCGGCGACGACGTGAAGGTCGCCCGCCGCGTGCTGGCGATCGCCTTCCCGGCGCTCCTGCTGGCGATCAGCCTCCTCTCGTGGCTGCGCCGCAGGAGCCGGTAGCGCCCGCGCGGGCCGGCATCGCGCGTGTACCGTCCTCCCGAATGTACCGTCCCGCGAGGGACGGTATTTTCATGACCCCGGGCCGTCGGCCCGGGGTCATGAAGATCAGATCCTTTCAGGATCCCCGGGAGGTGGAGATCACGGGGATCCTGAAAACGGGGCGGTTCCCCGCGGCATGATAAAAAGGCGCGACCCCCGCCGGGGCCGCGCCTTTCATGAAGCGGGGATAAACCCCGCGGGGGCAAGGCGGCTTAGAAAGCGTGAACCGCCCGCGCGCGGTAGGTGCCGGTGTATCGAAATATCTGGCCTCGCTCGAACGATAAATTCAAGGGGAAGAAGTGGGTGGGGAAGTAAGACGCATCCGCTTGCAGTGTAGAACTCGCGTACGTGTACCACGTTTCCACCTGATTATAATTATAGGTACTCCAGTAACTGAATTCTTGTCCTCCATTATCCCTCAAGGCCTGGTTGAATTTCGCGCGGGCCGTGGCGTACACGGTGGCGGCATCGGTTTCCTCTCCCGGGTAGGACGCGACCCCGCAGTAGGCGGCGTAAAGTTCTTTCAACTCGTTGATGGCCGGCAGGTACCAGCCGGGCCCTTGATCGCTGCACCACTTGAAAGCGGGAAAACGCCCTTCCCAGTTCGCCTGCTGCTTGATGTTGTTCAAGTTGTCCATGCCGTTATTTTCATCCGTGCAGCCAAAGTTATCGGTTAAACCGCTGGTGATGGTTGTCCACGCGCTCTCTATTGAACCCAGCGACACGATCATGCCGTGCGAGCCGTCCCCGTTCACTTTATAGACGATGCCCCTTGTCCCGTCTTTCGCGTAGGCATCGCCAACGGCGTAAGGGGCGGAAGTGCTGGTTATCTCCTCTTGGGATACGCCTATGATTCTCGTCTTTTCCCCCGCGGTAACGCGTATCGGCACGTGTCGACTGGAAATGGCGTTATTCGGCTGCACCCGGATCGAAAGCGTGTTCTTCTCTCTACTAACGATCACCCAGCTCCTGTTCTTGTAATTCGGATCGAATGACCAGTTCCACGAGGGCGCGTCCGTCGTGATCTTCACCGTTTGAGCGTCGCCGCCTCCCGCCGGAAACTGCAGGTGCTCCGTGGACACGTCGAGCGTGGTGGGTTCAAACGGGTACTGGTATTTCACTTTCGCGCCCATGATGCCGCCGGTCGTGCTCACGACCGGCTCTACCACGTAGAGACGGACATAAACGGCAACACTGCCATCATTGTGTTCAAATTTCACCACGTAACCGTGTCCCGCTTCACAAGCCACCGACTCGTCCCGGCTTTTAGGAGCGCTAAAACCGGTCGAGGGGATCGAGGTGATGTTACCCAGGCCGCGCATGGGGCCTAAATCACAAATGGAGACCCTGTCATAAGCATACAGATAAAAATTATCCGGGCTTGACCAGCCTATATTGCCATGAGGGTTACTGAGTCTAATATACGTGTCCGAATCGTCGGAGATGTTCGCCGTCACCGTCCCTTCCGGGTCGGGCACCCGGTTGTTGGGATCGTTGGGATCGTCGTCGTCGCCGCAGCCGGCGAACAGCATCGCCGCCGCGGTCACCAGGAGAAATAGCGTGTTTTTCATGACAAACGTTTTTGAGATTAATAAAATATCACGGGATGATCGCGCCCTGGATCTCGCTCCACGGCCCCTTCTCGCCGCGGGTGTTTTCCCAGCGCATGGCGAAGTAGAGGGTCTTGCCGCGCTGGTCGTTCTCGAAGACGAACGTGTAGGGCGACCGCGTGTCGACTACCGAGTGGACGAGCTGGTCCCAGCGCGTGGGCGGCGTGTCGCTCAGCAGCGAGATGATCTCCACGCAGTGTTGCCCGTCGGGCTTGCCCCGCTTGTGGTCGCCGACCTTGTCGTAGAAGTGGATGGCGAGCCGCCCGGGGACGGAGGTGTCGACGTCGAAGTCGGGTGCCTTGGTGGCCACCGGTGCCGGCGTCCGCGACGACGACGGGACGACGATGCCCATGGCGCGCAGGTCCTCGGGAGTCACGCGCGTGTTGGCCTGGAGGTTTTTCACTAGGACGCGCAACTCCCGCTCGTACGCCTCCCGCTTCTCGGTTTTCGTGAACGTGATCAAGGGCGTGCGCGCGGAGGGAATCTCGTAAGCCGCCCAGGCCGCTTCCCACTCCGCCTTCTTGGGCATGAGGATGTCTTCCATCCACGCCCCGTCCAGCCCCCACGGCATGACGTGGGTGTTGGCAGTCGTGGCGATGATGTTTTGCGCGATGTTGAAATCGGCATCTTTTTCCGGAATACTGCTTTGTTTACTCATAGTTATATATTTAATTATTAGTGAGTTTTATTGAACGGGTGGCTCATCCGATCGAACGGGTGGCTCATCCGATCGAACGGGTGGCTCATCCGATCGAACGGGTGGCTCATCCGATCGAACGGGTGGCTCATCCGATCGAACGGATGGCTCATCCGATTGAACGGATCGCTCATCCGATTGAACGGATGGCTCATCCGATTGAACGGATGGCTCATCCGATTGAACGGATGGCTCATCCGATTGAACGGATGGCTCATCCGATTGAACGGATGGCTCATCCGATCAAGCAAGTGACCCGCGGGCAAACATTTTACCCTCGGGCGCTCAAATAATCGTAATACGTTGATTATCAGAAAGTAGATGGGGGGGGGGTGATTCTAAGCTCACTTGAACGACCGTTCTCTTCCCCGCGCCCGGGGGCGTGCCGGCCGGGACGACGCGGGAAATAGAGGACGGTTGAGTGACTTTCTTCATGATCGTTTTTAAAATTCCGAAACAAAGCTAAGAAAAGATTCGAGAATCGCGAAATAAAATAGACGTTTTTTCACGCGCCGCGTGTCGTGCCCGTTTCGCGGGTCGCGATGACGGGCCACGCGCGGTTCGCGATGACGCCCGGGTGTAGGGGCGGGGTTCGCCCGCCCGCGTGACGCGACGTGTAGGGGCGGGGTTCGCCCGCCCGCGTGACACGACGTGTAGGGGGGCGTGTCAAAAGTCGGTTTTCGGGAGTTACCTCTCGTTCCAGGGGGATGAATCGCCCGGTAGAAACGTTAAGCCCGCCCTGGCTTTGCCTCCCGTTAAGGGGGGGCCGTCTCAAAAGGATCGCGCCCCTCCCCTCGCCGGCTGGAGGGTAGGACGATCCCGCGCTTTTTTCCCGGCGGGGCGTTGTCCCCTCGAATTATTTCCTACCTTCGCGGACGTTTTTACAATTAATAATGTACAACTATCTACCATCGAGGGCCGCTGAAAACGGGCGGCTCATCCTCCAGCCTGCCGGCGTGTCCCGCGTCACGCGGGCGGGCGAACCCCGCCCCTGCCGGCGAACGTGAAGAAGGCTCCAGGCCAGGTATCTTTAAAATCTTTAAACACATAACACATGAAACGAGAATCATCACAACCAATCAAACGCGGGGGCGGGTGCCGCCGCCGCCGCTCGCTCGCGCTGGCGGTGCTGCTGCTGTTCGGCGGCGGGTGCTACGACGACGGCGAGCTGCGCGACTCGATCGACGAGCTGCAGGTCGAGCAACAAGAACAGGCCGCGCGGCTGGCCGCCCTCGAGACGTGGGTGACCGGCCTGAACGACAACATCGACGCGCTGCAAACCATCGTGACCGCGCTGGAAAACAACGACTACGTGACCGGCGTCACCCCCTTCACCACCCCCGCGCCGGGCGGCTACCGCGTCACCTTCACTAAAAGCGGGCAGGTGACCATCTGGCACGGCGAGACGGGCGCTACCGGCGCGCAAGGCATCCAGGGAGAGAAGGGCGAGACGGGCGCTACCGGCGCCCAGGGCGTCCAGGGAGAGAAGGGCGAGAAGGGCGACACCGGCGCCCAGGGCGTCCAGGGAGAGAAGGGCGACACCGGCGCTACCGGCGCCCAGGGCGTCCAGGGAGAGAAAGGTGCCCCGGGCGACACCCCGCGCGTCGGCGTGAAGCTGGAGGACGGCGTCTACTACTGGACGCTCAACGACGCGTGGCTGCTCGACAACGAAGGGAAGAAGATCCCCGTTACCGGCCCGAAAGGCGACAAGGGCGATACCGGCGACCGCGGCGCTCAAGGCCCGAAGGGCGATACCGGTGACCCCGGCGCGCAAGGCCCGATGGGCGATACCGGTGACCCCGGCGCGCAAGGCCAGAAGGGCGATACCGGTGACCCCGGCGCGCAAGGCCCGAAGGGCGATACCGGCGACCCCGGCGCGCAAGGCCCGAAAGGCGATACCGGCGACAAGGGCGACACCGGCGCGGACGGCATCACGCCGCGGCTGCGGGTCGACGCCGTCACCGGTTACTGGCAGGTATCTATCGCGGACGGCGAGTGGTCGAACGTGCTCGACGGCGACGGGAACCCGGTGAAGGCCACCGGCGCGGACGGCGCTCAAGGCCCGAAGGGTGAAACCGGCGCGACGGGCGCGACGGGCGCCCCCGGCGCGCAAGGCCCGCGGGGCGACGCCATCTTCGCCGCGGACGGCGTGGACAACTCCGATCCCGCTTTCGTGACCTTCACCCTCGCCGACGCCATCACCACGATACGGGTGCCCCGGTACCTCCCGCTGGGCCTCGCCTTCTCGCAACCCGCGGCGTTCGCCAACGGCGAGACCCGGGAGATCGGCCTGACGGTGCAGGGCAACGTGCAAGGCCTCGCGGCGGTGGACGTGCCGCGCGGCTGGACGGTCGCGCCCGGCCTCGCCGCGGGTAAAATCACCGTGACCGCCCCCGCCGCCACGGTCAGATACTACGCCGCCACCGGCACCGTCACCTTATTAATATCCGACGGCGGGGAGCGCACCATCACCGCGTCCCTCTCGCTCGAGTGCCCGCCGTACGTGGCCCCGGAGGCGCTGGGCATTACCTTTACGCGGCCGGGCGCGTTTAATCCCGGCGAGACCCAAAACGTTGACTTCACCACGCGGGGCGGCGCCGTGCTCGTGAAAGCGCTCGACGTGCCCGCCGGTTGGACGGTAGCCGTATCCTCGCTTTCGGGCAACGCGGGCACCTTCACCGTTACCCCGCCCGCCGCCTACGCGACCGGCGGCGAGGTGTTAATCATCGTCGCCGACGCGGGCGGGAAGTCGGTAACGCGTGTACTCGACCTGCTTATGCGGCCCACGTACGCCGCCAGCGCCCGAGTATGGACGTTCGGCAGCAGCCCGCTGGTATGGAGCGACGCCATCCACGTCCCCGAGGCTAACAAAAGCGATTTCACCACCGGGCCGCAGTGCCGCAGCTATACCGAAGGCGCGAACACGTGGTACTACTATAGCTGGAACTACATGAACGCCAATTCATCGACGCTGTGCCCCAGCCCGTGGCGCGTGCCCTCCCGGGACGACTTTCAGGCATTAGTCGACGCTACTAATAGCGAAACCTTGACAAGCGAGTGGGGTTATGGCGGCCGCGTTCTCGGCAGTTCCATGTACAACGTGGACTCGCGTGCCAACTACTGGTCTTCTACGGAGTCCACGTACGGCGGCGCGTACTACCTGTCCTACGGCAGCGACGACTTGAACAGCACGAGCAGCACCGGCAAGGCCTACGGGCAGCAGGTCCGGTGCGTGAAGTAGGGGCGGGGTTCGCCCGCCCGCGTGACGCGGGACGGCAGCCCCCGCCCCTACCGGACGCGACGACGAAAGCCGGCCCTCGAGCCGGCTTTCGTCCGTTCGCCCGCGCCCGGGGGGGCGCTACCCGGCGTGTTCCGCGAGGATCTTCTCGACCGCGGCGGGCGTGACGCGCCCGTAGACCTTCTCCCCGACGAGGACGACCGGGGCCAGCCCGCAGGCCCCGACGCACCGGAGGCTGTCCAGGGAGAATTGCCCGTCGGGGGTGATGTCGCCCACGTTGATCCCCAGGCGGCGCTTGAACTCGTCGAGCACCGTCTCGGCACCGCGCACGTAGCACGCCGTGCCCATGCAGACGGAGATGGGGTGTTTCCCCTTCGGTGTCATCGTGAAGAAGGAGTAGAAGGTGACCACCCCGTACACGCGCGACACGGGGACGCGCAGCTGCCGGGCGATGACCTCTTGTACTTCCCGCGGCAGGTAGCCCAGCTCGCCCTGCGCCTCGTGCAGGATGTTGATCAATTCGCCCGTTTGGTTGCCGTGTTTGTCGCAGATCCTTACCAGGGTCTCGATCGTGCACTTGGGTAACGTGATTGTTGTCATGTTTTCCATCGTTTATCGTTCTTGAATCGCTTTCCCTTTGTTGAAATAGGAGGTGTGGAGCAGGTGATGCGCCTTCTCGCCGAGCGGCTTGCCGAGGAACTCCTCGTAGAGCTTGATGATGCAGGGGTTCTCGTGCGACTTGCGCGACGGTTTCCCGGCGTCTTCCGCGTAGAGCGCCCTGGCGCGCGCCTTCAGGCGGGCCGAGTCGCCGTGGTGCAGCGGCTGGCCGCCCCCGCCGATGCAGCCGCCGGGGCAGGCCATGATCTCGATCGCGTGGTACTCGCACCGCTTCTCCCGGATCTCCTCGAGGAGCGCGCGGGCGTTGCCCAGGCCGTGGGCGATGCCGATCTTCAACTCGAACCCGTCGAGGTCGACGGTGGCCTTCTTGATCCCTTGTAACCCGCGGACGCTCTCGAAGTTGACGTTCTCCAGCTTTTTCCCCGTGTACAGCTCGTGGGCCGTGCGTAGGGCCGCCTCCATGACTCCGCCGGTGGCGCCGAAGATCACGCCGGCACCGGTGGACTCGCCCATCGGGCGGTCGAAATCGCCGTCGGGCAGGCTGTCGAACTCCACGTTGGCGCGCTTGATCAGGCCGGCCAGCTCGCGCGTGGAGAGGGAGTAGTTCACGTCCGGGTCGCCGTTCTCCTTGAACTCGTCGCGGGCGCACTCGTATTTCTTGGCCAGGCACGGCATGATCGAGACCACGACGAGGTCTTCCCGCTTGACGCCGGCCTCCCGCGCCCACCAGTTCTTGGCGATGGCGCCGAACATCTGTTGCGGCGAGCGCGCCGAGGAGGGGATGTCCAGCATGTCGGGGAAATGGTGCTCGAAGAAGTTCACCCAGGCCGGGCAGCAGGAGGTCAGGATCGGGAGCGCCACCGTCTTGTCCCCGTCGAGGAAGCGGGCCAGGCGATCGAGCAGCTCGGAGCCTTCCTCCATGATCGTCAGGTCGGCCGCGAAGTCGGTGTCGAACACCTTGTCGAAGCCCAGGGCGCGGAGGGCCGAGACCATGCGCCCGGTGACGGACGTGCCGGCGGGCAGCCCGAACTCCTCGCCGAGCGCGGCGCGGACGGCCGGGGCGGTTTGCACGATCACCGTTTTCGACGGGTCGGCCAGGTCCGCCAGCAGGCGATTCGTGTGGTCGTTCTCGGTCAGCGCCCCCACCGGGCAGACCGCCACGCATTGCCCGCAGTACGTGCACTCCGACTCGCCGAGGGGCCGCTCGAAGGCGGGGGCGATGGTGGCGTTGAAGCCGCGGTTGACCGCCGCCAGCGCGCCGACCGTCTGCACCTTGTTGCACATCATCTCGCACCTCCTGCAGTAGATGCACTTGTTCATGTCGCGGATGATCGAGGGGGAGCTCTCTTTCACGTGGCTCGACTGCTCGCCCTTGAAGGGTACCTCTCTTATCTTCAGGCGGGCGGCCATCTCCTGCAGGTCGCAGTTGCCCGACTTGGGACAGATCAGGCAGTCGGTCGGGTGGTCGGAGAGGATCAGCTCGAGCACCGTTTTCTGGGCGTTCATCACCCGCGCGCTGGTCGTGGTCACCTTCATGCCCTCCTCGCAGCGCGTGGAGCACGCGGGGGCGAGGTTGCGCCTCCCCTCCACTTCCACGACGCATATCCTGCACGAGGCGGGGAGGTTGGAGATGCACGTGTCCCGGAGGTTCATGTAGCAGAGGGAGGGGACGTGGATGCCGGCCCCCCTGGCGGCCTCGAGGATGGAGGTCCCCGGGGCGACCGCCACGTCGCGGCGGTCTATTTGTAATTTAATCGTTGATTCCATGGGTAGTGATTGAGTGTTGTTCATCGAATGAAGATGGCCTTGAACTTGCATTTCTCGACGCAGGTGCCGCACTTGATGCATTTCGCCGCGTCGATCGCGTGCGGTTCCTTGCGGTTCCCGACGATGGCGGCCGCGGGGCAGGCGCGCGTGCAGAGCGTGCACCCGATGCAGAGCCGCGGGTCGATCACGTAGGAGAGCAAGGCCTTGCAGCGCCCGGCGGGGCACTTCCGCTCGTTGATGTGCGCGGCGTACTCCCCGGGGAAGTTGTCGAGGGTGGAGAGGACGGGGTTCGGCGACGTCTGGCCCAGGCCGCAGAGGGCGGTGTCCTTGATCACCTTGCCCAGGTTCCTCAACCGGTCGACGTCGGCCGGTTCTCCTTCCCCCCGGGTGATCTTGTCGAGGATCTCGTGGAGGCGCTTGTTGCCGACGCGGCAGGGGGTGCATTTCCCGCACGACTCCTCGACGGTGAACTCCAGGTAGAACTTGGCGACGGCCACCATGCAGTCGTCCTCGTCCATCACGATCATCCCCCCGGAGCCCATCATGGAGCCCGAGGCGAGCAGGTTGTCGAAGTCGATCGGCACGTCGAGGTGTTTCTCCGTGAGGCACCCGCCGGAGGGGCCGCCGGTCTGCACGGCCTTGAACTTCTTGCCGTTCTTGATGCCCCCCCCGATCTCGTAAATGACTTCCCGGAGGGTGGTGCCCATCGGCACCTCGATCAGCCCCACGTTGTTGATCTTCCCGGCGAGGGCGAATACCTTGGTGCCCTTCGACCGTTCCGTCCCGATCTTGTTGAACCAGCCGGCGCCCTTCGTGATGATGACGGGGATGTTGGCGAGCGTCTCCACGTTGTTGACGTTCGTCGGCCGGCCGAGGTACCCCGACTCGGCGGGGAACGGCGGTTTCATGGTGGGTTCGCCGCGCGCCCCCTCCATGGAGTGGATCAGGGCGGTCTCCTCGCCGCAGACGAAGGCGCCGGCACCGTAGCGCAGCTCGATGGAGAAGTTGAAGTCGCTGCCGAGGATCCGTTCGCCCAGCAGCCCGCACGCGCGCGCCTGCTCGATGGCGATCTTCAACCGCTGGATGGCGAGCGGGTATTCGGCGCGGATGTAGACGAGCCCCTTGCTCGCCCCGATGCTGTACCCGCAGATCGCCATCGCCTCGATGACGGAGTGCGGGTCGCCTTCCATGATCGAGCGATCCATGAAGGCCCCCGGGTCGCCCTCGTCGGCGTTGCAGACGACGTACTTCTGGTCGGCCCGGTACTTGCCGGCGAACTCCCACTTGAGGCCGGTCGGGAAACCGCCGCCGCCCCTCCCGCGCAGCCCGGAGCGCTTGATCTCGTCGATCACCTCCCGCGGCGTCATCTCGCCGAGGCACTTGGCCAACGCCGCGTAGCCGTCCCGGGCGATATACTCTTCGAGGTTTTCCGGGTCGATGAACCCGCAGTTGCGCAGCGCCACGCGGAGTTGTTTCTGGTAGAAGCCCATGTGCTTGGAGTCGCTCACGCTTTTATCTTCCCGCGGGTCCTTGTAGAGGAGGCGTTCCACTTTCCGTCCCTTGACGACGTGTTCGTTGATGATCTCGGCGGTGTCCCCGGGCGTCACGCGGGTGTAGAAGGTGTTGTCGGGCATGATCTTGACGATCGGCCCCTGTTCGCAGAAGCCGAAGCAGCCGGTGGCGATCACTTGTACCTCCCCGTCGAGGTGTCGCTCCTCCAGCGATTCCCGTAATCGCGCGATGATCTCCTGGCTGTTGGACGCCCGGCAGCCGGTGCCCCCGCAGACGAGCACGTGCATTTTATAACTCATGTTGATGTAAGATTATGGTGGGTACGTGGTTATACCGAGCGGTAGTTCACGGGGATGATCCCCTCCACCAGCTCGTCGTTTTTCAGGTATCTCTGGATGATCTCTTCCGCCCGCGCCGGGGTGACCCCCCCGAAGACGATCGGCTCTTTGCCCGGCTTGCTGATCTCCACGGTAGGCTCGGCGTAGCAGTATCCCATGCAGCCGGTTTGCGTTACCACGGCGCGAATCCCGTTTTTGTCAAGGTGGTCGATGAAGTAGTTCATCGTCTCTTTGCTGCCGGCGGCGATCCCGCAGGTGGCCATGGCCACCTTGACCTGGACGAGTTCCCCCGGTCGTTCGCTTCTTTCGCGCAGCTCTATTTTCGCCTGCACGTTCTCTTTGATCCGCTTGAGATCCGCGAGTGTTTTGATTTTCTCCATAGATTGAATAGTTTTTTCGCGATGTTTTATTTATTGTGTTTGAATTTCCTTGATGTTTTCCGCGATCATCTCCCGGAGGGCCGCGACGATTTCCGGGTCGTCCAGGGGCACCTCCCCGAGGAACTCCCGGGCCTCGGTGGAGTTGAAGGAGTACTCGCCCTTCCCCGTGGCGTGCCTGTAGCGCACCTCCACCCCCGGGTTGGCCGCCGCGAGCAGGACGATCGTGCCGGGGATGTCGCCCGCGGGGGGGCAATCCAGGTGCGAGCGCGTGAAGAGGGCCACGACCGTGGTGCCTTGCCCCGGCGAGGAGCGGATCGTGACGCTTCCCCCGGTGGCCTCCGCGTTCTGCACGAGCAACGGGATGCCCAGCCCCACGCGTCGCGTGGCGCGGCTGGTGAAGAACGGGTCGGTGACGCGTTTCGCGGTCTCCTCGTTCATCCCCTCGCCGTTATCGCGGATCGTGATGGCGAGCGTGTCGCGCTCGTCTACATCAATCTCTACCCGGGTGGCGTTGGCCCGGATGGAATTTTGCGCGATGTCCATGATATGAGCGGATAGATCTTGCACCGGGAACTTTCAATTTAGTATCATTTTATCCTTGTAGCTTTAAGTTATAAACTCGTTCGCGAATGTAAATTAAATACTGCAACTCGCAAAGGGGCAGGCGGGCAATTTAGGCGCGGGCCCCGCTATTTTAACCCGGTCTAATTAACGGCGAGGCGGGGGCAAGCGAACCGCGAGGGAACAAGCGCGAACCGTTCCGGCCCCGGGAGGGGCCAAGGGGGGGCGCGTGCCCCGGTGGTGGTTGTGATTCTCGCTTTTTTTCCTGACTTTCGCGGGATAAAAACAAGGAACATGGAGAGTTTTCGATTGATTTCAACGAGCGAGGGGGAGACGCGGGAGATAGCGGCCCTCCTGTCGCCCCTCCTCCGCGCGGGGGACGCGGTGATCCTCGACGGCGCCCTGGGGGCCGGGAAGACCTGTTTCGTGCAGGGCTTCGCGGCCGCGCGCGGGTGCGTGGACGGCGTGACAAGCCCCACCTTTAGCATCGCCAACTTCTACCGGACGGCCACGGGCGAGATCCTGCACGTCGATCTCTACCGGATCGAGACGCCGGGCGAGTACGATGATCTCGGGCTGGCGGACTACCTCCCGGGGGTGATCGCGCTCGTCGAGTGGGGATTGAAATTCCCCGGTCGCGTGGAGGCCGCCCTGTTGCTCTCGTTCGAGCGGGAGGGGGCGGGGCGGGTGCTGACCGTCGAGGCGCTGGACGCGCGGGGCGAGGAGTTGATGGCGGGGTTCAAGCCTAACGTGTCATCTTTCCTGTTATGTTGACGGTCGCTATTTCTACCTCGTCCGGGCAGCGCGCGCTGGTCATCGGGGAGGAGGGGCGGGTGCTGTTCGATTCGACGACCGTCGCCTTCCCCGCCGGGGCGGAGCTGGTGGAGATGCTCGCGGGGGGGCTGGCGCGTGTCGGGCGGGAGCCGCGCGCGATCGGCAGCGTGGTGGTCGACGTCGGGCCTGGCGGCACGAGCCGCGTGCGGACGGGCGTCGCTTTCGCTAACGCCTTGGCCTACGCGTTGGACGTGACGGTGTGCCCCGTCTCCTCGATGGAGCTGGCCGGCCTTGACGCGTGGGCGAGCCACCGCTTGCCGGTCATCCATACCGTGAAGTCGATCCGGGGCACGGCCTACGTGGGGCTTGCCGACGGGGAGCGGTCGCGCGCGCTGGAGTACGGGGCGGTCGCGGAGATCGTGCCGCGGCTGGCGTCCGGGGCGGGCGCGCTGGTCGTCATGGGTAGTCACCGGGAGGAGATCCTGCGCTGGGGCGAGGGGGCCGGCGTGTCGCTCGTCGATAGCGGGCGCGCGTACGGGGATGCCCGTTTCTTGGTCGAGCGGGAAGCGTTTTTCGCGACGCGTGCCGCGCGATTCCCGGGGTACGCGGCACCTGTAACGGAGCAAGCGTTATGATAACGGTGGGGAAAACGGTCGAGGTGCTCCGCGCGGGGGGCGTGGTGCTGTTGCCGACGGACACGGTGTACGGGCTGGCGGCGCGTCCCGACGATGACGCGGCGCTTGACCGGCTTTTCGCGTTGAAGGCGCGCCCGCGGGAGGTGTACCTGCCCGTGATGGTGGCCGGGGCGGCGTGGCTCGAGGGGCTGGGGGTGGAGATGAACGAGGCGGCGCGGCGCTTGTCGCGGTCGCGTTTCATGCCGGGGCCGCTGACGCTGGTGCTGGGTTTTGGCGCGGGAGAGCGGGTCGCGTGGCTGGCCGGTCGCGAGGAGGTGGCCGTCCGGGTGCCGGATGACGCGTTCCTGCTGGCGGTGTTGCGGGAGGCGGGGCCGTTGCTGGTGACGAGCGCGAACCGGCATGGCCGTGGAACGCGGGAGCGCGCGCGGGATATATTGCCGGAGTTGGCGGGCGCCCCCGACCTGGTCATCGAGCGGGGAAGGGGACGAGAGGTGCCCTCGACCATCGTCAATTGTCGCCGGGAGCCGCCCGTGATCGAGCGTCGCGGGCTGGTGGCACCGGAAGAAATCTATAAAATAACAGGACATGAATGAATGGATACTCGGGATAGAGACCTCGTGCGACGACACGGCCGCGGCGATCGTCGACGCGAGCGGCACGATACGCTCGTCGGTGGTCTCCTCCCAGCTGGATATACACAACGCCTTCGGGGGCATATACCCGGAGTTCGCCGCGCGGGCGCACGTCACCTCGATCTTGCCGACGGTGCACGAGGCGTTGAAGCGCGCGGGGATCACCCCCGCGGAGTTGCGGGCGATTGCCGTGACGCGCGGCCCGGGGCTGATCGGCTCGTTGCTGGTGGGGTTAAACACGGCGGCGGCGCTTGGCGCGGGGTGGGGCAAGCCGGTGATCGGCGTCAATCACTTGCGCGGCCACCTGCGCAGTGCCGACCTCGAGGAGCGTCGCGTGCGTTACCCGGCCACGATCTTGCTCGTTTCCGGGGGCCACACCTTGCTGGCTTACACGCGGGGGGCCGCCGAGATCGAGTTGCTGGGGAGCACGCGCGACGACTCCGTCGGCGAGTCTTACGATAAGGTGGGGAGGATGCTCGGCGCGGGTTATCCCGGCGGGCCGGTCGTGGACAGGCTGGCGCGCGCGGGCACGCCCTCGATCGCTTTCCCGCGCCCGATGATCGACAAGGGGCACGACTTCTCGTTCTCGGGCTTGAAGTCGGCGGTGGCCCGTTACATGGAGTCGACGGCGAACCCGTCGCGCGAGGACGTGGCGGCGTCGTTCGTGGCGGCGGTGATGGACGTTTTGATCAAGAAGTCGCGACAGGCGCTCGAGAGATACCCCTCCGCGTCGTTCGTCATCGTGGGGGGCGTGGCCGCCAGCCCCCAGTTACGCGAGGCGGCCGCGGGCTTGTGCCGGGAGACGGGCGTGGAGTTGTGCCTTCCTCCCTTGCGCTGGTCGACGGACAACGCCGCGATGATCGCGTTGGCGGCGTTTGATTACCTGCATCTCTCGATCTTGAAGCCCCCCGTGGCGGAGTTGCAGTTGACGATCCGCGATTTTTGACTATCTTTGTCGCCTTGATAACACAACTTAAAACAACGATACATGGCAACAACGGCTGATTTCAGGAATGGATTATGCATCCTCTTCAAGGATGATTTGTACACGATCGTGCAATTTCAACACGTGAAACCGGGGAAAGGCCCGGCTTTCGTGAGGACGAAGTTGAGACACGTCAAGAACGGGCGCGTGATCGAGAACACGTTCACGTCCGGCGTGAAGATCGACGTGGCGCGCATCGAACGCCGCCCCTACCAGTTTCTCTACATGGAGGGGGAGGATTACGTGGTGATGCACGCGGAGACGTACGAGCAGGTGAATATCGCGCGGGAGTTGATCAACGCCCCGGAGTTCCTCAAGGAGGGGGACGCCCTGGAAATGGTGGTGCACGCGGACACGGAGACACCGCTCTACGTGGAGTTGATGCCGACGGTGGTGCTCGCCGTCACCTACACCGAGCCGGGCCTGAAGGGCGACACGGCCTCGTCGACGGCCTTGAAGTCGGCCGAGCTGGAGACGGGCGCCAAGATCATGGTGCCGCTCTTTGTCGAGATCGGCGACCGCGTTCGCGTCAACACGGCGGAGAAGGCTTACGTGGAACGGGTGAGGGAGTAGGAGGGGGCGGTGTACCGCCGTACCGGGAAAAGATGGCCGCGTCGCGACCATCTTTTTTTTACCCGTGAAATGGTCGCGATGAAGTCATAACGTGATTTTGCAACGCGACGAGAGGTAAACTCTTCGGTTATCACTAAATGATTATACGCGCTTTTTGCAAGAAAAACGACTTTTGGATGATGTCGTTCTTGCGGTCGCGATCGCGTGTTACACGCGCGGATGCGCTCGCTGCTTCCCGGACGAGAAACGATCCTTCCCGAGGACGCCTTACACCGGTGATGAGTTAAGGGTAGAGTGGTATTATTACTGTTTTTCCCAAGGGCCGGATGCTTACGGGACGAGGATTCGATTTTTCTACAGGAATGGGATTCTTCTGGTAGAGTTTTACCAGCCTACCCAGAACCTGGATAGCATCGATATGAACCTTGTGGAAGAGTTCGACGCTTTGCGGAAATCCAAGGACAGGTGGAAGCCCGGGTGGGGGTATTCTTAGTTTCGGGTGATACGATTCGCTATGACGAATGGGACACGTCCGTGGGAGGAGGATTACCCGTTACTATATCGTTCGGGCGTGTATTTAACGACACGACCTTTCGTATAGCGTTAAACATCGCTTACGGTAAAAAGTATATTAAAGACCAGGTCTGGCATTTCAGGCGCTTCTCTCCCAAGCCGGACAGCACGAATCGCTGGATACCGTGACCTCCTTGCAGATGCATCCATTCTTATCGCTTATGATTTCCTACCAAGAAAGCCTTCACTGAATCTTGAAATCGTGAATACAACTGATTTAATAAAGATTGCTTTGGTCGAACTCACGTTAAATACAACCTCGTTATCTGATATTTTAGCCCAATCTACTGGATGCCATCCCTTAGTATCAAACACGCAGAGATAAGCAATTTGATGGGACACTTTACGTGTAATAGTAACATTTTTCTCTTATTTACTGTACCTATAAATCGAAATCTAAAATTATGGATAACGCACTTATAAAAAAATATATTGCAGGAACAGCTACCGAACAGGAAGTATCTATGATTAGAGATTATCTGATGATTGAGAAAAACAGAAGGTGTTACTATGATATAATATTTAAAATGAGGATATATGCTATGAGGAAACTTAAAATTAAATGTGATTTTATAGGAACGAAAAAAAAACGGAAAACGGAATTATGAAAACGGGAAAACAGAATAGGATGAAACAAATTATAGTGTTAATTATCATCATACTATGTGTAATTAACATTTCGGGGACAGCAAAAATAATACCCGTTTACAACACTTCGTGTAAATATACTATTCGTATTCCTGATGGATGGGACACTATACCGCGCAGTATTCTGAAAGAAAAACTGAAATCATCGCCATTTAGCATAGATATCGGTATTTATCCGGTTGCTCAAACCGATTATTTTAGTGGAAATTATTCGTTAATCGGTTTTATTCCAACAGTCAATATGCTTAATCAGTTTCATTTTACTGCAATCGTCAATGATATTACAAACATGAACAAAGCAGGCGTAATACATAACGACACTTTACATGTTTCCTTTGAAAATATTGAGCCTGTAGTTAAGGACACTATTTACTATATTAACAGCTATTTTTCTGTTGTGAACAAAGACGATTCACTGAAAAACTGTCAAACGTTATATCTTACAAAATTCGGCTATGTTACGGTATTGTCGTATGAAAAAGA
>JAISNC010000125.1 GCA_031276355.1 Odoribacteraceae bacterium
GCGGCCGCTGTCAGTAAAAGCGCGGCCGTTGTCAGTAAAAGCGCGGCCGCTGTCAGTAAAAGCGCGGCCGCTGTCAGTAAAAGCGCGGAAATCCGCGCTCCGAGCGCGGACGACCGCGCTCCGGGCGCGGAATCCCGGGTAGAAGGAAAGAAAATCCCCGCTCGCGCGGTCAAACATGACTTCGGGAGCGGGGAACCTGGCGGGCCGGGGCGAAACGGTTTCGCCGGCGGCCGTCTAATCCTCGTTTTTACGCTTCACCCCGGGGAAACGGGCTTTCAAGTCGGCGTACACCGCCTTGGCACCGGGGATGTCCTGGGCGGCCGCGGCCTTGATGGCGTTGTAGAACGTGAGCGCGGCCTGGTAGGCTTCGCTACCGGCCACTATCACCGTGTCGTCGATAGTCTCCGACAACTGTTTGGCGGAGATGTGCACCGTCCGCAACCCGGTGGCGTCGCTCATGTCCGTGTCAAAAGCGGTGAGATTGAGATACGACGGGCAAAGTTGCGGGTACTTGTGCGCGTAATCCTGGGCCTTTTCGACGAAACTCAGCGTCTTGTTGCCCATTTTCGCCAGGTCGTGCCGTTCCTCCGGGGTTAGCGGCAAGAGATAGGGAGCGAGCAGGGCGTTGGCTTCATCAATTTTCGTTTGCGCCTGCGACAGCACGTTGGGCGGGATAGGAAGGATGTGCCTGTTTTCCATTTTACGTCATTTTTAAAATTGTTTGTACTGGAATTATCGGTACGAAGGTAATGAAAATTTTTGAATACCAGGTTTTTTTTAACCCTGGATTGATTCTTTCACCGCTCCCGTGACGGGTTAAAAATATAAAAAAGAACGCGCGGGCTTGTTTTCGCGTCCCGGGTACCGGCCGCGCCGCGAGGCAGGGGGCGGGCCTCGCCCCTACTCCGCGGTGATCGCGGTGTCGAGCGTTTGGTTGATGATGTCGAGGGCCTCCTCGAGGGCCGGGTGGTGGAACGAGGCGGTGACGCGGGTGCCGGCCAGCGAGTCGGGCAGGGAGATGGAGACGCGGAAATGCCGGTTGAACAGCCCGATGATCTCGCCCAGGGGGGTGTCGTTGAACCGGAACTCGCCCGTTTTCCACGCGAGGCGGTTCGCGTCGAAGGCCGGGGAGACGGAAAGCCCCTCTTGCCCGGCGCGGCGCGCGGCCGACATGCCCGCCTCGAGGATCCCCGCCTCCCCGCCGCCCGCGGGGGTGACCCGCACGCGCCCCTCTCGCACCAGCACCTCCGCCCGCGTGGCGTCGCCCTCCACCTGGAAGGCGGTGCCGAGCACGCGGGCCTCCAGCAGCGCGGTGAAGACCGTGAACGGCCGCCGCGGGTCGCTCTTGACCTCGAGGTAGGCCGTCCCGGTGACGCGGGCCTCCCGGCTCCCTTGACCGGGGCCGGGGGAATACTCCAGCGACGCCGGCCCCTCGAGGGTCACGCGGCTACCGTCCGGCAGCACCCGCGCGACCCTCTCCCCGGCGAGGGCCGCGATCGCGATCGCCCGCTCGCCCCGCGCGGGCGGGAAGAGGAACCACGCCGCCGCCGCCAGCAGGATGACCGCCGCCGCCGCCGCCGCCGCTCGCGCGCGGGGCGCGAGGCGCCGGGCGCGCCGCGGGACGATGCCGGCGAGGGCGCGCCGCGCGTCGAACGCCCCGGGCCGGTAACGACGCGTGGCCGCCTCCAGCCGCTCGCTCGCCCGTTCCAGCCGCTCGCGCCGGGCGGGAGACGCGGCGAGCCAGCGCTCTACCCGCTCCCGCTCCCGCGGGGAGGCCTCGTTGAAGATGTACTTGGCTAATAACCGGTCCATTGCTTGCTTGTTTTAACTATATGACCCCGCGGGCCGCTTTCCCCTCATCCGCTCACCCGAAAAAAAAGAGGCAAAACTCCCGGCCCCGCTCCCTGAGGCTTTTCAACGCCTTGCCGACCTGGTTTTCCACGGTTTTCTCCGACAGGCGGAGTCGCCCGGCGATCTCCCGGTAGCTCATCCGCTCCTGCTTGGCCATCAGGAGGATCCGCCGGCGGGCCGGGGGCAGCTCGTCGATCCACCGCCAGAGGGCCGCTTCCCGCTCGGCCCGGAGCGCCCGCCCCTCGTCGTCGTCGTCGTCGGGGATATCGACCTCGACGCGCGCGAGGGGCAGCCGGCCGGCGGCGCGCGCGGCTTTCAGGCAACGGTTTTTCACGGCCGCGTAGAGGTACGGCTTCCAGCGCGCGACGGCGGGCGGCTCCACGCGCGCGCGTTCCCACAGGTCGGTGAACAGTTGCTGGACGATGTCCTCGGCCGCCTCGATGTCCCCCGTGAAATCCAGGGCGAACAGGCAGAGGGGCCGGTAGTGGGCGAGGAACAGGCTCTCGAACTCTTTTTGTCCAAACATCGTGATGTAGTTGATTCGCGTGAAAGTGTCGCGAAGATATGGATAAAAACCGGTTTTTTTCCCTACCTTGCGCCCGGTATTAGAATAAATCACGAACCTTAAAAACAAAGCAAGGATGTATATCACAGAAGTTATCGGGCGGGAGATCCTCGATTCGCGAGGGAACCCGACAGTCGAGGTGGACGTTATAGTGGAGAGCGGCGTGACCGGCCGCGCGGCGGTGCCCTCCGGGGCCTCTACCGGCGAGAACGAGGCGCTGGAGTTGCGCGACGGCGATAAAAACCGCTACGGCGGGAAGGGCGTCACGCTGGCGGTGGAGAACGTGAACACGGTGATCGCCGACGCGCTGCTGGGGATGGAAGTCACCGACCAGGTCGCGATCGACCGGGCGCTGGTCGAGCTGGACGGCACGCCGACCAAGAGCAACCTCGGCGCCAACGCCCTGCTGGGCGTGTCGCTCGCGTGCGCGAAAGCGGCGGCGAACGCGCTGGAGATGCCCCTCTATCGCTACATCGGCGGGACGAACGCCAAGGTGTTGCCCGTGCCCATGATGAACATCATCAACGGGGGATCGCACTCCGACGCGCCGATCGCCTTCCAGGAGTTCATGATCCGCCCGGTGGGGGCGCCCTCGTTCCGGGAGGCGTTACGGGTGGGGGCGGAGGTCTTCCACGCGTTGAAGAAAGTGTTGCACGATCGCGGGTTGAGCACCGCCGTCGGCGACGAGGGCGGTTTCGCCCCCGCGCTCGACGGGACGGAGGATGCCCTCGAGTCGATCTTGAAGGCCATCCAGGCGGCCGGCTACGAGCCGGGACGCGACGTGATGATCGGCCTCGACTGTGCCTCGTCCGAGTTCTACGCCGGCGGGGTATACGACTATACCCGGTTCGAGGGGACGAAAGGCGCGAAGCGTACCCCCGAGCAGCAGGTGGATTACCTCGCGGGGTTGATCTCCAGGTACCCGATCGACTCCATCGAGGACGGCATGGCGGAAGGCGACTGGGAAGGGTGGCGGTTGTTGACGGGGCGGATCGGCGACCGCTGCCAGCTCGTCGGCGATGACCTCTTCGTGACCAACGTGCAGTACTTGAAGAAGGGCATCGAGCTGGGGTGCGCGAACTCCATCCTTATCAAGGTCAACCAGATCGGGACGCTGACGGAGACGCTGGACGCGATCGAGATGGCGCACCGCGCCGGCTATACCACCGTGACGTCGCACCGCTCCGGCGAGACCGAGGACGCCACGATCGCCGACATCGCCGTGGCCACGAACTCCGGGCAGATCAAGACCGGCTCGCTGAGCCGCTCCGACCGGATGGCCAAGTACAACCAGCTGCTCCGCATCGAGGAGGAGCTGGGCGAGGAAGCCCTGTTCCGGGGCCGCCGTTTTAACCAGTAACGGGAAGGTGCGCCGCCTCGAGCACGAAAAAAGCGTGCCGCGGTTTCCCGCGGCACGCTTTTTTAGCGAGAGACGGCGCTTTCTAATTGCCGCAGCGCCTGGATCAACACGGGGCGGGCGGTGCCCACGTTCACGCGCATGAACCCCTCGCCGCCGGGGCCGAACATCTCCCCGTCGTTCAAGGCGAGGCGGGCTTTTTTCACGAAGAGGTCAACCAGCGCGTCGTGCCCCAGCCCCAGCCCCCTGCAATCCAGCCAGACGAGGAACGAGGCCTGGGGCTTTATCACGCGGATCGCCGGGATCCGCTCGCGCAGGTACCGATCCACGAGGTCGACGTTCCCCTCCACGTAAGCGAGCATCTGTTCCAGCCACGCTGCCCCGCGCGTGTAGGCGGCTTCCGTCGCGATGGTCGCGAAGATCGTCGGCTCGTTGAACTCGTTCGCCTCCAGCCACGAGTAGAAACGGCGGCGGATCGCGTCGTCCGGCACCACGGCGAAAGAACTCACTATCCCCGCGATGTTAAAGCTCTTCGAGGGGGCGCCGAACGTGATGCTGACGCGCGCGGCGCTCCCCGAGGCGGTCATGAAGGGGACGTGCTTGCGCCCGTGTAGCCCCATGTCGGCGTGAATCTCGTCCGAGATCACGAGTATCCCGTGTCGCTCGCAGATATCGGCCAGCGCGGCCAGCGTTTGCCGGTCCCACATCGTGCCGCCGGGGTTGTGCGGGTTACTGAGGATAAGTAGCTTGCAGCGGTCGTCGATCACGCGCTCCAGCTGTTCGAGGTCCATCTCGTGGCGGTCGCCCGCCAGCCGCAACGGGTTGTACACCACCTCCCGCCCGTTCCCGGCGGGCACCAGCCGGAACGGGTGATACACCGGCGGCTGGATGATCACCTTCTCCCCCTCCCGCGTGAAGACGTTGATGACCATGCCGATCCCTTTGACGATGCCCGGTATGTAGGAGAGCCACTCCGGCTTCACCTCCCACGCGTGCCGCTCCTTTAACCACCGGATCACCGAGGGCCAGTAGCCCGGCGGCTCCATCGTGTAACCGAAAAGGGGGTGATCCAGGCGCTCCCGCAACGCCTCGACGATGAAGGGGGGTGTCTCGAAATCCATGTCGGCCACCCACAGCGGGATCAAGCCCGCGTCCCCGTAACGCGCTTCCAGGGCATCGTGCTTCAAGGCGTTGCTCCCGCGCCGGTCGACGATCTTGTCGAAATCGAATTGCTCTTGCATGTGACGAGTGTAAAGTTAGAAACGGTGCAAAGGTAATTATAAACCGGGAATCTTGTACGGCTTGACGTTCCACGCGTCGCACCGCCAGCGCTCCCCGTCGTGACGGAAAATGGAGATGCTCCCGGTGGCCACCTTGATGTCGTGCTCCCGGCAGAAAGCGTCATGCCCCTCGTCGCCCAGGAGGTAAGGGGCGAAACGGATGATGCCGTTGGAGGTGCAGAGCAGGACGCGCTCGCCGTCGGGGATGGCCGCGGCAAAGGCTCTCCACGCGCGGATGATCTCGCCCGTGTCGACCCGCCAGCCGGGGGGGACGATGGCCCGCGTGTTCCACGCCTCGAGGATCCGCTCCCCGCGGGCCGCGATCTCTTCCCCCGGGAGGCCCGTCAGCCCGGCCCGGCGGGCCTCTTCCTCCCCGAGGCGACGCTTGACCTGCTCCTCCGTCTTGTTCTCGTCGGGACCGTGATCGATCTCCGTGAAGCGGGCTTCCGCGATCACCGGCAACGACAGCCCCGCCTCCTCCGCGATCAGTTCTGCCGTCCGCGTCGTGCGTCGTAACGGCGCCGCGTATAGCTTATCGAGGCCGATGGCGTTGGCCGCGAGGTAGCGCCCGATCGCCCTCGCCCGCTCCTCTTCTACCAGCGGCAGGTCCGTCTTGCCGCCCACCCGCGTGGGGGTCTCTCCCGGCCGGAAGGTGTTCCCGTGCCGCGCGATGATGCATGTCTTGCTCATGTCGGAATGGTTTCAAATGTGTCGACGATCGCTTTGTAGCGTTCGTTTAGCGCTTGTAGCAACGCGTGGCGCTCCGCGATGATCCCCGCGGGGAGGAAACGCTCCCGTTGCCTCGCCCGCGCGAGGGCGACGGATGGCTCCGCGTCGATAAACCGGATCTCCACGCGATATCCCCGTGATTTCAAGTGACGATAGAGGGCGACGTGCCCCGGCGTGGCGTTACTATGCTCGAAAAGGAGCGAGTGGCGACGCTCCACGCACTCGCCCAGGAAGCGGTACCCCAGGTGGCGGGCCGGCGCTTCCCAGCGCTTGAAGGCCTCCGCCGCCCCGTGCTCCAGGAGATCCTCCCGGTAGGGGGTCAAGCTCTCCATCAACTCGTCGAAAGAGAGGTAGAGCAGCGACGGCTCTTCTTCCCGTATCCTCCGGGCCAACGTGGATTTCCCCGCGCCCGGGATGCCGGAGATGTTCAGGAGGCGCGGCGCCGGGGAGGGCGTCGCGAGCCGCTTTTTCTTCCCGGTGAAGGCATCGTACTCTTTTAACACGCGCTCCCGGAGGCGCTTCCCCGGGAGCAACTCGTCGAGGCGTTGGCCACCCCCTAACGCGCGTGCCAGCTCTTCGGTAGTCATGCTTTCAAATCAAGCTCCCCGTGGCGCGCCAGGATCTCCTCCACGCGCGCGATGTCCTCCTCGGAATCCACTCCCCCGGTGCTCTCCCGTCCCCGGTAGTCGACCTCCACCACGTTTATCCGCAGGCCATTGTACAAGAATCGCGTCTGTTCAAGTCCCTCGATCTCCTCCCGCTCGTGGGGGGACTCCTCCAGGATGGCGTATCGCTCCAGCGTCCGGTACGTGTAGGCGTACACTCCCACGTGTCGCCTCACGGGCGAGAGAGGCGAGGCGCGTCGCGCCTCCTCCGGGCGACGGATGACGGGAAGGATCCCCTTCGAGAAGGCGAGCGCGTGGCCCGCTTTGTCCACCAGGACGGTCGTTCCCGAGTAGGGAGTCGCTTTCTTGGCCTCCACCAGCGCGTCGTACCCCTTCCAGTCGAGGCGCACGCACGGGGTATAGAGCGCCGCGCGCGGGTCCTCCCGCCACGCGCGGATAAGCTCCTGCACGATCCAGGGGGGGCAGAGCGGGTTGTCACCCTGCAGGTTGATGATCAACCCGGGCCACTCGCCCGTCGCCCGCTCTATCGTCCTGGTGGCGTGCCAGCAGCGTTCCGTGCCGTTGCGACAACTGTCGGGTGTCATGACGACAGGTATCCCCCGCTCGTGACAGAAGCGTTCGATGTCGACGTGGTCAGTGGCCACGACGTGGGCGCACCCTGCCGTCTCGCTACACGCGTGTGCCGCTATCCGGGCCACGCGCTCGATCATCGGCACTCCCCCGATCTCTCGCAGGGGCTTGCCGGGCAATCTTTTCGAGTGATAGCGCGCGGGAATGACGATTAAAATCTCGGCCATGCTCAGATCGTCATGATGTCCTTCTCCTTCTTGGCGACGAGTTCGTCGACGCGCTTGCCGAAGTCGTCGGTGAGTTTCTGGGCCTCTGCCTCGGCATCTTTGGCCATGTCCTCCGGCAGGCCGTTCTTCACCATTTTCTTCACCTGCTCGATGGCGTCGCGCCGGGTGTTGCGGATGCTGACCTTGGCGATCTCGGCCTCGCCCTTGCTCTGTTTCACCAGCTCGCGCCGGCGCTCTTCCGTCAACACGGGGATGTTGATGCGGATGATCTCCCCGTTATTGTCGGGGTTTAGCCCCAGGTTGGCGTTCATGATGGCCCGCTCGATGACGGGAATCATCTTCTTGTCCCAGGGCTGCACGGCGATCGTGCGCGGGTCGGGGGTGGCGATGTTGGCCACCTGGGCCAGCGGTGTCATGCTGCCGTAGTAATCCACTATCACGTCCTGCAAGATCTTCGGGTTCGCCCGCCCTGCCCTGATCTTGCTCAGCTCTATTTCCAAGTGATGCAGCGCGGCTTCCATTTTCTCTTTTGCCTCTTCGAGGCAAAATTGTACGTCCTCTTGATTCATAAAAGTTTCTCGGTTAAATCGTGAATACTATGCTATCAGATTATTAACTGCCACAAATGTAAACAAAAATCCCTTTCCCCCGGAATACGCCCCCGTGTCGCGCCGGTTTTTTTAAGGCGAACGTCCCCGCGGTGCCGGGCAACCGTCTCGTCGGGAGAACGTTAAGATCCCAAGGCGTTGAGGAGGTGGACGGTGTGACAGGCGACGATGCCGGCGGTCTCGGTGCGGAGGCGGCTTTCGCCCAGGGTGACGGGGAGGAAGCCGTTGGCGAGGGCGAGGCGGATCTCGTCGGGGGAGAAGTCGCCCTCGGGCCCCACGAGGAGGGTGATGTTCGTGCCGGGGATGTATCGCTGGTGCAGGGAATAGCGTTCGCCCGCGTCGCAATGGGCGATGCACTTGAGCGTGTCCCGGTGGTCGCGAAGGAACTCCCGGCAGGCGGTCAGCGGGTGCAACACGGGCAGGTAGGCCTTGAGGGATTGTTTCATGGCGGCGACGAGGATCTTCTCGAGGCGTTCGGGGTGGATCACCTTCCGCTCGGAGCGGTCGCAAAGCAGGGGCGTGATCTCGTCGATCCCGATCTCGGTGCACTTCTCGAGGCACCATTCGAGGCGCTCGATGTTTTTCGTGGGGGCGATGGCCACGTGTATGGAGAACTCCCGCCGGCCGTGGCCCTCGATTTTCTCGATACAGGTCACTTCGCACTGTTTCGCGTCGGCCCGGGTGACGCGGCAGCGGTACCATCCTCCCCGCCCGTCGACGAGGGAGAGCGTGTCGCCCGCCGCGAGGCGGAGCACGCGGACGCAATGCCTTGACTCCTCCTCCGGGAGGACGAGGCTGTTCGCGTTCACGCGGGGAATGTAAAAGAGGTGCATGGTGAAAAGAAGAGGAGGCGTGCCGCGTGGCACGCCCCGTGTTAGTCTATTATTCGTCGGCGTCTTTCTGCTCCTCGTACGTTTTCAGGAGTTCTTCCTGTATCTCGCCCGGTACTTTTTCGTAGCTGGCGAATTTCATCGTGAAGGTGGCGCGCCCTCCCGTGATGGAACTGAGGGCGGTGGAGTAGCGTTGCATCTCCTTGAGGGGTACCTTGGCCATCAGTTTCTGGAATCCCGAGTCGGCCTCCATGCCCATGATGATCGCCCGGCGCGTCTGCAGGTCGCCCATCACGTCGCCCATCGCGTCGTCGGGGACGAGTACCTCGACGTCGTAGACCGGCTCGAGGATTTTGGGAGCGGCCTGTTTGAAGGCGGCACTGAAGGCGTTGCGTCCGGCCAAGCGGAAGGAGATCTCGTTGGAGTCCACCGGGTGCATCTTCCCGTCGTAGACCGTCACGCGGATGTCGCGGGCGTAGGAGCCGGTGAGCGGTCCCTCCTCCATCTTCTCCATGATCCCCTTGAGGATGGCCGGCATGAAGCGGGCATCGATCACGCCACCCACGATGGCGTTGTAGAAGATGAGTTTACCGCCCCAGGAGAGGTCGTGTTCCTCCTTGTCCTTGACGGAAATCTTGGTTTCCACGCCGTTGATCTTGTAGGTGACCGGGTCGGGCTGCCCCTCCGTGTAAGGTTCGATAAAGAGATGTACCTCCCCGAACTGCCCGGCGCCTCCCGATTGCTTTTTATGGCGATAGTCGGCGTAGGCCTGTTTCGTGATAGTCTCCCGGTAGGGGATACGGGGAGCGAAATACTCGATCTCGATCTTGTCGTTATGCTCGATGCGCCATTTCATCGTGTTCAGGTGAAATTCTCCCTGTCCCGAGACGATGGTTTGCTTTAACTCCTTGGAGTATTCCACGTTGAAACTGGGATCCTCCTGGTGGATGCGTTGCAGTGTCTCGGCGAGTTTTTCTTCCTCGCTGCTATTAACGGCCTTCACGGCGGCACGGTAGCGCGCGTTCGGGTAGGCGATCTTGGCAAACTTATAGTCGAGATCTTTTGCGCTCAGCGTGTCGCCGTTGCCGCTACTCTTCAACTTCACGGTAGCGCCGATGTCGCCGGCCATCATCTCGGTCACCTTGGTACGGTTCTTCCCTGCCGCGGCGTACAGCTGGGAGATGCGCTCCTTGGTGTTGTTCGTGGCGTTGTAGAGGTCGTCGCCCTCGCGGATGATGCCGGAGATGACTTTGAAGTAGATCACCTCGCCCAGGTGAGGCTCGACGGTGGTGTTGAACATGTACAGGGCGGTCGGGCCGTCCGCGTCGTAGGGCACCGGCGTGCCGTCGACGGTGATGCTGGCGGGCATCTCGTCGGGGCTGGGCGTTACGTTGATGACAAACTCCATGAAGCGGCGTACGCACATGTCTTTCTCGGCCGAGACACAGAATATGGGGAACATGCTGCGGGTGATTAGCCCTTTCTTGATCCCGGCCCGCATCTCCTCCTCGGAGAGGGTCCCCTTGTCGAAGAAGAGTTCCATCAGTGATTCATCGTTTTCTGCCGCGGCCTCGATCAGGATGTTATGCAACTCCTCGGCCTTCGCTTGTTCGCTGGCCGGGATGGGCAGCACGTCCGGTTTGCCTCCCTCGGGTTTCCACCGGTACATCTCCATCTTGAGCACGTCCACGACCTGGTTAAAGCCGGTGCCCGGGTTCACGGGGTACTGTATCTGCACGGCTTTCGATCCGTAGGAGGCCTTCAGTTGTTCCACGGTCTGGTCGAAGTTGACCTTCTCGTGGTCGAGCTGATTGATCACGAAGAGTAACGGCTTGTTGAGTTTTTTCGCGTGGCGCCCGATGATCTCGGTACCCACCTCGATGCCTTTGACGGCGTTGATTACCATGATGCCGGTGTCGGCCACGTTCAGCGCAGAGATAACTCCCCCCACGAAGTCGTCCGCTCCCGGGGTGTCAATGAAATTGAGCTTGTGCTCTTTCCACTCCGTGTACAGCACGGTCGGGAAGACGGAGTACCCGTACTCCTGCTCCACGGGCCGATAGTCGGAAGCGGTGTTTTTGGCACTGATGTTACCTCTGCGCGGGATCACCCCGCCTTCAAATAGCATGGATTCCGCCAAGGTGGTCTTTCCCGAACCGGGACTGCCTACCAGGGCGATGTTTTTGATCTCATTTGGTTTATAGGTCTTCATGTATACGATAATTGTTTTTAAGGTTAATATTATAGGTTAAATCGCTCTTTTAAATTGAGCGTCACAAAGTAGTGAAGATTTTATTAAAAAACAATCGAAAAGAAAAAATCGTGACATCTTTTTTTCCGAATGATTGGCGTGCTTTTTGATAACTACACATGTTGTTTAACTAAAATGAAAGGAGAATTTTATGGAACAAGGAGTTGGATTAGGAGCTAACGCGTGGATTTGGGTGATTTTTATAGGATTCACGTTGCTCAGTTGGCTTGTTAGCTGGCAGTTAAAGAGGCGTTTCGCGAAATACTCGAAGATGCCCACGGCTAACGGTATGACCGGACGGGACGTGGTGGAGAAGATGTTGAGGGATAACGGCGTGCAGGGGGTGAAGATCGGAAGCGTTGCCGGCCGGTTAACGGATCATTATAACCCGGTGGATAAAACCATCAACTTGAGCCAGGAGGTGTATCATGCTGCCAACGTGGCAGCCGCGGCGGTGGCAGCGCACGAGTGTGGCCACGCGCTGCAACATGCCAAGGCGTACGGCATGTTGTCGTTGCGTTCGGCCCTGGTGCCGGCCGTGTCGTTTGCCTCGAAGTGGATGTCGTGGGTGTTGTTGGCGGGAATTCTCTTCGTGGAGACGTTCCCAGCGTTGTTGTTGATCGGTATCTGCCTCTTCGCGCTAACGACGCTGTTTAGTTTTATCACGTTGCCCGTGGAGATCAACGCCAGCCACCGGGCGTTGGTATGGCTCAAGTCATCGGGCATCACGACCTTCGAGTCGCAGCCCTATGCGAAGGACGCGTTGAAATGGGCGGCTTATACTTACGTGATCGCGGCCCTCTCGTCGCTGGCGACGCTATTGTACTACGTGATGATCTTTTTGGCCAGACGGGATTAAGCCTTGATCCCCCCGAAGAGTGGACGAGTCCCCCTTGGTAACTTGACAGTTTGTCGGGAAAAGTTACCAAGGGGGACATTTTACATCGATGCGTTTCGATGCTCCTGACACGGGTTTGATGCACTCGTCAACCCGGAGGCGTTCATGATGTGGATGTAGGAGAACGGGGAGTCGGCGCGGGAGGTTCGCCCGGCGGCGGCCTGCAGGGGGTTGGCGAACCACACGCCGGCATCGTCGCCGTAGTCGTACACGTCGGCGGCGGTCTGCTGGTCGTGGCCGCGGAGGGGAACGTAGTACTTGTAGCGGCCGTTTAGCTCGTCGTAGCGCTCGCGGCTCATCATGCCGCCGTGGTAGTAGACGCGGGTGGCGTTGCCTGTGGCCAGGCGGACGCGATCCCAGAAGTTGTCGATGACTTTGTCGCCGACGCGGTTCTTGACGTTGTCCTCGACTTCCTGGATGTATTCCTCGACGGTGAGGGCGGGGAGGCCGGCGAAGTCGCGCGCGTCGTTGATCTCTTTCATGATGGCCGTAACGCCGGAGTAGTCTTTCTTGGGGGTTTTGCCGTTCTTGGCATCGAGGGCGGCCATGTACGCATTTCGCTCGAGGCCGTGCTTGAGCATGGCGTAGTTCTCGACATCGCGGAAGTCGTACCCGGCTTTCTGGAGGTCGCGTATGGCGTTCATGAGCGGGGTGTGATAACCCCGGTCGTAGAGTTCCATCGCCCCCTGTACCTTGCCGGGGACGAAGGATGAGAGGGTGTAGAAGTCGTCGTGCTCGGGGATGAGGGTGCCGTTCTCCTGGAGTAGTTCCTGGAAGCGCTTGACGGCGATGTAGCTGTCCTGGAAGCCCTCGCGGATGTTGTTCCACCTGGTGCTTAGTCGCGCGCGTAGCTTTTCACGCAAGGCCGCGGTGGTGGGGCCGGGAGGGGACGGGACGGTTTGGAAGCGGGGTTTGGCACCGGCAGGGGATGCTTGGTTGTTTCCTGGAGAATTTTCTACCGGGGGTGTTGGATTTTCAAATTCTTGCACTATCTTCGCGGCACGGTTGAATAGCTTTCTAACGTCAGCGGAATTGGACCGCTGTTTAGAGAACCATTCAGCCATTTTTTGTTTGTCGGCGTATTCCATCAGCCCCTCGTCGATCCAGTTGGCGACCTGGGTATTGTTCTTCGGATACACGCTCCGGATGCTGTTCACCTCTATTTTTCCTTGCCTCCTGTTAGCCTCTAACGCCACGACGTAGTTTTTCCCGGCGTGTTCTATCTCGGTCATGATGACGTAGCTCCCGGCGCGCGTGGCGCTACGGAACACGGATAGGGGCGACTGTATGGCCCTCGGCAAGTCCTTTACTTCTGACAGGTCGAACGGGTGATTTTCCTGCATGGATTTATCTTGCAGGCGCGACGCTTGCATCTCGATGGGAAGTTCGGGGATGCCCGCGCTTTGCAGCACGGGGGAGGGGTTGCCCAACCGGTAGGTGTGCCCCTTGGGGAGGGTACCGTCGATCTGTTGTTGTAATTCATCGTTGAAGCGGGTATTTATAGCTTCAATCCCCTCCATGTCTACCGGGGCCTCGCCGTCCCGGGCGTGGTTGTAGTTCACGGGTTGTTCTCCCAGGAGTCCCTCGTCGGCGGCGCTCTCGTAGTTGTCGATGATGTCGTCGTTTTGTTTTATGGTGAGGGCATCGAGTAGCTTGATGCCGGCCACGGAGAGGTGTTGCTGGACGAGGGCGATGGACGGCTGGTCGAGGAGGCCGTTGGAGGCGAGGATGACGCTGCTGCCGTGCTTGCCGGTCTCGCGCACGAGGGCGCGGGCGAGGTCGCGCGGGTTCATGTCACCGGGGAGGAGGGTGTAGCGGGCGATGTTGCCGCCGCCGTCGATGATGATGGCCTGTATTTTGTCAACGGAGCCGCGTTTCTGTCGGCTCAAGAAGAGGGCGACATCCCGGGAGGAGCGCACGGGGCGCTCGTCGAGGCGGCCCTCGTGTAGCTTGAGGCGGTCGAATTGCAGGACGCGGGCCTCCTTGATTCTTCCTTTCACGTCTTTCTTGGGATCTTCTTGGCCTCCCTCGCTGGTGAACTCGCCGAATCTACCGCTGTCGAGGTCGATGATGACGCTGGGGTTGACGGTGATGTCGAGCGACTGCTCCAGGGCGCGGTGTATGCCGAGATCTTCGCGGGAGGGCTTGAGGTTGCCGCTGGGGTGGTTGTGCACGAGGGTGATGGCGGTGGCTCCCCGTTCCTTGGCGGCGGCGGCGATTTGCTTTACGTCCACGTGGGCACCGGTGGAGGTGCCGGTGGAGAGGTAGAGTACCTCGTAGGTGCCGTCGGGGTGGTGCAGGACGGCGAAGGCGTTCTCGGAGGCGGCGCTCTCGAGGTTCTTGAACAGGAACGCCACGTCGTTCGTGCTCTTTATCTTGGCCGTGCCGGTGAGTTTTTCTCCCGTGAAGGTGATCCCTTTTTGCTCGGTGAGCAGGCGCTCGACGAACGTGATGCCGTCGCCTTCCGGCGCGTCGGGCAGTCCCTCGCCTTCGGGCATGTTGCTGATGGTATCGCGCTCGCTGTTCCACTCGAGCTGGGTGTTTATGGCCGGCTCGCTGACGACGGTGGCGCCCGGGTCGGCGGTGTTTTTTTCTGCCGCTTGTTTGGCGGTGTCGAGTAATTGTTGCATCTTCGCGTTGAAATCCGCGATCGGGACATGCCCCTCGTTAACTCGAGCGTCTGTCAACAGCCCCGCGGATTTTTCTTTTGCCTCGATGTCAACGGCCTCGACGGTGTATATCCGGTTCCCCTTGTCATTATTGAACTCTTTTACCGTGATCATCACGGGAACGTAGTCGCCCGTTGTCTCGTCGAGCATCAGGGATCCGAGGCGATGCACCTTCTCGACATTCCGGTTTTCTTTATAGTCCGGGTGCGTCACGTCAAATTCGGCATTTTGAAAAAGAACGTCGATATTCGCTACCGCTTTCGCGTGTAATTCGGGACTGACGGACTGTTTCGTGGCGTTTTCGCTCCCCAACTTGCCGATGCTTCGCCCCGATATGGTGGCCGTTATGCCCAGCCTCTCGTTGGTGATGGGCTTGCCGACCAGGGGGCGCACGAGTTCTTGTGCCTCGGACACGGTGCGGGCGTTCCGGGGCATGACGGCGTTGGCGACGACACGGGCGGCGTCGCTGGGGGCACCTCGCTCGCCGGCGAACTGGAAGCGAGCGGGGCGCGATTCCAGGATCGCCCGCTCTTTCTCCAGCGCCTCGCGCGTGACCTCGCCCTTCTGTTTCTCGAGTTGCTCGTGGCGGTCCCGGAGGGCGGTGAACTCTTCGCCGGCTATTACCTCCTTGATCATCTCGACGAGCCTTGCCGCCTTCTCGTTGAACGGCTTTCCGTTCATCGCGACGAGATCGCTCGACACGAGGGGGTTTTTTATATCCACGAACATCATCTTTTTCATGGTGCCGATGTTGGAGAAGTAGTTGCCGTCTAATTCGTTAATAAGATGATTTTCATTGGCGTTGACGGCAGCCTGGAGTTTCTCCATGTATTCCCTGGAGACGCGGTCTTGCTCGTTAACGATATCGATGAGCCGCTTGCCGGCATCGAGGGTAACTTTGTTGGCGGCACGATAGACGGCTCCCCGCTTGGCGCTGTCGGGCACCTCGACATCGAGCAACTCGCCGAGTCGATCGAGGACATCGAGCTTGTCATCGACACTGGCCTCCGGGTCGGCCCACTCGCGGGCGAGCTTGTCGATCTCTTTTTTATTCGCGGCGTAGGCATCGAGGTAACTCGCTTCTACCTCCCCGTCGCCGGGGTAGTAGTTTCTCCACCCGTAGAATGTGGTCTTGTTCCCGTACATGGAGGTGTGGTGCCACTCGTCGTCGCGGATCGCCCCGAAGCGCGTCAGCAGGTCGAGGGATTTTTCGGTGATGTTGTACTCTTTCTTGAAGTCTGTTTTCGGGAACCGGCCCTCCTCGCGGGCCTCGGCCGCGCGCTTGCTCATGGAGTAGTCAACGTACCCGGAGTTGCCGCCGAACGGTTTCCTTTTGCCGCGGTAGTAGGCCTGGAAGCGGATGTCGTCGCTATCCTCGTTGAAGTTGCCGTTGTTGGAGGTGGCGGACTTGATTTGAGAGGGGTTGAACACGACTATTTCCTCGAATCCGTTCAAAAGAATACCATCATATCCTTGCTTTTTAAGATTATTTTTGTCCTGCCATTTATAGCTTTCAATTGTTTTACCGTTCCTTATATTTAAAAATACGCTATGGACTTTGCCGTTTGTGCCGAGTGAATTATAACCGCTGTCGCTACCTGTAAATTGCATCGCGTAGCCTTCGTCCTCTGTAAAATACGCCCCTTTGCCTAAGGCTCCGGAACCATCTTTAAATACGGAAAAATCATTGATCGTTCCGTGATATACCACCATTGGCTCGCCGTTGGGGTCGATGACCTTTGAGGCGTTCGCGGGGTCGGTTTCCCAGTCGCCGAACCATTCCTTGAAGGCCGCCGTTCTCGTTTGTAGCCACTGTCGCTCGTCGAGGTTGGTGGGGTTGCCGTTCGGGGCTTTCATGAAGGTGCCGTCGGCGACGGCGGCTTGCTTGATGGCTTGCATCTCGGCGGCGTTGGCGGCGGTGATGCCGGTAACGTCGAAGTCGAAGTCGGCGGGGTCGGCCATGTCGGTCGCGGAGGAGGCGCGGCCGGTGTTGGTGGTGACGGGTTCGGGGGAGATTTGCTGGCCGGAGAGCAGGTCGGCGGCGGCTCCCTTGATGAAGTCGTCGAGGGTGAGGTTCTCGACCTGGGCGGGGGTGAGGTCGCGGAGGCTGGTGTTGCTGGCGTTGCTGGCGCGGCCGGTGATCCACGACCAGATGTCGTTGAGCCAGTTCTTGACGCGGGCGAAGCCGACGATGTCGCGGCTGTTGAAGATGGCTTCCCCCTTGTCTCCGATGGCCATGGCGAGGGCCTCGTCTACTTTTTGATCTTCGTCGAGGTGGGCGTAGGCGGGGTTGTCGTTGACGGCTTGCATGTAGGGGGAGTTGATGACGAGGGCCTTGCCGCGTTCCCAGAGGGGGCGGTTGGTTTCCTTGATATAGGTGTTCCACAGGTGACCGAACTCGTGGACGGGGGTGTTGGCGTTGATCTTGCCGGGGTCGAGGTACACGTCGCCTTCCGGGGTGACGAAGCCGTAGACTTCGCCGGAGGGGGTGGACATGAAGCGTAATTGTACCTTTTGTTCCCTGGATTTAACCTTTATGACATCGTCATTAAATATCGAAAGGAATTTACCGCCGTTCGTCAGGAAGCCATCCATCCCGGCGCTTTTGAATAGCCTGGACGCGGATTCCTTTCCCTGCGCGTTGGTGTCGTTGAGTTTCTTGAATCTATCAACTGCCGGTAGATTCCGCTCTTCTTCGGTCATGGATGGCCTGTAATATTGTGACAGGGTAACATACGCGTTTTGATATGTTTTATGTTCAAGAGCGGAAATTTTCTCTCGTGCATCCTCCGGTATTTTGGACATCAACGCGTCCAGGTCTCGTTGGCTCATGTTGTCATTCCAGTCGGGGACGTTAGCCTCATCAGATATTTCCACCTCGTGTATAAATCCATTATCGGGGGTATACCCTTCCGCGATACCTTGATTGATGCCAAAATAGATACCCATGCTGTACTTGTTCCGGCCTTTTACTTTCGCGATATGATCAAAACTGAACTTTTCGATTTCGACGGGAGCGCCGTGCCAGGCGGTCATGAAGCGGCCGGCGACTTCCTGGCCGAGGTGTTCGTCGAGGTAGGCGCGCATCTTGGCCTGGTCGATGATGACGGAGCGGGAGAGGCCCGTTTTCTCGAGGAGGTTGACGAGGCGAGCCAGGGCGCGGCGACCGACGGGGCGGAAGGGGGCGGGGCCGTCCTGGAGGCGGGTGTTGCCGGCTTCTTTTTGGCCTTCCGTGGGGGAGGTGTCGACGGCGGCCCCGGCTTCCGCTATCGCGGCGGGGGTGGTGGAGGGTTCCTGGGTGGTTCCCGGGGCTCCCTCTACCGGGGTGGCGGGGGCGACGGGCGGGGCTTGTGTTTCGACGGGTGGCGCTCCCGGCTCGACGGGGGCGGCGTTCGCCTCGCTACCTGGAGAATTTTCGACGGGGGCGTTGGGGGTTCGGGTATTTTCTGTATCTTTGTCGGCAGCAAGAGGCGCACCGGGTTCTGTTTGGGGCGTGTTCCCGGCGGGTGTTTGACCGGAAGCATCGAGTGCCGTCGACATGTAAACGACACGTCCCGCCCTTAGCTTTTGAAGTAGTTGATTAGCTCTTATCGAATGATTGCTAACAACTACTTCTTTATTTCCCTGTTGCACGGTGACGGATTCAAAGTGGCGATATTTTTTGCCGTTCACGTTGAATGTCTTTATGAACAGGTAGCTCGTGGATCTCCCGGCCCCTTCGTTCCCGTTACCTTTCTCTTCCATGATCACGTCGGGGTTGGCCAGGGTGGGCTGGATCATGCCGAACTCGGCGGATCGTCCCTTTAGTATCAGCTTGGCGAGCTGGTTCTCGCCCATTTTCACGGTACCGAGCGGGGTCTGCACTTCCCCGTTTTCCCCGAAGGCGGCGATCCAGTTCTCGGCCGTTAGTTCTACAACGGGGGCCTCTTCCGCGTTCGCTTCCATGGCGCTGACGAGGGTTTCAGCCTCGGCGGGGGTCATGGAAGGGGTTTCGGCCCGGTGTTCTATGGTAGCCGCTTCAGCAAGATGCTTTTTGACCTTTTCTATGTTCTCGATTATGTCTATTCGCGTGTTCGCGTGCCCGTTTTCTGTCGGGGTTATGTCTTGGTTTATCGCGTCAATATGCCTACCGCTCGCTCCCACTGCCGGTATCGTGGCATCCTCCCGAACGTCCCCAATTTGCCTGTCGAGTTCTTCCGATATTTCGCGTAGCATATCGCTCCCGTAGTATTCGTTTATCTCGTTTTCGCCCAATTTATTCAGCCATCCGTCTTTGGATATGCCGAAGAAAGGGTACCATTTCCCGGAAGTCACGTTCGCCTTACCACCATGACCTGTTGACAGGTAGAAGGGGACGCGCATCCCGTTGATGTCTATGATAACTATTTTCCGGCCCGCGAAGGAGATGATGTTGGATTTTCCGGATATATTCTCCACGCTTCCACTCGCCTCGTTCCATCTCTTCGAATCGTATTCGATCTCCGGTCTGTTTTTCACGAGGCTTTCCGCGCTCCGATCTCTACCTTCACCGGGAGCGGCGGGTGTCGCCTGGGGTTGTTGTAGTGCCTCTTGGGCGGGCGCGCCGGGTGTTTCAGGTGCCGTTTCGACGGGGGTTTCCTGGGACGCTTGGGCGGGGGTTCCGGCGTAGGATTCGTAGGCGGCGAGGCGGGCGGCGGCCCGGTCGATCTCGTCCTGGGTCTCGGAGACTTTCAAGAGGTCGGCGGCGTTGTCGCGCTGTTTCTCGAGTTTCGCGATGTTGGCGCGCTCGACGGCGGCGAGGCGGGCGGCCTGGCCGGCGGTGAAGTCGCGGCCACGGGTGTATTCCATGTCGCGGAGGAGGTCGGCGGTTGATAGTTGTTTTTTGTCGATCTCGCCCTTTTTGTCGCGGGGGAGGCTGGCGTAGAAGGCCTCGCGTTCGGTGTCGACGGGGGGCGCTTGCGGGCCGGGCGTGGCGGCGGGCGCGGTTGTCGTCGGGTTAGCGGGTGCCTGGGGGACGGCCGGGTCAACGGGAATGGTTGCGGGGTTTACCGTTCCGGGCGTTTGGGGCGTTTGGGCCGTTTGGGGCGTTTGGGCCGCGGCGGGGTCGGCGTTGGGCACGGCGGGCGTTTCCGGGGCCCGCGGTGTTGCCCGCGGTGCGGCTTCTTGGCCCTCGTGGAGGCCGACGACGGCGGCGGCGGGGAGTACCTGGCCGTCGATGACGACTTGTAGTTGGCCGCGGCGGGAGTGGGCATCTTCCATAAGCCCGACGTGTAGGTTGCCGTCGTTGTCTTTATAGTCTACCACGCTACCGTTGTCCACGCCGTCGAGGTTGCTCTCGTCGGGGAGCTGGCGCGGCTCGAAGGTGGACTCGATGCCGGAGGCCTCGTCGCGGACGACGAGGGTGCCGTCGCCGTTGACGGCGATGATCTCGCCGCGGGTGACGACGTTGTTGTCGGTGATGGCGGTGACGACTTCGCCGGCCCGGCGGGGGACGGCGGATTCGTTGGCCTGGCGGTTTTTCTCGCGGGCGACGGCGTTGTCGTAGACGTGCGCGGCGGCTTCCTCGGCGGACCAGTCCTCGATGGATCGCTCGATCTGGGAGGTGGGGACGATGATGACCCTGCCGCCTATTCCCTCCAGGTAGACGGCCTTGTCGGAGCGGGCGCGGTTGACGGTGCCGTCGGGGTTGAACTCGATCCGTCCCCGGTGGACGAGGTAGGGTTCGTCCATGCCGGACGTTTTGACGACGGTGAGGCGGCCGGTGATGGGGTTGACGCGGCGGTCGACCTCGCGGCGGGCCTGGTCGATGACTTTCTCGAGTTCGGCCTCGCGTTCGCCCTGGCGGGTGTCGAGGGAGATTTTACGGGTGTAGTAGCTGGAGAGGGCCTCGGCCCGCTGGCCGTCGGTCTCGGCGGTGAGGAGTTCGGCGAGTGCTCGTTCTCGATCCTCGATGGTGCCCTCGCCGAGGCGTTGTTTTATCTCTTTGGCACCGTCGCCGAAGAGTCGGTCGAGGGTGGCGGAGGCTTTTTCGGCGGCTTTCTCGACCCGGTTGCCGGCGAGACGGTCAAGGCCTTTCGCCCCGGTACCCATGACGGAGAAACCGCCGCCGATGGCGAGGACGGTAAGGAGGGTGACCCACTGCTTGTCGGCGTCGATGAGGTCCTTCCACTCGGCCTCGCCGTCGTTGAAGGTGGCGTGGA
This sequence comes from Odoribacteraceae bacterium, assembly GCA_031276355.1. Lineage (GTDB taxonomy): Bacteria > Bacteroidota > Bacteroidia > Bacteroidales > Marinifilaceae > JAIRKS01. Next base: position 20,641 of record JAISNC010000125.1, read on the forward strand.
GAACGGAGATCAAGCGCCGTGATAGCGGCAGAGCGGGCGATGGCGGCTTTTCATGGAATGTGAATATGCAATGCGAATAAAACGAACAACTGGCTTTAACCAAATTAGCTCGTTGGTACGATAAGATTAAATTTTCCCGGGGTTTCACAAGGGCTGAAGATAGTCTTTCTTCTTTGTCTCTTCCGGTTGCGCCCTTTTATTCGTTTCAGCCTGTACTTCAGCCCATATTTCTGTAAAAAAAGTGATCCGTCTGGGACTTGAACCCAGGGCCCCAACATTAAAAGTGTTGTGCTCTACCAGCTGAGCTAACGGATCGTAGGCTCTCTTTTTGCGGTTGCAAATGTACCGTTTTTCATCATAACTGCAAATTTATTTTCTAAATTATTTTATGGCAAAATTCAACAATGGCAGGCATCTGCCCGAAGAGAGTATTGCGTTGCCCGACGTGTTTTTATTTCTTTTTCCTTTTGGGTATTGCCCCATTTTCCCCCAGCACTTCTACTGCATTACTCGAGTGTTCACTGTTTTATCAGTTTCGTTATACTTCGTTTCAGTGCTGTTTTGACTATCATTTTATGAAATGGGCGAACGAAGAAAAAGTAAACTTTTCCCCAAACGTTATGAAAATGAACGATCGTGATAAAATTTATTTTCAATTGATTCGCGTTCGATGTTTCGGTATGAACGGACATTTCGGCTGTTAAATGCGTATCGGCGAGTTGCACGATGATTTCGTTGGCGGATTTTGCAAGAACGTTCATTAACTGAAACCGACCGCCGTTGCGAACGATTTCTTCAAACTGATGCCTGAAATCCTTTTCATCCGCGCTGGTTTTCAACCCGAACGGTTTTACTATACAGTCTCTCAATTGAAACAGCCGTTGTACCCATTTCGGAAAATCAGTCCAAACCGCTATCAGCAAATCAGCCGGCGTTAAACGCTCGTCGTCGTGTACCTCGGTAGCGAAAACATCCACGTAATCAGCTGGCAGATAATTCCGCGCCAGCGAATGAACGGGCAATGTTGATTTTGTTATTTGCCCTTCGGGATTTCCTGCGGTTTCGTTATCGTTCATTGTCGTTAGTTTTGAATTATCTTGGGGGCAAAAGTAGCCGGAAAACTCTTTTTATTTCTCGGACAGCCTTTCGTGGCGTGTAGGGCATCGCGCCGGCATAGCCTATTCGTAATAAGGCAGGATACTCGTTGTTGATTGCGATTTTTGGTTTGAGTTCGTTTGCCAGGCTTTCGATTTCACAGGGTGGATCTATATAGGCGCGGGCGATTTGCAATCCGGTGGCCTTCAGTAAAAATCGTTTCAACGACCCTCCCAAATCTACCCATTCGGACACCGTATTATTTTTCGTTGTCAACAGCGCCAAGTGGGACGAGAAATTGATTTTCTTCCAATCGCCTGCATTTTGTTCGCCCGGGTTCAGGAAACTGCCGACAAGGCGCTTGCCCATAAATCGCGGTATCGACGGAAATCCCATGGCTTGATAAGTCAATCCGTCGTTCGTTTTCCTGATTTCGGCGCGGTTAAATCGCATCCACGCGATCAGCTCTTTTTTGAAAGCCTTGTCGTTCATCTGTATCTCATGGCCTTTCATAATACATTCGGTGAGGGCATTCGCCGACGGACTGTTGACAGGGAAAAGATACGAGTGATTATTTTCCTGCATCGACGTGTTTCCCAATTGCCTGACGACCGTGTCGGGAGTGAGTTCATGTGTATAGACCTTGTGGTTACATTATCGTTCATGTACGTTTAATCTTGAACTATTGTACAGGGCAAAGGTGGCATAAATTTTCCTGTAATCCCCTTTGTCTGAGCTATGATTTTCGTGATGGTGTTTTTTATGCTAAATGCAATATCGGATGTTGAATTTCCCCTCACGGTTATTTTGCTGTACCTGCTTTAACCGGATCCACCGGACTGTCGCCGCGAAGCCGTCAGGGTGGGGTAGGGAAGAGTAAAATATTTCTCTTTCATGTCAATAGAAAGTCGGTATATAAATCCTGCAATCTTATTCGCAGATGTTTAACCGCGTAGTGTTTGCGCGAAAGCAGGGTATTGACGGGGACTTTCAGCCTTTGCGCGATTTCCTTAACGGGAATACCTTCCAACTCCGTCTGTTCGAAGATTTCGCGCTGTTCGACGGGCAACTCGGCGAGCGCCTTGTGGAGTTCGTCCCAAAACAGGCTGCGGAGATATTCCGATTCGGGCGTATCGCCGTCGGCGAGGAAGAGTTCGGCAAAGTCGCGAATCACGGAATCGTCGTCATCGTTTCGGTATTCGGGCATTTGCTCTTCGCGTTTTTTCTTGCCGTGATTGATAATCGTGTTTCGGGCTACGCGATAGAGCCATGCGGCGGCATTTTCTATCGGGTCCAACGTAATGTTGATAGCGTTGCTCAGTTGATACCAAACGTCTTGCAGAATATCTTCCGCGTCTTCGTTTTTATCCACGCGACGCTGGATAAACGACCGCAGTCGCGGTTGATATTCCACAATCATTTTCGAGAGATTCTCCTTGTTTATATGCGCCACGTCAGTCTTTTTCATGGCGTTCGTACCCTGCAAACCAGTCGTGTCCGAACCCGCGTCGTTTGATAAATTGCTCGCGTTCTTCGGGCGACATGTTGCGCCACTTTTCGTGAATAAAATGATCGCGATGGTGTCCGAAATGCCTGCGAAGTCCCGACCCGCCAAGCAGTATCCGGCACAGGGCAAACATTCCCAACGCCTGCCAAAAGGTAATATCGGCGATGCCAATGAGCGGCGGCAACAGCCAATTCCATAACAGCATCACAACGACGCCAACTGCCAATACGAAGGCTAAAAAGCCAACAGCTATAATAAAATCCCGTTTCTTCATCATTTTTATATCTAAAATTAAACTTAAAAATATTTACTTACATTATTTTGTCAACCAATTGCATCGCGTCAAATTTACAACTTTTCACGCAATCGCCACAGCCGCTACAGCGGTCGGGATAACGAACGAGCGCTTTCACATTCCGCTCGCTGTCCGTTGGCTCGATCGCTCGGCGACGGCATCTCCTTATACAACGCCGACATCCTGTGCATTTCGTTTCGTCAACGACGGCAACCATCCGTCGCCTCGACTTTCTGTGATGCAGTCGCCCGACTGTCATCAACAACGCCGCTACTGCGGCTACAATCAA
>JAISNC010000079.1 GCA_031276355.1 Odoribacteraceae bacterium
CTCTTCGACGAGGCGGACTGCCTGAGCGACGACACGTTAATATTATTCTTGCGGCAACTGCGGGGCGGGTACAACGATCGCGATACCGTCCCGTTTCTCCACTCGGTGGCCCTGGTAGGGATGCGAAACATCCGCGACTACAAGGCCCGGGTTCGTCCCGACAGCGAATCGCTCGGGAGCGCCAGCCCGTTCAACATCGTCACGGAATCGTTGACATTGAAAAACTTCACGAAAGAGGAGATCACCCACCTCTACCGGCAACACACCGACGCGACGGGACAACCCTTCGAAGAGGAGGCCGTCGAGCTGGTATGGCAGCAGACACAAGGCCAACCGTGGTTAGTAAACGCCATCGCCCACGAGATCGTGGATAAGATACTCCTGTCGGACTACACGCTCCCGGTCACGGCCTCCCTGGTAAGCGAGGCCATCCAGGCGATCATCCTTAACCGCCCCACGCACATCGACAGCCTCCTCGAACGCTTGAAGGAGGAGCGGGTGCGCCGGGTCATCGAGCCCTTGATCCTGGGCGATGCTTTCTTCGATAAAGAATCGGACGATTTCCTGTACACGAGAGACCTGGGGCTTATTCGAGAGGTGAACGCGCGATTGGTGCCGGCAAACCCGATCTACGCCGAGGTCATCATCCGCAAACTATCCAGCCCCGCGCAGTCGGTGCTGCATGACCCGGGATACCCCTATCAAATGCCGCGCTACCTGAAAAACGGGCGCGTGGACATGAACCGCCTGATGGCCGACTTCCAGCAATTCTGGCGAGAGAACAGCGAGATATGGGTGGAGCGTTACGACTACAAGGAGGCGGCGCCCCATTTAGTCCTGATGGCCTTCCTCCAGCGCGTCGTCAACGGCGGCGGGCAGATCACCCGGGAGATGGCGTCGGGAACCGGCCGCCTTGACCTCTGCCTGACCCACGAGAGCCGCAAATACCCGATCGAGCTAAAACTCCGTCGCGGTGCCCGCTACCTGGAAGAGGGCATTGAACAGACCACCCGTTACATGGATATTCACGGCTGCACGGAAGGTTGGCTAATCATCTTCGATCGTCGCCCCAACGTCCCGTGGGAAGAGAAAATATACATGAAAAAAGAGCACGTCGACGGGAAAACCGTCACCGTGGTCGGCGCGTGATCAATCGTGCGCCTCGATCCACACGCGGGCGTTCACGAAAGCCTCGATCCACGGGGTCACCTCGTCGGTAGGACGATCCCCGGGATAATACGGCCAGTTCCACGGGTGCAGTGCCCGTTCCGGGTGTGGCATGATGGCCAAGTGCCTGCCGTCCGCGCTGCAAATAGCGGCCGTGGCGAAAGGCGACCCGTTCGGGTTAGCCGGGTAGGTGTCATGGCCATAGCGGGCCGGGATGTGATAGCGGCCTTGATCGAGCGGGAGATCGAACTTTCCCTCCCCGTGAGCCACCCATACGCCCAAGCGGGTGCCCGCCAGCGAGCGTAACATCACGGAGTGATTCTCGACGATCTCGATGGTGACGAATCCCGACTCGAACTTGCGCGAGTCGTTGTGCAACATCCGGGGCATCGCGGCGTGTTCCGGGTAGATCAGCCCCAGCTCCACCATCAGTTGGCAACCGTTGCATATCCCGAGGCTCAACGTGTCCTCGCGCCGGTAGTAGCGCTCCAGCGTCGCGCGCGCCCGTTCGTTGTATTTGAACGCCCCGGCCCATCCCTTGGCGGAGCCTAACACGTCCGAGTTCGAGAACCCGCCGGAGAAAACGATCAGGTGAATCCCCTCGAGCGTCTCCCGCCCGGAGACGAGATCGGTCATGTGCACGTCCTTCACGTCGAAGCCCGCGAGGTGAAGCGCCCACGCCGTCTCCCGGTCGCACTGGCATCCCTTTTCGCGAATCACGGCCGCCTTCGTCCCCCGCCGGGTGCCCGGGGCGTACGTGGAGAGTAACCCCGTGAACGACGCGGGAAAACGGTAGCGCAACGCGTGCTTCTTGTAATGCTCGTAACGTTCCAGCGCTTTCTGTTCGCCGCTCTGGCGCCTGTCGAGCAGGTAGGAGGTCTTGAACCACGTGTCGCGCAGCGAAGCGATATCCAGGCGCCACGCGCGTTCATCCTTTTTCAGGCGAATACTACCCGCGTCGCCGATGCGCCCAAGGAAATGGTACACGATGCCCGCCTCGTCCAAGAGCGCGGCCACCGCCTTGCACCCCGTGACCTGCACCAGCACGCCGGGATTCTCGGCGAACAGCAGTTTGACAACCTCTTTTCCAGGCAGGTACGAGAGATCTATCTCCAGCCCCAGGCGATCGTCGGCGAAGCACATCTCGAGCAACGCCGTGATCATTCCCCCGGAAGAGATATCGTGCCCGGCCAGGATATATCCCCCGGTAATCAAGCGCTGTAAAGCGTCGAACGCGCGCGCGAAGTAGGCCGCGTCCTTCACGTCGGGGAGATCATCCCCCACTTGCCCCAGCACCTGGGCCAACGCGGAGCCGCCCAGTCGCCGATCATCGCGCGAGAAGTCGATGTAAATGATCTCGCTCTCCACCGGCTTCAACACGGGGGAGACGATTTTCCGCACGTCGGTCACCTCGCCGACCGTGGAGATAATCACCGTGCCCGGCGCGTACACTTTCTCCTCGCCGTATTTTTGGGTCATCGAGAGGGAATCCTTTCCCGTGGGAATATTAATCCCCAGCGCGATAGCAAAGTCACTGGCCGCCTCCACCGCCCGGTAAAGGCGCGCGTCTTCGCCGGGATTCTTGGCCGGCCACATCCAGTTGGCCGAGAGGGAGACACCCCGCAAGCCCTCTTCCAACGGTGCCCACACCAGGTTCGTCAGTGCCTCGGCAATCGCCAGGCGCGAGCCGTTTTCCGGGCGGGCCAGCGCCACCACCGGGGCGTGGCCGATGGAGGTGGCAATGCCTCGCTTGCCGGTGAAGTCAAGCGCCACCGCCCCGAGGTTGTTCAATGGCAGTTGCAAGGGGCCGGCACACTGCTGGTGGGCCACGCGGCCGGAGACCGAACGGTCTACCTTGTTCGTCAGCCAATCTTTACACGCGACTCCCTCGAGTTGTAATACCCACTCGAGATACTCCTCGATGCGCTCTTCGCTGTACACGACCCCGGGGAAGCTCTCCTCGCGCGTCGTGTCTTCCAGTACCGCGCGCGGCGGGTTGCCGAACATATCGCTCAACTCCAGGTCAATCGGCCGGTCGCCGCTCTTCCCGTCCACGAACGTGAAGCGATGATCACCCGTTGCCTCGCCGATCACGTACATCGGTGCCCGTTCCCGGTCGGCCACTTGTTGCAGCAGGGGCACGTCCTTCTGTTCCATCACCAGTCCCATGCGCTCCTGCGACTCGTTGCCGACGATCTCCTTGCACGAGAGGGTCGGGTCGCCCACCGGCAATTTATCCACGTGTATCACGCCGCCCGTCTCCTCCACCAGCTCGGAGAGGCAGTTCAAGTGGCCGCCGGCCCCGTGGTCGTGAATGGAGATGATCGGGTTATCGTGTAGTTCGGCGAGCGCGCGGATCGCGTTACAGACGCGGCGTTGCATCTCCGGGTTAGAGCGCTGCACGGCATTCAACTCGATGGCGTTGGCGAATAAGCCGGTGTCCACCGAGGAAACAGCCCCTCCACCCATGCCGATGCGGTAGTTATCCCCGCCGAGCAACACCACCTGATCCCCCTGTTTCGGTACCTGCTTGACCGCCTGCGCGCGGTTGGCAACCCCGACACCACCCGCCAGCATGATCACCTTGTCATACCCGTATCGCGTGTCTTGCGCCTCGTGTTCAAAGGTAAACAGCGAGCCGACGATCAACGGCTGCCCGAATTTGTTCCCGAAATCAGAAGCGCCGTTCGAGGCCTTGATCAATATCTCTTCCGGTGTCTGGTAGAGCCACGCGCGGGGGGCAACGGCCTCTTCCCACGCCCGCCGGGGTTCCAGCCGGGGATACGCGGTCATGTAGACAGCCGTTCCGGCCAGCGGGATAGCGGCTTGCCCACCCGCCATGCGATCGCGGATCTCCCCGCCGCTCCCGGTAGCCGCCCCGTTAAACGGCTCCACGGTAGTCGGGAAATTATGCGTCTCCGCTTTCAACGAGATCACCGTGTCGATCTCCCGCGTCTCGAAAAAGGCGGGTTCTCCCGGACGCGCGGGCGCGAATTGCACGACCCGTGGCCCTTCAATGAAGGCGCAGTTATCCTTGTACGCCGAGACAATCCGGTTCGGGTGGGTGGACGACGTCTTCTTGATCAACGCGAAAAGAGTCTCTGCCTTCTCCACCCCGTCGATGATAAAGCGGCCGTTAAATATCTTGTGGCGGCAATGTTCCGAGTTCACCTGCGAGAACCCGAAGAGTTCCGAATCGGTCAAGCACCGGCCGAGTTTCAGGCTTAACCGTTCGAGGTAATCGATTTCCATCTCGCTCAGCGCCAAACCTTCTCGACGATTATAGGCGCGGATATCCTCGATATACAGGATCGGGTCAGGTTGCTTGTCGATGGTAAAAATAGATTGATCCACTCCCCGGTAAAGGGCTTGCAACATCGGGTCGAAGGAGACCTGCTCGTCGTGTACCCGCGTGAACGCTTCGATCCGGGAGATACCGGCGATGCCCATGTTCTGGGTAATCTCCACCGCGTTCGTGCTCCACGGGGTAATCATTTCTCGGCGCGGCCCCACGAAAAGACCCTTGATGGCCGGCGCGCGTTCTCGTGTCGCGTCACCGAACAGCCACTCCAACTTGCTCGTGTCTAACGAATTTTCCGGTGATTGATAGAGCACGGCGTACACTGTCGCCTCTTTCCGGTAGAAAACTATTGCCATACGTGTTTCATGTTTTGGCGCGAAAGTACATGATAAAAATGACTTCTTGAGCATGTTATTGAGAACATGATGCGCGTTTCAACCAATAATCTTGTTATTTTCCCTGAAATAGAGGTGCATGTATCGGAAGTTTTTGTATCACTGGCGGGAATGTACAACGAAAACACGATGAAGGAAAGTGGACTATCTCGCGTTTAGATATCAGCCGTGCGGATCTCGATGACGTTCATGCGCGGGGGCGAAAGATTTTTCGCCCCTACATCGTCTCCGCCGCTCCCCTTCTTTCACCGTGCTAAAACTTCCGTATATTATCATAATAACCAGAGGAATGCACGATAAAAGCGACGCGGGCGAAAAAAAATGACTGATTTTGTATATTGTATTATCATTTTTCCTACTTTTGTACCAGAAAATTGCGGCTCGATGATTCGCGGGCCAGCGAACGGTAAAATTA
>JAISNC010000088.1 GCA_031276355.1 Odoribacteraceae bacterium
GTACAAGGTGCTTGACAGGCGGGGCAAGGTGCTTGCCACGAAACGGCTGGCGGCGCCGCTTCCGGCGACGTTCGTGCTTGACAAGCCCGGCAAATATAGCGTGACGGCGTATATAGATATCGATGTACCTGCAATTCGCGAACTGGAACGCGAGCATCCCGGGAAGAGATCCTTGATCGTGATCCCGGCAAAAGAGCAGAGTAAACAAGATTAGATAGCGAGATAGATAGTAAACGTGATTATTCATTTAAAATTGTCGATTATGAAAACAAAAAAAACAGTGAAAAGGTGGGGCTTGTTGTTAAGCCTATTATTTATCGGGGTAACCCCGGTGGTGAATGCTTCCGGTACTCAGGAGGTGTATTATGGCGACAATAATGGCTGTTACATAGTTGTGACACCGGAAATAGCGTTAGTGGGACAACAAGTATCTGTTCAATGCTTCTGCGACGGGCAACCTCGTCTGGATGTATTTTTCGAGATATATAGCGATTCAGGACTGTCAGGTAATCACTATAGTGCTGACGGGGCATGGTCGTTTACGGTATCTTTTTCAAGTAACTTTACAATCCGTGCATACGATGCTGCGACCGGTGATTTTCTTGCTGTGGGTACATTACTGGTTAGTAACCATTAAAACAACATTCATGTCTCGTATCCGATACATTCTTCTGTTGCTCCTGCCCCTGCCGGCAATGGCCCAGGTCGCGGTCGAGGGAGGTGTCCGGTCATACTTTATCGAGACGACATTCCGCGGGGAGGTGGTCGACTCGGTGACGGGCGCCCCCCTCCCGTACGCGGTGCTCTCCGTCGTCAAGGAGATCCGTGACGGGCGGTTGGCCGTCCAGAACCACGGCACCGACTCGCTGGGGCGTTTTAGCTTCAAGGTAGCCGCCGGGGCGTTAAGCCGGGTAGAGGTCTCGCACGTGGGCTACAAGCTAACAGTCGTGGCGCTTGACGCGGATCGCCCGGTAGTAAACTTAGGCAAGATACGCCTGGCGGAGGATATCCTCCAGGTAGACGAGGTCATCGTGCGCTCCCGCGCCCGGATGTACCAGGTGCGCGGCGACACGATCACCTACTTCCCCGCCGCCGCGCGACAGATGCGCGGCGACGCGCTCCTCGACATCCTCCGCCAGATGCCGGGCGTGAGCGTCGGTAGTGACGGTCAGGTCACGATCCTGGGCCAGCCCGTGGAACGAACCTACATCGACGGTCGCCTCCTCTTCGGCACCGATCCCCGCGTGGCCGTTACGAACCTCGACGCGAACGATGTGGCCGCGATCCACTCCTACAAGGAGCCGGACGAGGACGAGCAGCTCCTCTACGGCAAAAATGCCCGCTCGCGCCGCGTGATCAACGTCGCCACCTTCTCCCGCTTCACCCGCTCCATCAGCGGGAGCGCCCGGGGGGAAGCAGGCGCGGACGAGGCTCGCCGCGAACGCTACCAGGCGGAGATGCAGGCCAGTCACTACAACGAGCAACAACAGCTCGCCCTGAAAGTCTCCACCGACAACCGCCCCCTCTACGACCAGCTCTTCGGCCGGCAAGCGGAAGGCGAGAAACGTCGGCAAGAGTTCTCTGTCAACGCGGCCGCGTTGGTGGGAGAGAACGACTACAGCTCCGAGTACCGCCACGTGAATGTCCACGCCACCTCCTCGAATTTTGAACTTCGGGATTTCTTCCCCTCGACGGCTTTCCGTTCCAGGATATCCGCCGACAGCGCCTCCTCCGGCTCGACGGATAAGGCGCACACCGGGAGAGTGGACTACAAGAGGAGGGGAAATGATAACAAATACAGGATACACTTCTCCTCTTTTTTCTTGTCGAATAGCCGCGCCGGCGAGGAAGACCGCGTCTCGACCGTGGTGCAGGACGGGAGGCCCGTCACGGAAAGTCGGAACCGGCGCGCCTCCTTCGATAAATCTTCTACCTTTCATCTCGTCCCCGTCCTCTACAAGAAGATGAACGACGGTAGCTCGATGAGTTTCTCGAGCAACCTGGACATCAACGACGCGGGCAATACTGCGACGCGCGCTGACTCCACGCGAGCCGGGGGAGTCGTGACCCGCGCGCTGACCGGGCTGAGGGGAAATCGCTCGCATATCGACCTCTCTTCCCAACTCACGTACAACCGCACGAGGCGAGGAACCCTCTCGCTGACAGGCGACATTAACTGGAACGGGAGACGCGATGCCACGGATGCCACGAACGAGTTGACGGGCACGCGGGACAGTACCCGTTCGCGCGATTACACCACCGACCACCTCAGTATAAACGCGCATGTCTCCTACCGGATTACCCATAAAAAACACCGCGCGTACGCCAGCGTCGGCTATGCCCATGTTGCCATCACCTCCCGCGAGGCTTTTCCGGTAGCCTTTACTGACCGTTACCGCGATCGCCTCCCGGAGCTGTCCCTCTCTTACGGGTACGATTTTTCCGGGACGGCGCGCGCGAGCGTGAATTTTACAAAGCGGAATATTACGCCTAACCTCTTGTGGCGCAACGATCGGGTCGACGACACCAATCCCCTCTCTATCCGCGTCGGGAACCCGCGCCTGAAACCCTCCACCCACAACGCGTTGACTCTTTCCGGGAGTCTATTAAAAGGAGGACACACGTTTCGGGGCGATCTCCTCATCACCCTCCACGCCAACGCGCCCGTCTACACCTACCGTTACTTTACCGCTCCCGCCACCCTCCCGGGGCATGGTGATTACCGCGTTCCCGCCGGTGCCACCGTCACCTCGTTCGAGAACGTGGAACGCCTCATCGACTTCCGGGCCATCGGCATGTACGCGACCCGCGTCTCCCCTCTCCGTTCTACCATTGACGTTACGGTCGACTATGCGCGTTCCACCCCGCGAGAGAAGATCGACGACGCGTGGGTACACTCGACAAACCAGGAGTCACTGTTAAAGGTCAAGGTGAACACTGATCTCTCTACCACCTTTCGTTCCAGTGTCACCAGCACCACCCGCTACCGTCACTTTAAAAATTACCTGGGCCACGTCCAGCGAGAGGTCCGCGAGAGCGTCAACGCCGACATCCGCTGGGATTTCTGGGACCTGGCCTACCTGACGGCTATCTATGTCATGGAGTACAACCACGGCACCCGATCCGCCGCCACCCTCGACAACCACCTGCTGAATCTCTCCCTCGGCTACCGCCTCTTCGAGGAGGGGAGGGGGAGCGTCTCCATCAACGCCTATGATCTCCTGAACCGCGCGGAGTATATCACCACGCGCGTGGACAACCTGCAGGTCAGTACTGCGTGGCAACACCTCCCCGCGCGTTACTTCACCGTCGCGTTTGTCTACGCCTTTAAAAACAAACGATAACGTCCGCTACCGCGTCGTGCACCCGGTGATGGGGTTTCCCAAGCGAGAGCGTAGATCGAATTAATGCAGTGATCTACAGGTGTTCAGGTTGCTTCCCGCTTGCCTCGTGCCTTGCAACTCCTCGCGGGGCGCGAGGACGAAAACCGGGGCGCGAGACGGCCCCGAAACGACAATGTGAAATACACCCGGAGAAAACGGGTAAACAATGATGTAAGAGGGTGTGCCTGTTTTGACACACCCTCCTGTTTGCCCGGTATCACTTCAAGATCTCTTTTCTCGTTTATTCAAAGTAGAGGCTCGGGTAGACCGGGTTGCCCCCGTTCCACTGGCCCAGGGATTTCCAGTATTTCCCGTCGCCACTGCCGTCGCCCGTGCCCCATTGCGTGTGCGTGACCACCGTGGGCCACGCGGAGGCGCTGAACATGGAGGCACCCGCGTCGGATGTCGAGTTGTCTACTTGCGAAAAGCCTATGGCATGATCGGCGTTATCACCCGCGACATTCTTCCAGTAACAAGCCTGTAGTTGGATTATTTGAGCAGCAGGAGCCTCAGTAGAACCGCACACTCCGCCAACGTTGTTTCCACTTCCCGTGACTTCTCCCGTGTTGTAGCAAGCCTGGATCAAGATGGAAGAAGAAATAATAGAACCAACATAAGCCCGACCGCACACTCCGCCAACGTTGTTTCCATCTCCCATGACTTCTCCCGTGTTGTAGCAAGCCTGGATCAAGATGGAAGAAGAAGAAGTCTTAGCATAAGCCTGACCGCACACTCCGCCAACGTTGTTTCCACTTCCCGTCACGTCTCCCGTGTTGTAGCAAGCCTGGATTGAGATGAAAGGAGAAGAAGTATTAGTAGTGGCAGCCTGACCGCACACTCCGCCAACGTTGTTTCTTCCCGTCACGTCTCCTGTGTTGTAGCAAGCCTGGATCGAGAGGAAAATAGCATTAGCTACACCGCACACTCCGCCAACGTTCTCCTTTCCCGTGATTTCTCCCGTGTTGTAGCAAGCCTGGATCAAGAGGAAAGAAGAAGTAGTAGCAACAGCCCGACCGCACACTCCGCCAACGGTGTTTCTTCCCGTCACGTCTCCCGTGTTGTAGCAAGCCTGGATCGAGATGTCAATAGCGTGACCGCACACTCCGCCAACCTCGTCTCCACTTCCCGTCACCGTGCTCGCGTTGGAACAATTCGTGATGGAGGTAACAATAGTTTCTCCGCATATCCCGCCAACCATGGCCCCCCCGGACACGCTCCCGGAAACGACATGCACGTTCTGTATGGTAGCGCCGCCTGTATATCCGAATAATCCCACGCGGTCATTTGTTCCACTTACCCTCAGGTTCGCCAGCGCGTGATTATCCCCGTCAAATGTCCCGGTGAAATAGTATGAAACATAATCCACGAACTTTCCCACGGGCACCCATTCCACGTCGAGCAGGTCAATATCTGCTTCCTGTTTGTAGTTGCCTGACAAGTTCTGGTTGATCAACTGGAACTCGTCATAGGTACCGATCGGGATAACGCCCCCGGAGTCTGGATCGCGCAAGACGAGACTCCCCCCGGCGATCTTTAACGAGATGGGTTGGCCGTTGACCTTTCGCCCGGCCAGGATGGAGAGGTTCCCGGCGATGATGGAGCGTATTACCTTGGTATTATTCGCGACAATAAACGTGCCGGCCGCGGCCGCGGGGATCACGTCGGTCGTGCCATCGGTATACTCGATCCGGATCGTGTTCTCGTCGTGCCCGTCGATCGCGATCACGGTCGTGCCGGTTACGGGTATCAAAGAAAGGGGGCAGGCGATCACGAGTTGCTGGTCACCGTAGACCAACAGGATAGCTTGAACGGGTTGCGCGTCCGGGGCAAAATCACCGGGGGCCGTGATCGCGATCGTCGCGGTGCTCAAGTTCACGTCCAGCGTCCACCCCGCGGGAAGGGAAACGGCCTGTATGCCGGTGACGTTCCCCCGCGTTGTGTAGTGAACGATCTTCGTCTCGCCCGCGGTGAATGGCTCGGGTTGCCCGAAGTCTATGCCGAGAGCCTGGTAGCGCGGCACCTCGATCGTTGAGCCGTCGGCCAGCGTGAACACTATCCGGTTAGGATTCGACGCGTCCACGCTCGCGAAGATGCATTCCCCTCCCGTGCAGTCAACACAGGGATCTCCTTTCTCCCCGGTAGCCTTGACCCCGGTGTCGCTCCACGTGGCGCCGTTGTCCATGGATATCTCCCACCTTCCTGTCGTCGTGTTGATGCGCACCTGCGGGGCGATCCCGTTCTGGCCGTCAACGCCGGGATC
>JAISNC010000104.1 GCA_031276355.1 Odoribacteraceae bacterium
TCGGCTTGGTCACCGACGTGACCACCGGCAAGACCGACGGCACGATCGTCGAGGACGGCGACATCATCATCGACGGCGAGAAGATCAAGATCGCCCCCGCGGGCGACACCAGCCTGGGCATCTTCTTCGTGAGCGGCAGCGGCGCGGCGATCCCGGTCACCCACGCCCTCGTGCAGAACGACCCGAGCAGGATCATCTGCCGCGTCCCCATGCTGGAGGCGGGAACCTACACGCTGAAGATCGTCACGCGCTTCTCGCATAGCAGCAACAAGCCGCTCAAGGAGCCGCGCGAGATCATCTATAACCAGCCGCTAAAAGTAGGGTAATGATCGAGAGTTAATCACGGCCCGTGATTAACGTTAATCATGGCTCGTGATCAACGTTAATCATGAACCGTGATTAACGTTAATCATGAACCGTGATCAACACTACATCGCATCGTGATGCAAAACACCACCACCGGATTTCAAACACGAGATAACATGAACACATACCTGCTCTTTCTAACGACCCTCGCGGCGACGACTATTGCCCTTGCCGGTTGCGGCGAGGAGAGCAACGGGACGATCCTGTCGATCGTGCCGTCGAGGATCGCCTGCACCGCCGCCGCCGGCACGTGTCTCGTTGAGGTGACGAGCAACGCGACGTGGACGGCCACCGTCGAGGGCGACGGGGCCGCGTGGTGCGCGCTCTCGCCCGGTTCCGGCACGGGCGATGGCACCGTCTCCTTGAACGTGGCGGAAAACACCGCCACCGGAGCGCGGGTCACCACCGTGACCTTCGCGGCCGGCTCGCTGGAGAAAACGGCCAGCGTGACCCAGGAGGCGGCGGTCGAGTTCCCCCCGCGCGCCGCCTCGACGCGCGCGTGGATCTTCGGCGCGCGCCTCTGGAGCGACATCATCCTGATGCCCGAATGTGACAAAACGAGCTTCATCAATAGCACCACCAGCCTGCAGTGCCGCGCTTGCAGCGATAGCACGGGCACACGGTACTACTACAACTGGCCGTACGTCGACCAGAACGGCGCGCGGTTATGCCCCGCCCCCTGGCGCGTGCCGACGCGCGAGGATCTCCATTACCTGGGCACGAGCATCACCACGGGCGACTTGCGGGATTCCTGGGGCGGGGGCGGGTTCGTCACCGGCACGAGCGTCGGGGGGAATGAACGACTGTACCTGTGGACGAGCGAACCGGTCCCCGGGGAGACGGGGCGGGCCTGGCGGCTCTATCTCCACGCGTATAACGACGGGGTAACGCTCGAAATAGGGAAGGGCGAGACGTATTTCGGGTATCAAGTCAGGTGCGTGAGGTCGTTGTGAGCGAGCGATCAACGAATAACGTGACATCGCCCGCCCGGGCGGGCGGCGGCGCGTTAACGCGCGGGGGGTCGTCAAACGTTAAAGCGGAAGTGCATCACGTCGCCGTCCCGCACCACGTACTCCTTCCCCTCGACGGAGATCTTCCCCGCCTCCTTGCACCTGGCCTCGGAGCCCAGGGCGACGTAATCCTCGTACTTGATCACCTCGGCGCGGATGAAGCCCTTCTCGAAGTCGGAATGGATGATGCCGGCGGCGGCCGGGGCCTTGATCCCGTCGCGGAACGTCCAGGCGCGCACCTCCTTGGGGCCGGCCGTGAAGTAGGTGCGCAGGTCGAGCAGGGCGTAGGCCGCGCGGATCAACTTGCTCACCCCCGCTTCCTCCAGCCCCAGGTCTTGCAGGAAGAGTTGCCTCTCCTCGTGGCCCTCCAGCCCGGCGATATCGGCCTCGACGGCGGCCCCGATCACCAGCACGCCGGCCCCCTCGCCCGCCACGGCGGCGCGCACGGCCTCCACGTGCCCGTTCCCGCCCGTCACCGAGGCCTCGTCGACGTTGCAGACGTAGAGGACGGGCTTGTTCGTCAGTAACATCAACTCGTCGGCCACCTCCCGTCGCGCCTCCGGCAGCTTCACGGCGCGGGCCGACTCCCCCCGGAGCAACGCCTCCCGGTAGAGGAGCAGCACCTCCACCAGCTTCTTCGCGCGGGCGTCGCCGCCGGCCCGGGCCTTCTTCTCCTCCCTGGCAAGGCGATTCTCCACCGTCTCGAGATCCTTGAGCTGCAGTTCCACGTCGATCGTCTCCTTGTCGCGCACCGGGTCGACGGCCCCGTCGACGTGCACGACGTTGGGATCCTCGAAACAGCGCAGCACGTGGATGATGGCGTCGGTCTCGCGGATGTTGGAGAGGAACTTGTTGCCAAGCCCCTCCCCCTTGCTGGCCCCCTTGACGAGGCCGGCGATGTCGACGATCTCGACGACGGCGGGCACCACGCTTCGCGGCTTCACCAGCTCCACCAGCGCGTTCAACCGCTCGTCCGGGACGGCGATCACGCCCACGTTCGGCTCGATCGTGCAGAACGGGAAGTTCGCCGCCTGCGCCTTGGCGCCGCTCAGGCAATTAAAAAGGGTCGATTTCCCCACGTTCGGCAAACCAACGATACCACATTGTAAACTCATGACTTTTCTTTCTTTTGATTCGCCCGCGAAGGTAACGCTTTATTTTCAATCCTCCCCCGCCCGGCGGAGGAGAAGGGCACAGCCCATGCCGCCGCCGATGCAGAGCGAGGCGAGGCCCAGCGTCTTGCCGCCCCGGGCCATCTCGTGAAGGAGCGTGACGACGATACGGTTGCCGGAAGCGCCGATCGGGTGGCCCAGCGCCAGGGCCCCGCCGTTCACGTTGGCGCGCTCCTGGATCCACTCTTCCGTCACGCCGTGGTCGCGCGCCAGCCGGCGAATGACACCGAGGGACTGGGCGGCGAAGGCCTCGTTCAGCTCCATCACCTCCACGTCGCCGAGCCGGCAAGCGGCGCGCTCCAGGGCCCGCGCGATGGCGGGGACGGGGCCCATGCCCATGAAGGCGGGGTCGACCCCGGCCTGCCCCGTGGCGATGATCTCGGCGAGGGGCGCGATCCCGAGGCGGCCGGCCACCGCCCCCGAGGCGAGGAGGAGGAAGGAAGCGCCGTCGTTGATGCCGGAAGCGTTGCCGGCGGTGACGGTGCCCCCCTTCTTGAAGGCCGGCTTCAAGGCGGCCAGCTTCTCGATGGAGGTGGAGCGGTTGGGGAACTCGTCGGTGTCGAAGAGGAGGGGTTCCCGGCGGCCGGGCACCTCGACGGGGACGATCTCCCGCCGGAAACGCCCGGAGTCGATGGCGGCGATGGCCTTGCGCTGGGAGGCGAGGGCGAAGGCGTCTTGTTCGGCGCGGGAGATGCCGTGGCGCTCGGCGATGTTCTCGGCGGTGAGGCCCATGTGCAGCCCGGAGAACGCGTCGGTGAGGCCGTCGCAAACGACGTGGTCGAGGAGGGTGATCTCTCCCAGCTTGTTGCCGGAACGGAGCGCGGCGGGGGTGATGAATCCCGCGCCGGACATGGACTCCGTGCCCCCGGCGAGGATCAGCCCGGCCTCCCCGGAGCGGATGGCGGCACACGCGGAGAGGACGCTTTTCATGCCGCTCCCGCAGATCATGTTGATGCCGTACGCGGGCACCTCGCGGGGGACGCCGCCGCGGATGGCCGCTTGCCGCGCCACGCCCTGGCGTTGCCCGGCGGAGAGGACGTTGCCGACGATGACCTCGTCGAGGGTTGACGGGTCGATCCCCGTCTCGTCAATGATCGCCCGGATGAGCGGCGCCGCGAGGTCGGCCGCGGGGACGGGGGCCAGCGACCCCAGGAATTTCCCGATGGCCGTTCTCTTGGCCGCGAGGACGTAAACTCTGTTCATGGTGTTTGTTCGTTTAATCATGGTTTCTTTTTTCACGTAGCGCGCGCAGGCGGGCCGTCAGCAGGGGGAGGATCGCGGAAACGTCACCGACGATGCCCAGGTCGGCCACCTGGAAGATCGGGGCGGACTTGTCCGTGTTGATGGCGATGATGTACCCGGATTCGTCCATGCCGGCCAGGTGCTGGATCGCCCCGGAGATGCCGGCGGCGATGTAGAGGTCGGGGCGGACGGTTTTGCCGGTCTGCCCCACCTGCCTGTCGCGCGGGACGATCCCCGCGTCCACGACCGCGCGGGAGGAGGAGACCTCCGCGCCCAGGACGCGCGCCAGCTCGTCGAGCGCGCGGAAGCCGGCAGCGTCGCCCGCGCCGCGGCCGCCGGAGACGAGCACGCGGGCCGCGGTGATGTCCACCCGCTCTTTCTCCTCGCGGGTCGATCGCAGCAGGCGCGTCCTGAACCGGGAGCGATCGAACGGGATCGACACCCGCTCGATGGTGCCCACGCGGCCGTCGTCGCGGTCGCCGGGGCGCATGACCCCGGGGCGGACGGTGGACATCTGGGGGCGGTGCTCCTTGCACAGGATGGTGGCCATGAGGTTGCCGCCGAAAGCGGGGCGGGTCATCAACAGGTCGCCGTCGGGCGAGATGTCCAGGGCGGTGCAGTCGGCCGTGAGGCCGGTGTCGAGGCGCGCGGAGAGGCGGGGGGCCAGGTCGCGCCCGATGGTGGTGGCCCCGAAGAGGAAGATCGCGGGGCGGTGCCCCGTGGCGATGCTGTAAAGGGCCTGGGCGTAAGGCTCCGTGGCATAGGTGGCCAGCTCGGGTGCCCCGGCAAGGATCACCGTGTCGGCACCGTGAGCGACGCACCGCGTGGCGGCCTCCTCCACGCCGTCGCCCAGGAGCACGGCGACGACTTTCTCGTGTAACGCCGCGGCCAGCTCCCGCGCCTTGCCCAACAACTCGATGGCGACGGGCTGGAGAACCCCCTCGCGCTGTTCGGCGAAGACGAAGACGTGCTTGTATTCTGATTTATCCATGTCTGGTGTTTAAATGATGAATTTTTCCTGGAGTTTCGTCACGATGATCTCTACCGCCTCCTCGGGGGTCACCTCGTGGAGCGTCCCGGTATTTTTCACCCCCCGGGTGAAGGATTTGTAGACGCGGGTGGGGGAACCGGCGAGACCGACGCGCCGCTCGTCGACGGTGACGTTGTCGAAGTTCCAACGCTCGATCTCCTTGGCGTACGCCTCGACGATGCCCCGGACGGACATGTAGCGGGGCTTGACGGCACCGGAGAGGACGGTGAGCAGGCAGGGGAGCGTCACCTCGACGGTCTGGTGCCCCTCTTCGACGGCGCGGCAGACGGTGAGGGCGGCGGGCGTGTCGAGCGAGACCGCCTCGACGTAGGTGACTTGCGGGAGGTCGAGGTGCTCGGCGACTTGCGGGCCGACCTGGGCGGTGTCGCCGTCGATGGCCTGCCGGCCGGTGATGACGACCTCGAACGAGAGGGCGCGCAGGGCACCGGCAAGGGTGTTGGAGGTGGCGAGGGTGTCGGCACCGGCGAATTTACGGTCACTCAGGAGGATGGCCCTGTCCGCGCCCATCGCCAGGGCCTCCCGGAGGATCTCCTCGGCTTGCGGGGGGCCCATGGTGAGCACCGTCACGTGGCCGCCGTGACGCTCCTTGAGGCCGAGGGCGATCTCCAGGCCGCCCTTGTCGTCGGGATTCATGATGCTGGGAACCCCGTCGCGAAGAAGGGTGCCCGTGACGGGATCGAGCTTGATCTCGGTGGTGTCCGGCACTTGTTTGATGCAAACTACTATGTTCATACGGGTGATGTTTTACGGTTATTTCAAGAGATGCGAGGCGATCACCATGCGCTGTACCTCGGAGGTGCCCTCGTAGATCTCCGTGATCTTGGCGTCCCGCATCATGCGCTCGACGGGATATTCCCGGGTGTACCCGTAGCCGCCGTGGAGTTGCACGGCCTTGACGGTGACCTCCATCGCGGTCTCGGCGGCAAAGAGCTTCGCCATCGCGGCGGCGGCCGAGTAAGGCTCCCGGCGATCCTTCTTGAACGCGGCCGAACGCACGAGGAGGCGGGCCGCCTGGATCTTGGTCTCGAGGTCGGCGAGCTGGAACTGGGTGTTCTGGAAGTGCCCGATGGCGTTGCCGAACTGCTTGCGTTCCTTGACGTATTTCACCGTCTCGTCCAAGGCTCCCTGGGCGATCCCCAGCGCTTGCGACGCGATCCCGACGCGGCCGCCGTCCAGGGTTTTCATCGCGATGCCGAAGCCCTTGCCGGGCTGCCCCAGGAGGTTCTCTTTCGGCACGACGCAGCGATTCATGATCAACTCGCGGGTGTCCGAGCCGCGGATGCCCATCTTTTTCTCTTGTTTCCCGACGGAGAAGCCGGGGAAATCCCGTTCCACGATGAAAGCGGAGATGCCGCGGGTGCCCTTCGACTTGTCCGTCATGGCGAAGATGACGTAGAGGTTCGCGGCCCCGGCGTTGGTGATGAATATCTTGGAGCCGGTGAGCACGTAATGATCGCCGGCATCGACGGCCGTGGTTTGCTGGGCCGAGGCATCGGTCCCGGCATTCGGCTCGGTGAGACCGAAAGCGCCTATCCACTCGCCGGAGGCGAGCCGGGGCAGGTATTTGGCCCGTTGCGCGGGGGTACCAAATTCATGGATCGGCGCCCCGCAGAGGGAGGTGTGGGCAGAGAGGATGACCCCCGTGGTGGCGCACACCCGCGACAACTCCTCGACGGCGATGGAGTAGAGGAGGTTGTCGCCCCCCGCCCCCCCGTCCTCGACGGGGAAGGGGATCCCCATGAGGCCCAGCCGGGCCATTTTCTGGACCGTCTCGGCCGGGAAACGCTCCAGCTCGTCGACTTCCGCCGCCAACGGCTTGACCTCTTTCTCGGCAAATTCCCGGATCATCCGGAGAAATAGCTCTTGGGTTTTAGTGAGTGAAAAGTTCATTGCTTCATCGGTTGTAGTTCGGTTGAAATAATCAAGTCGGCCCCGGTGGCCGCCCGCGCCTCTTCCACGGTGTACGCGGGATGGAGTTCCCGCAACAGCACTCCCGCGGGGGTAATCTCCATGACACCCATCTCCGTGACGATCAGGTTGACTTGACCGGCCGCCGTGAGGGGGAGGGTGCATTTTTTCAGTATCTTCGGGCTTCCCTTGGTGGTGTGTTCCATGGCCAGGATCACCCGCCTGGCCCCCACCAGCAGATCCATCGCCCCGCCCATGCCGGGCGTTTTCTTGCCGGGGATGATCCAGTTGGCAAGATCACCCCGCTCGTCCACCTGCAGGGCACCGAGGATGGTAACGTCGACATGCCCCCCCCGGATGATAGCGAAGGAGGTAGCGCTGTCGAACGTGGAGGCACCCGGCATCGCCGTGACGAAACCGCCCCCCGCGTCCGTCCACTCCGGATCCTCGTCTCCCCCGGCAGGAGCGGCCCCCATGCCCAGGAGGCCGTTCTCAGAGTGGAGCGTCACGCGTATTCCCGGTCGCACGTAACGAGGAACCAGCGTCGGTAACCCGATTCCCAGGTTCACGACATCACCATCGTTTAACTCCAGGGCTACGCGCCTGGCGATGGTCTCTCTTATCTGCTCTTTTTCCATAACGATTTATTTATTGATTCTTCTATCTAACTCTTGCGCCACGAACGAGGCGACGTCGTCAGCGTACGTGCTCATGCCGAAGCCGGCATCGTACCCCAGCTCCTTGGCCAACTCGTGGGAGATGCGCGGGCCGCCGCAGGCGAGGATGATCTTCTCGCGCAAGCCCTCGGCCTCTAACATCTCTACCAACTCCGTGAGGTTCTTGACGTGCACGTCTTTCTGCGTGACGGTCTGTGACACCAGCAGGGCATCGGCCCGGTGTTCGATGGCCCGCGCGATGAACTCCTCGTTCGGCACCTGGCTGCCCAGGTTGTAGGCCTCGAACATCTCGTAACGCTCCAGGCCATAATGCCCGGCGAACCCTTTCATGTTCATGATAGCGTCGATCCCCACGGTGTGGGCATCCGTGCCGGTGCTGGCCCCGACGACAACGATGGGGCGACCGATCCGCTCGCGGATGAAGGCATCCGTCTCGTGCATCTCCCACCGCGTCGAGGTGACCTTGGGGACGCGAATGGCCGTGAAGTCGATCGCGCGGGTACAACTCCCGTAGCAGTTGAAGAACGTGTACCCGCTTGTCAACTCCTTGCTGTAAACCACTTGCGGGTTCTCGAATCCCATCTCTCGCATCAACTGCTTGGCCGCCTCGATGGCTTCCTCGCCGGCGGGCACCGGGAGCGTGAAACTGAGTTGTGTCTTCCCGTCGTTCATCGTGTCGCCGTAGGGCTTGACTTTTTTCAAGTCCAGCGTCCTGTCGAAATCGTTTTTTTCCGTTGAATATAAGCCTCCGCTCATCTCGATCGTGTTTTAAATAGTAACTTTTAGCATCCGCTGGATGAAGGGATTGTAATAGCGCGGGCTTTTCTCCGTGACACCATCGAGGCCTTTGCCGCCGTTCTTGGGGCGCTTGATGTCGGCAAAGATCCCTTTCTCGAGGGCCGTGAAAAGCCCCTCCCGCTCGATGCTCTCGAGCAGGGCGGTAGCGTCGTCCAACACCTCGCGGGCCCGCCGCTGGATGATCCCCCCTTGTTTGTACTCGACCTCGTCGCCGATATTTTTCAAGTTGGTGAAGATATACCTGGCGTTCTCGATGGAGAGGTAACGGTCGGACATGAAAGGGGTATGGATGGCCTCCGTCGGCATCCCCAACAACTGAATCCCCTGCGCGGTCCAGATGCCCACTAAATTAAAGAGGGCATCCTGGATATGGCCGCGGAAGATATTGCCGGTCATGAACTTCGTCGGGGGCATGTATTTCAACGGTGCCCGCGGGAATATCTCGCGGGTCATCTGCGCCTGCGCCAGCTCGAAAAGAAAACCGTTTTCCCGCCCCGGGTCGATCTCGAAGGCGTGTCCCAATCCCATCTGCTCTTCCGGTAGGCCGGCCAGCAACGCCAGCTGTTCGTTGATCAAGTCGGAGGCCAGCACGGTATGGGCCTGCTCCACGGCATCGGCAGTAGTCAGGTAGTTATCCTCCCCCGTGTTGATGATCACCCCGGCAAAGCCATTGATCACGCGCGACATAAACTGATCGATCAACGTGCGTTGCATGTTGATGTCCCGGAAGAGTATCCCGTAAAGGGCATCGTTGAGCATGACATCCAGCCCCTCCAGCGCGCCCATCGCGGCAATCTCCGGCATACATAACCCCGAACAGTAGTTGCACAGGCGGATGTAACGCCCCACCTCCTCGCTCACCCTGTCGAGCGCTTCACGCATGATGCGGAAATTCTCCTGGGTGGCGAAGGTACCGCCGAAGCCCTCCGTGGTGGCACCGTAGGGCACGTAATCCAAGAGGCTCTGCCCCGTGGTACGGATCACGGCGATGATGTCGGCCCCCTGGCGGGCAGCGGCCTGCGCCTGGATCACGTCCTCGTGAATATTACCGGTGGCGACAATCACGTACAGGTAAGGTTTCGCCCCTTCCCCGATCGTCGCCAAATAACGCTCTCGCTTTTCCCGTCGCGCGAGGACGCGTTCGAGGCCGGCCTCCACGTACGGGTGCAGGACCGCGGCGATCCGGTCAGCAGGCTGCACCGGCGAGCGCGTGATCGACAACTCCCCGCGAGCGACCCGCCCCGCGATCTCCGACGGGGGAAGAGCGGTCTCTATCATCGCGTTGCCCAAGAAGAAGAGGATGCCTTCCCGCAGGAGGCCCTGCTTCTGGATCTCGTCCACCAGCACGTTCGGCAACGGAACGCCGTGTTCGTCTATCCCGTCAATCCCCAACAGGCGGCAGAGCGTCCGCTCCACCGCCACCGTCGAGTAGCGGTTTACAAAGCCCTGCACGTCGTCCGCGATCTTCCGGGCAACGCGCCGCGCGTGGGCCACTTTCTCGAAATCCAATCCTAATTTACTCATCGTCGTTCATGAAATATAGTGTTTTATCGTTTCAATCATCTCCGCGTCCACGCCCAGCATCTCCGCCACCCGCACGGCTTCCCTCGGCACGCGCTCCTGCTCTTCCTCGACGAGGGAGTAATCCATCCGCCCGGGCAAGTCGCAGAGAGAGAGGGACTCTCCCGTATCGCGGAATCCCTTGACCCGTAACTTCCGGCAAGGGACGCGGATCCCGCTGTAGTGGGTCGTGATCAGCGACCGCGTCCGGTGGAGCGAAAGAAATTCCACGATCGCATTCACGATCGCGATTCCTTCCGTCGGATTCGTCCCGCGGGCGGGTTCATCCATCAGGACAAGTACCTGCTTGCCGCCCTTCACCTCCCGGACAATCCGGTCGAGCCGGAGCATCTCGGAAGCGAAAGAGGAGATCCCCCGCTCCTCGTCCTGCTCGTCGCCGATGGAGAGAAGCAACGCCTCTACCGGGGCGATCTCCGCCCGCGCAGCAGGCACGTGAAAACCGAACTGGAAAAGGGCCTGGGACAACGCGAGGCTCTTCAAGAGAACGCTCTTCCCTCCCATGTTCGCCCCGGTGATCAGGCAAGCCTCCTCGCCAAAAGCGATCGTTACCGGCTGGAACTCCCGGCCCCGCCCGCGTAGCACCTCCCGCACGCGGGGATGAAAGAGCCCCTCATAACGGGTGACACCGGTCGAAACGCCCGGCCTGCATCCCCCCATCTCCCCGGAGAGGCGGGCCTTTGCCAACAAGATATCCAACCGGGCAATGGCAACGATGGCCCCGGAAAGTGCCTCGTGATATACCCGGAGCAGAGCCGCGAGCCGCTCCCGAACACGATCCTCCTCGGCCATGCACCCCGCGAAGAGCTGTCCCGCCAGCCCTTCATCCCCCGACGCGCTCCCCGTCACATCGTGGAGCCGGGCGCGCAGACGCGCTAACTCCGGGGAGTAACTGTCGTGGATGTAAAACCGCGGGAGGCGACTCTTGTCCGGGTCAAGGATATCGACCACCGCTTCCAACGCCGGCACCTGCACCACCGCCACTCCCGCCTCCCGCATCGCGCCGGAGATCTCCCCCGCGAGCAGCGCGAATACCTTGATTTCGAACAACTCTATGTCGTCCGGCACCTCTCCCGCCGCGAGGCGGTGGATCGTGCCCCGGATATCTTTTACCCGGCTCATCGGGGAAGTCACCTCCGGCCACCGGCCAAGCGGCATCACCGCGTCGATGAGCGCCAGCTCGCGCTGGATCTCCTCCCCCGTGCCCAAGTAGGGGCTATCGTATAGCCAGCGCTTCGCCACGCCGGAGTGAAGCTCCAGCCGGTCGACCACGTGTCGCAGCCCGCTAATCTCCTCTATCGCGTCTTTAAGTAACATCTTGATCCATTCGTTTAACGTCATACACCGGCACGGGCAAGCCCTCCCGCAAGGCTCCCAGCAGCCGATCGGGATCCAGGTGATACCCCTCAGGAGAGAGCGGATTGATACACACGGCCAGTAGTTTACTCTTTAATAACACGCGGACACGTCCCCCTCCCTGCACGAAAGCCCGGTACGCGTCCATACCGGCGAACATCCGGGTAAAATCGCGGATAATCAACGTAACTCCCTCGCGCACGCGGAGAAAGTGCAACAACGCGTCACTGACCGCCCCGGCAACGAAAAGCGTGGAGCCGCGCGCGAACACCGCCTCCCGGTGTTGATCCAGTAAAAACGCGGAGGGGATCTGCAAGTCATGCACCTCCCCGTCGGCATCCATCGCCCAGATCCCTTGCTGGATAGCGGCAAGTTTCCGGCCCGTCTCCTCGGCCACCACCTCCAGCCGCGCCAGGTCGCACACGTAGCGTGTCTCCCGCACCAGCCGGGGGATACTCCCCGACAAGGCCGCTCCCGTCGTGAGAATCATCCCCTCCGTGACGGCCGGGGAGCCGGGACTCAAGCGCGACAATGCCCCCTCCGCGAGCGTCAGCTCAACGCCAAAACGCACCGCCCCGTCTATCCATTCCCGCAATGAGCGGGTGTCGGGGGGGCCGGAGAGGAGCACCTTCCCGTCCGTGACAGCCCTGGCCGTGATCAACCGTCCCAGCGCCGTCTGTCGGTCGCCTACCTCCAGTATCTCGGCCACTAACCGTCTCTCCCGGTAGTGCTTCTCCGAGGTCACGAACACCATCCCCGCGTACACGGTGATCTCCGGCTTGGGGGTACGCGTCACTTGATCCCGTCGCTCCCCGTCGAGGCCGACAGAGGTAAGGCCCACGCGCTTCCCCGTCCCACGCAGGTGACGGAGGAGGTAATTCAGGCACTCCGTCTTCCCGGTGTTCTTCGCCATGCCCACGATGGAGAGGCTGCGATAGGGTATGATCTCGTCGATAAACGTCACGAATGAAGGGGCTTAATGTTTATTACGTCGATTGCGGGCCAACTCTCCCGGCTCGATAGCCAACTGCTTCCCGCTCAACAGGGCAGCGATGCCCTCCCCCTGCGCCTTCATACACTCCGGGCAGTGACACTCCCCCGCGTAGGCGGCAGGCTCCGTGTAGGTCGTGATCACCCCCTCGTAGTTCCGCAACACCACCCGACCGGGCGACTGGGAGATCAGGTAGGTAGGCATCACCGGTGTCTTCCCGCCGCCACCGGGAGCATCCACCACGAACGTCGGCACGGCATACCCGGAAGTGTGCCCGCGCAAACTCTCGATGATCTCGATCCCCTTGGCCACGGGCGTACGGAAATGTTCGATCCCCATCGAGAGGTCGCACTGGTAAATATAGTAAGGGCGTATCCGCATCTTCACCAACTGGTGCACTAACCGCTTCATCACGTGCACGCAATCGTTGACCCCGCGCAGCAACACCGACTGGTTACCCAACGGGATCCCCGCATCCGCCAGCAAGGCGCAGGCACGCTTGGCTTCCCCGGTAATCTCATTCGGGTGATTGAAATGGGTATTCAGCCACACCGGATGATACTTCTTCAGCATGTTGACCAGCCCCGGCGTGATGCGCTGGGGCAACACCACCGGCACGCGACTCCCGATGCGGATGATCTCCACGTGAGGGATCGCGCGCAACTGCCGGATGATGTACTCCAGCCGCTCGTCGCTCACCAACAGGGCATCCCCGCCGGAGAGCAGCACGTCGCGCACCTGCGGCGTGCGCGCGATATACTCTATACACCTGTCCACGCGCTCCACCGGCGAGGCCGCATCGCAATGACCGGCAAAACGACGGCGGGTGCAGTGACGACAGTACATCGCGCACTGATCCGTGATCAGGAACAGCACCCGGTCCGGGTAACGGTGCGTCAACCCCGGCACCGGCGAGTCCCCATCCTCGTGCAACGGATCTTCCAGGTCCGCCGGGGTCTTGTGCAACTCCAGCACCGAGGGGATCGACTGCTTCCGTACCGGGCAACGCGGGTCGTCCGTGTCGATCAAGGTCAGGTAATAGGGCGTGATCGCCATCCGCAACGTCTGCAGGGAGCGACGGATCCCCTCCTCCTCCTCCCCGGTAAGGTGAATATACCGCTTCAACACCTCCAGGGTCTCGATCCTATTCCGCACCTGCCACTTCCAGTCGTTCCACTCTTCGTCGGACACTCCCGGGAAATACGATTGTCGTTTATCTTGCATCTTGATACAAATTAAATAAAACTACCGGGGCGCACAATACAACCGCTCGAATAACTCCCGCACGGGGGCCGACTCCCGGACAATGCCCAGCGTCAACTCCGCGTGCCCGACGGCATAACCGTTACCGATGAGCAGCGAGATGTCCTTCCCGACCCCCTCGGCACCCAGCGCGGCCCTACTAAAACTCGTGGCCATCGAGAAGAAATACACGCAACCTCCCTCCCGCGTGACCAAGATCGAAGAGATCTCCGTCGCGGGAACATTCACGTTATTAATCGTCACGTCACACCCGCGCTCCCCGGTGATCGCCGTCACTTGCTCGTACACCTCCATCACGCGCGTCGCGTCGGCCACGATCACGTGGGTCGCCAGCCCCAGCTCCTGCACGCGGCGCGCGTTTTCACGGGAATACTCCACGACAATCACCCTCCCGTGCGGCCCCGCGTTTTTCATCGCCTGGTAGCAACACAACACGCCCGACTTACCGCCGCCGCCGATGATGCACACCGTGTCCCCCTCCTTCACCAACCGGGCCACCTGGGCCGGCGCTCCCGCCACGTCCAACAACGCCAACGCCAACCGCTCCGGTATATCATCGGGCAACACGGCGTATATCCCGCTCTCGAAAAGGATCGCGCGCGCCTCCACGTCCACCTGATCCGAATCCGGGTGCAACCGCGTGATCCGCGAGATCTCCAGCGGTGTCAGCGAGAGCGACACCAGCGTGGCGATCTTATCTCCCACCTTCAACTGTCGATCCGGGTGTCGCGGGCCGATCTCCCGCACCGTGCCGATCAGCATACCGCCCGACCCGGTCACGGGATTCTGCATCTTGCCGCGCTCCCCGACGATCCGCGTGATCATCTCCCGCATTCGATCCGCATCCCCGCCACACGCTTGCTTGATCTGCGTGTAACTGGCCGAATCGATATTCAGCGTCTGCACGTCAATCAACACCTCGTTATCGTAAATAGTCATCGTGTTATCCAGCTTCAACGCCGGCTGGGGCAATGTCCCCGCGGGTTCGATCACCCGATGTGTTCCGTATTTGTTCCCGTGCTTCATCCCCCTGCTATTTAACGTGCAACCCCAAGATCCGGCGCGCCTCGTCCGGAGAGGCCACTTCCCGGCCCAACTCCCGGGCCAAACGCCCTACCTTCTCCACCAGCTCCCCGTTCGAGCGGGCCAGCACCCCTCGCGACAAATAAACGTTATCCTCAAACCCCACCCGCACGTGGCCCCCGTCGACAATCGCGGCTGCCGCCAGCGGGAACTCGTGCCGGCCGATGCCGGCCACGGTGTACGTGGATCCCGCGGGTATACTCTCGCGTAAAAACACGAAATCCCGCAACGAACCACCGATCCCACCGTTCACGCCCATCACGAAATCAAAATGCATCGGGGCGGCGATGTATCCCCGCCCGTGTAGACGTAACGCCATATCAATCATTCCCTTGTCGAAACACTCCAACTCCGGCTTGATGCCCAATTCGATCATACGCTTCCCGAAATAGATAATCGTGTTCTCCGTGTTCGTGAACACCTCGTCACCCCCGAAGTTCAGCGTACCGCAATCAAGGGTCGCCATCTCCGGGAGCAACTCCGTCGGCTGCAACCGCTCGTCGTCCGTCATGCCCACGGCCCCCCCCGTCGAGGGCTGGATGATCACGTCCGGGCAAACCTCCCGGATCGCCGCAATCACCTCCCGGAAACGCTCTTTATCCTGTGTCGGCGTCCCGTCGTCGTAGCGGACGTGCAAGTGAATCATACTGGCCCCCGCATCGTAAGCCGACTTCGCCTCGCGCGCGCACTCCGCCACCGTGTACGGCACGGCGGGATTGTGTTCCTTCAACACCTCCGCGCCGCAGATGGCTGCCGTGATAATCAATTTCTCCATACTTATTTATTGTTTACGTTGACACTGTTTGGGCACCACACACGTGCCACTGGCACGACACACCACCACCGGCTCCGCCAGCGCATCCGCCGCCGACCCCGAGATGTCCGGGCGAGCGGCGATCACCTTTCTCGCCTCGAAAACCATCCGCCGCGAAGAGTTACCCACGCGCGTGATCTCTCCCGTGGCCTCGATATAATCCCCCGCGTACACCGGTGCCAAGAACTCCACGGTATCATACCCGGCAAACAGCCCCTCGTCGCCGTCGTGCAGGATCAGTAACTCCGTGGCCACGTCCCCGAACAGTTGCAACATCTTCGCGCCATCCACCAACGAACCGCCGTAGTGCGCGTCGTGCGCGCTCATCCTGGAGCGTACCGTCGATCGCCAACAGCAACGAGACGGCTCCCCAACAACAAGAGCATCGAGGAAGATCCCGGGGGTACGTACCGTTGCCGGATCCAAGGTGCCCGTCGCCACCACCTCCCCCACCTCGGCGATCACCACGTCGGCGGCCGAGGCCATTAACGGGTTGAAATTCTCCGCCGTCCCCCGGTAGATCAAGTTGCCAGACCGGTCGGCCACGCTCGCCCGCACCAGTGCCACGTCGGCACGCAGGGGTGTCTCGAGTAGGTACTCCCGACCGCTGACCGTCACCACCTCTTTTCCCTTGGCTACCAGCGTTCCAAGACCGGTCGGCGTGAGAATCCCGCCCAGGCCGCTGCCGCCAGCCCGTACCCGCTCGGCGAGCGTTCCCTGCGGACAGAACTCGACAGCCAACTCCCCGGCATTCATCTGCTCGATCGTGAGCGGGTTCGTGCCGATGTGCGACGTATACACCTTCTTCACCTGCCGGTTGGCAATCAACCGCCCGACTCCCTTGTCGGGAAAGGCCGTATCGTTACAAATCAGCGTTAACGCCCGCACGCCCGATGCCACCAGCGCGTCCACGAGCCGATGTGGTGTCCCGTTCCCCAAGAACCCACCTACCATCAGTGTCATACCGTCTTGTATCCTGGCGACAGCCTCTTCGATAGAGATCAACTTGTCCATAGATCTTGATTATGTTAAGAATTTAACTTATTCTGTTTTCCGTGACAAATTTACAACTTTTCCAGGTGATTGCAAGAAATTCTAAACAGAAAAAAAACGTGAAAGAACGTCGGCTTTCGGGAGCCTTCAGCCATATTAAGTCAATATATTTCAACTACTTGAAAAATTCCCCGCGGAAATCAACCGCGACACCAAAGATTTCAGTAATTTTACCCGTTGCAAGTGAATACCTTGATTCCGATACAATATTTTGATTATCAGTCATAAAGATGCAAGCATCATGTCACGCTTACAACCCTATACCATCCCATAATTCCAGACGCGAGTAGTACCCACCAAGCGATTCGCGATACGATAGAGCCAACATTTTAAACAACGCACATGAGCACATTGATCGACACCTTAAAAGAAACGACAGATACCCTGACACGCGGCAACGTGGAACAATATCCTTTTATTCCGCGACCAACCCGTTCGTTACCGAATATGAACACCACCCGGGAGATGATGCACCTTGTAAAAGCGCTTCTTTTCCCTGGCTTCTTTGACGATGCCGGCTTCAACGGGCACGTGACGGAACTCCACGTGGACGTGCACGTGAGTCGCCTCTACTCGTTGCTCGACGAGCAAATTTACCGGAGTTTCTACTTCTTCGGCGATGGGCCGGGGATATCCGAGCAACAATCCTCCGCGCTCACGCTCGACTTCATCAAGCAGTTGCCTGAAATCAAGCGATTACTCGCTACCGACATCAAGGCGGTACACGACGGAGACCCCGCCGCCACGAGTTACGGAGAAGTGATCTGCTGTTACCCGGCTATCCAAGCGATGATCTATTACCGCGTGGCACACGAACTCCTGCGAATGAACGTGCCCCTCCTCCCGCGGATCATCACGGAACTCGCTCACTCGACCACGGGCATCGATATTCACCCCGGCGCGCGCATTGGCGAATACTTCAGCATCGACCACGGTACCGGCGTTGTCATCGGCGAAACCTGCATCATCGGCAATCACGTCCGCCTTTACCAAGGCGTAACGCTGGGCGCAAAAAGTTTTACCCTGAACAACGAGGGGCTACCCGTGAACCTCCCGCGACACCCCATCATCGAGGACAACGTGATCATCTACTCCAATTCCACCATCCTGGGCCGCATCACCATCGGCCACGACTCCATCATCGGCGGGAATATCTGGCAAGTATATGACGTTCCTCCCCATTCGCGTGTCGTACAAAAAAGGGCCACCTCCGCCTTTACCGACGGGCTGGGGATCTAATCAAATGTAATATTCCGCCGCGTCGATAATCCCCGCCCGGAGGGCATACTTGATGGCATCGTGCACGTTATTCACGCCGAGTTTGCGAAAGATATTCTTGCGGTGCGTGTTAATCGTGTGAAAACTAAGACACTTCTCGAAAGCGATCTCCTTCGTCGTCTTCCCGAGCGCGATCTCGTGTAACACAGAGCGCTCGCTCACCGTCAACGTGTCGGGAGCATCCCGCGACGGGATCCCCTCGGCAAGCAGCCGTTCAGCGTAGTCACACAAATAAACCTCGTCACGGGCGGCAGAGGCCAAAGCGGCAAGAATCTCCTCCTCCGTGTCGGTCTTCATGACGACGCTAAAACGTTGGCCCGCCAAGAGTACCTGGCGCAGAAACTGTTTCGATAACTCGTCCGAGAACAGTATCCACAACGAACGACAATACTTCAAGTTCACATGCATCATCTGGACATCCGTAAAACCGAATAACGTGTAATCCAACACGACCACCGCGTCCGGATAACGCGCCAAGCCCGCCATTAATTCGGCAGGCGACGCGGCCGTCATAACAACTTCCGTCAACGTCATTTGATCGAGCAACGCGGCCACTCCCGTGCACGTGATATATTGGTTATCAGCTAAAATAAAAGGGCGCATATTTTTTGGTTTTTCGCGAAAATATCATAATCACGCGAAATAGACACTAAGAGAGCGCCAAAATACCATAAACATGCTATTGCACGAAGAGAGGCCCCCAGCTACTTTTGCTAAAAAATTTTAACAATCAACGTTTCTAACAATGGCAAGAATTTTCACACGACTTACAAGTTTAATTGGCAACACCCCCTTGCTGGAATTGTCATCGTACGAGAAGTCAAAGTCCTCCGTCGCGCGACTTATCGCCAAACTCGAGTACTTTAACCCGGCCGGTAGCGTGAAAGATCGCATCGCCCTCTCGATGATCGAGGAGGCCGAGACGCGGGGAATACTCCGGCCCGGTGCCACCATCATCGAGCCTACCAGCGGAAATACCGGTGTCGGACTCGCCTTCGTCTCCGCGGCCAAGGGGTATAAACTCACCCTTACGATGCCGGAAACCATGAGCCTCGAGCGACGTAACTTGTTAAAAGCACTCGGTGCCAACCTCGTGCTCACTCCCGGGGCCGAAGGCATGAAGGGAGCCATCGCGAAAGCAGAAGCCCTGCGCAACGAAACACCCGGCGCGATCATCCTCCAACAATTCGACAACCCGGCCAACCCGGATATCCACTACCGCACGACAGCCGAGGAGATCTGGAACGACACCGACGGGCAAGTCGACATCTTCGTCTCAGGCGTGGGCACCGGCGGCACGGTAAGCGGCGCGGGGAGACGGCTCAAAGAGTTAAAACCGTCGGTGCAAGTGATTGCGGTCGAGCCGACAGACTCTCCCGTGCTATCAGGCGGCGCACCAGGCCCCCACAAAATACAAGGCATCGGAGCCGGTTTTATCCCCCGTAACTACGACTCCGCGGTCATCGATCGGGTGATCACTGTTTCCAACGACGATGCCATCCGCACCAGCCGCGAATTGGCCAAAACCGAGGGGTTGCTGGTAGGGATATCTTCGGGAGCCGCAGCCTTTGCAGCTACAATAGTCGCCACATACCCCGAGAACAAGGGGAAAAACGTGGTCGTCATACTACCGGACACGGGCGAGCGTTATCTCTCGACTATCCTCTATGCTTTTGATGAGTACCCTTTATAGTCTCTAAGCGACCCGCGTGTTTTGGTCGAGACCCCGTTCCTTCTGCAAACGGGGTCTCATTCTTGTGGGCCGTGCATGACCTATAACTTGGTGGCGCAAGTCCACTATGGGGTCGGTAGTTACCAACCATTAGCTCAAGACAAGGGTGTCCATCGCGAGGAGGGATCTGAAGGGAGTCGGCGGCAAAGTCCCGAATCGAGGAATACGAACAACATCAGGCGTACTCAGTCAGGAGGAGATTGCAAGACAAAACGAAGTCCCAAAACTATCCGGAGACCGAGGTGTAAATGTTGCGGTCACATGGTACTTGAATCTGCCCACACCCTCGCCTACTCGATTATTTTGTAATATCCACTAAATTCAATAACTTAGCGGCAAAAAAATAAAAGACATGGCTAAACCGCTATTGGAATCATATACCCAAGGTCAGGCACTTCTTTTTCCGACGCGTTCGGACGAAAAGTTAGCCGCAGATTCTCCCGCACGTTTGATTCACCGCGTCACGGACAGGCCGGACATAAGCCGCGTGAACGGTAGCCACCCCCGCTTCTCAGCCCAGCCACATTATTCATTTAGAAACAATACATATATATGGAAAACCATCAATCAGTGAACGGAACGACCGGTACTGTTTCCTGGTCACTCTCCGACGGCAGGCTGACCGTCCGCGGCGAAGGCCCCCTGGAGTCGAATTATAGCTTCAAGAGATTCCTCGGCCATGTCCACACGGTGATTATCGAGCAGGGTGTAACGGACATCGGGAGCTATGTGTTTTCCGGCTGCAAAAGCCTGACTTCCGTCACCCTGCCCAAAGGCCTGGCCCGTATCGGAGATTCTGCTTTTTACGGCTGCATCCAACTGGCCCCCGTCACCCTGCCCGAAAGCCTGACCCATATCGGAGAGTATGCTTTTTATAAATGCGCCGCCCTGACCTCCCTTACCATTCCCGGAACGGTGACAACGATCAGAGCGTGCGCGTTTTCCGACTGCACCGGCCTGAAGTCCCTGATCGTTCCCAAGGGGGTGACGGGTATAGAAATATGGGCTTTTTCCGACTGCACCGGCCTCACCTCCGTCTCCCTGCCCGAAGGCCTGACCTGCATCGGAGAGAAGGCTTTTTCCGGCTGCACCGGCCTCACCTCCATCACCATTCCCGGAACGGTGACAACGATCGGAGATGAGGCTTTTTCCGGTTGTACCGGCCTGACCTCCGTCTCCCTG
The DNA here is from genome assembly GCA_031276355.1 of Odoribacteraceae bacterium. Classification (GTDB taxonomy): domain Bacteria; phylum Bacteroidota; class Bacteroidia; order Bacteroidales; family Marinifilaceae; genus JAIRKS01. Next base: position 20,555 of record JAISNC010000104.1, read on the forward strand.
TCCGAAGGCCTGACCCGTATCGGAGATTCTACTTTTTACAAATGCACCGCCCTGACCTTCATTACCGTTCCCGGAACGGTAACAACGATCGGAAATTGCGCGTTTTTCAACTGCACTGGCCTGAATTCCATCGTCATTCCCGACAGCGTGACCTTCATCGGCTACCAGGCTTTTGCCGGCTGTGCCCGCCTGAAGTCCCTTACCATTCCCCGTAACGTGACGGCCATCGGCTACCAGACTTTTGCCGGCTGTACCCGCCTGAACTCCCTTACCATTCCCCGCAGCGTGACGGCCATCGGAAAGGGGGCTTTCACGAAATGCGATTCCTTGCGGGATGTCACCGTCCGGTGGGCAACGCCTCCTGCCATTGACGACAGGGTATTCAGGGACACGCCCTGCGACACCCTCCACGTGCCCCCCCACACCAAGGCGATCTATGAGGCCGACAGTGAATGGGGAAAATTTAAGACTATAGACCCGAGTTGTGGATAAGCCCACTCTTTGTTCAGCCAACAAAACAACCTGCGTGGCGATAAGTCATAAGTCAGGCAATAACCTCATTTTTACCTAATTCAATCAACTAAACAACCTCAGTAGCAAGGTCCATGAAATATAAAAAATAACAACTTCATTACCTCATTCCCGTGAGAATGAGAATACGAGGGTTTCGACAAGCCCGAGCCCCCCCCGTTCGACAGATCGCTACCTCTCGAAAAAAACGGA
>JAISNC010000105.1 GCA_031276355.1 Odoribacteraceae bacterium
CCTACCAGGGCCACCGAGTGGAGAAACGGGACGGTATCGCGATCGTTGTACCCGCCCCGCAGTTGCCGCAAGAATAATATTAACGTGTCGTCGCTCAGGCAGTCCGCCTCGTCGAAGAGAATGACCAGCGGCTTGTCCGACTTCATGCAAAAGAACGTCAACATGGTTCTTAGCACGTTCACGTAATCGGAGAAATCCGCGTTCTCCGCGAACCGCTCTCCTTCGGGAATACGCGAGAATAGGAGAGCGTTCTTGATACAGCTAATGATCGCCGGTATTCCCTCTTTCGGGTTCGTGATGCCCTGCACGCTTTCCAAGGAGCAGTACAGGGCGTGGTATTTCCCCCCCGCGTTGACACGTTGTGCCAGGTCTTTGAGGTAAGTGGTTTTCCCGCTTTGTCGTGCCGCGTGAATCACGAAGTATTGTCGCCTGTCAATTAACTGCTCCACGCCTTGTAAACGGGTGGAGGCATCAATCATGTAATGCTCCGCATCATTACAAGGTCCCGCTATATTAAAGTATCTCATCGCTAAAAATATTTAATTACCCGACAAATATACAAGATTTTCCCGAGTTATACGCGGTCGCAGGGTACATTTATAAGGCAAACGCGTCTTCGTTGTTATGCTTTCGCGAGGGCGCATCAAAAGCCGGGATTCGTCATCGCGACCGGGCAGGAGCCATCCGGTGCCCGAGGAGACCTGGACTTTTGAAACAATTCCCCGGTCACCTTTCGCGCCGTTCCCGCTCGCCCATCGCCCGTTTATTCCCCGGACTGCCATTTTGTCGCTAAAAGCGCGGACATCCTCGCTCCGAGCGAGGACATCCTCACTAAAAGCGAGGAATTCCTCGCTCCGAGCGAGGACATCTTCACTAAAAGCGAGGACATCCTCGCTCCGAGCGAGGACGTTGTCAGTAAAAGCGAGGACGTTGTCAGTAAAAGCGAGGATGTTCTCGCTCGGAGCGAAGAATCGCGAGTCGCGGGGCAAGAAACCGGTCGCCCGGGCAATAAAAATCCCCGCCCGCGGCATCCATGCTGGAGCCCAGGGCGGGGACTTTGTCGATTCCAGGCCGGCCGGCCACCCCTCGTTTTCATGCCTCGTTCTTGGGAACCTGGCTTTTGACACGCCCCCGTCGAGATGTTCGGGCACGATCACTTTTGAGACAGCCCCCTGGTCGCGATGATGAACCCCGACGGGTTACCCCCCGCTGTTCGCGCCGCTGCAACCCGTCACTTGCCGTTTAATAATCCCGCGATCCTCGCTTGCAGGGCCTCGCCGCGGAGCAGATCCTCGAGGACGGTGCCGTTCGCGTCAACGAGGAAGAGAGCGGGGATGGTCGTGCCAAAGAACTGTTTAGCGAAGAGATTCGCCGTGTCGTGGAGCTGGGGCCAGGGCATTTGCTCCTCATCGAGGGCTTTCAACCAGGCCGCGGGATCCTTATCGATGGAAATGCTGATGATCTCCAGGCCGCGGGAGGCGAACGCCGCGTGGATCTCCTTCAGGCGCGGGATTTCCCGGCGGCACGGGCCGCACCATGATGCCCAGAAGTCGACGAGGAGGAGTCGTTTGCCGGCCCTGAGGGCATCGGAGGCGTGCTCCACGCCTGCCCTGTCCGGGAGCGAGAACGCCGGGAGGGGCTTACCGACGAGGCGCGGGGGAAAGGCCTCGCGGCGCATGATCTGCCCGTAGTAGCTCTCCTTGACGGCATCGGGGAAGCGCTCGAACAAGCGAGTGATCGCGGTGTCGCCGACGGTGAAGTAGTTGTAGTTGAGGAGGGCGAGGAGGGGGCCCCAGTACGAGTCGCTGTTGGCCTCGATGGCCGCGTGTATCTCGTTACCGACACGGCGGAAAAACGCGCGTTCTCTCTCTCGTAACGCGGCATTTTCCGGGGAGCGCTCGAGGGAGGCAAGCAGGGCGGTATCGCCGGCCACGCGGGCGGCGGCGAGTTTCCGCGAGAACTCCTGCTGGTCACGCTGCATCGCGGCGTGCTCCTCGTCTAACAATTTCCGGAAGTGCATCTTCTCCTTGTAGAGTTGATGAGAGGCCGAGCCGGTGACGCGCGCGTCGCTTCCTGTCCAGCGTTCGGGAGTCACGGTGACATCCGCCTCGACGGTGATGTTACCCGGCTCGAGCATGATCGTTTCCCGGAGGGAACGGCGGCCTTCTCCCACCCGGAGGTAGAAGAGGCGAGGTTCGGCGAGTTCGCCCTTGATCTCGAACTTGCCCTGCAGGACGAGCGCCTCGGCCACGGGATCCTCGTCACCGTGCGTGGCGGCAGGCAAGAGCGCGACTTTCGTGCTGTCGGGAAGTCCGGACAGTCGGCCGGTCAGCGTGTAGGATACGGGGGAAGCACAAGCGCCCAGCGTGCATATCCCCACGAGGAGTGATAACATGGTGTTGTGGATTGTTTTCATGGATGCTATTTTTATGGATTACATTCTTTGTGTCATGAACACGACTTTGCCCATTCCCTCGTGGAAGATGGGGTTATCCTCTATCCCGGAGAACATGGGAGCAAACATAGCCTCGGCCACGCCGCTAACGGGGTTGATCTCGAACTCGACGAGACGGCCCGTCTTGGCGGCCTCGTTCCAAACGGCGATCCAAAGGATACGACCCGACGTGGGGAAACCTCCCGTGCCGAGGAGGCTGAGAGCGGTGATCTCCTCGCCAGCGTCTCCCTCCCAAAGGAGGTGCGAGGTGGTCTGTCCGGTGGTGTAGGAATAGGAGTAGACGCTGTTGCCGGTGCCGTAGAAGAAGGCGGGACCATCGAGGCCGGAGGCGAAGCAGGTGGCGTTTTCAATGCCCGTGCACCCGGAGAGGGGACGGTGGTAGCGGGCGAGGTTGCCGTTGTCGACGACGTTGTAGAAGCAGGAGACGTACAGGTTGTACGCCTCGTCGGTGCCGCGCAGGATAGCCATCGTCTCGCCGGCGTTCACCGTGTTGGCGTAGACAAGGGTGCCTTCCATGTGGTTAACATCGAAGAGAATGTCGGCGGCGCTCTCGGAGAAACGACCAAGGGAAATGCCCTTGTTGAAGAAGGGACGGAAGGCCCCGGCCGCCTCGTCGTAAACGACCTGGTAAGCATTGATGGCATTTGCGACGGGTCTATAGGAGGCGATGGTCTGCGTGGAGAGGAAGGGTGCGAGGGAGTAGTCGCCGGGGACGGGGACGGAGAACTTACGCTCGCCGGCGGATTGCACGTAGTGGACGTGGAGCTTGCCGTCGTTGATGAGGAAGTCGCAGTTGTTAACCCGCGTAACGGCGGAGGGGTTGTACGTGGCCGGCGGCTGGTAGAACATCTCGTTCCAGTGCTCCATGATGACCATGCTAGCAGGGGAGATACGGAGAGCGACATCGCTAGTGAAGAGATAGAAATAGTTTCCGCAGTAGTTGAAGAGGAGTGGATGCCCGGTAAGCGGTTCGTCGGGATGCAGGGAACTGTAGTAGTCTACCTCGTGGATGTTGGAGTAGATAAGGGCGCGAGAGGAGCCAATGACATCGATATCCAGGCGACCCTCTTTTTCTTGCAGGCAGTAAACGCCACTGACAGCGCCCGCATCGGGGATTGCCTTGTAGTTGAACATGCTGAAAAAGGCGGAGGCACCGGTAACGGTATCCTTAGCCATGAAGTAGAGGGAGACTTGGCGACCGGGAGCGAGGTTGACGACATACTCGAGGGAACGATCGTGACTGATGGTGTCGGCGGTGGGCCAAACCTGGGCGTTCCCGACGGTAACGGTCTGGTAGGGGTAGTTGATGACAAACCAGCGGTAGACGAGATTACTCTCCTTGCCAGGATAGGTGACGTTGGGGGTAATACGGACGGTGTCGCCAATGTTCCATGCGGCCCAGATGTCCGTTTTGTCAATACCCGTCGTGTCGATGACGAGTTTGGGGGCTTTGTCATAGTCGTAAGTGTAGTTCCCGAGGTCTTTGTTACACCCGTTCGCGAGGAGGAAAAGGAAGAGGACACGGGACATGTAGAGTATATATTGTTTCATCGTTATCATGAATTAGAAGGTGACTAATTGATTGTTCTCGTCCGTGAGGGGGGTAGATGGGTGTTCGGCGTTATAGCGGGCGAGGGCGTCGGCGAGCATGAGCCGGTAGTTGTTCATCGCGCCCCATGACATGCCGTCCGTGTCGCCGTAAGTAAATTCGGCCACGCCAAGGGTGGAGATGATGAAGCGGTACTTGATCTCGCTGTATTCGCCGAAGAACTCGGTGAGGGCATCCCAGTTGAGGGGACGGGAGATCATGTCGCTCCAGCGTATAGCGAGAGAGTTCCACTCGCTGACACCGGGAGGGAGGTCGCCACCGTCGACGATCGCGACGCAAAGGCGAACGGCCGCCGACTGGAGGTCTGGCGAGCGATAGAGGGTGATGGGACACGCGGCGCGCGTCTCCCCGGCGGGGACGGTGACAGTTTCGGGCAGCGCATAGTGAAGGCCCTTGGTGGCGGTTGTCCGCGTGGGGTCGACGGCGAGGCGAACGGTGCGGTCGCGATCGGTGGCTTTACCCATGACGATGACCTCCGCCGCTACCGTGAACTCGACGGTTTCGGCAGGGCGTATAGAGAAGGTGTATAACAGCGAGTCGGTGCCGAGCGTCCAGATGGCCGGGCCAAAGAGACGGGCGTAGGCGTAATCGCCCCACGTGAACTCGTCGTTCTCGCAGGCGGGAAGAAAGGCGGCCGCGATACAAGCGGCGATGATGTATATTCTTTTCATGGCTCTATTCGTTTTAAAGGGTTTTCCTGTTTCCAAACTCGATCTCGTTATCGGGCAACGGGAAGACGTACGCGGCGTTGTTACCGGGCTTGGAAGAACCGGGGATGACGGGGTAGTTGCGGCGCTTGTAGTAGTAGAAGAGCTGGCCCTCGCCGAGCGTCTCCTTGCGGTACTCCTTGTATATCTCGTGTTCTATCTCCTCCTCCGAGAGGGTTTCCGAGAGGGGGAAGGAGGCGAGGTTGCGTTGTCCCCGGACGGTGTTAAGTCGGACGACGGCACTGTCACGGGCACCCGCGTGCAGCCACGCCTCGGCCGCGATGTAATACATCTCGGAGAGACGGATGAGGGGCATCATGTTCAAGTATGTGCCTCCCTCGGGCTGCCAGAACTTGGAGAAGTAGCGGTCGCTGCCGTCGTAGGAGTAATGGTAGGTGTAACGGTAGTCGGCACCAAGGGCGGCGGAGGTAACCTCGTAGATGTTGTCCATCTTGACCTCGGAGGGGGAGAGCTTGTTAGCTCCCGAGCTGGCGGTGAAGTAGGGATTGACGATGTCGTCGAGGTGGAGGATATTCAGGCGGAAGATGTGCTCGTTCTTGTACATGAGGTCGCGCTCCACGGCGTTGCTGGCCGTGATGGCGGTGTAATGCGCCCACGGGAAACGCCCGGACTCGATGATCTCCTCGGCACAAGCCCGGGCGTTCGCCATGTCTCCCTTCCAGAGATAGACGCGAGCGAGGGTGGCACGAGCGGCGTAGTAGTTAAAGCGCCGCACCCTTGCCTCTTGCACGGTATAGTAATCGGAAAGCGTGTACAACTCGTCGCTTTCGAGCAGCCCGGAAGCGGCCGTCAGGTCGGCTATAACGAGGTCAAGCGTCCCGGTGACGGTGGAGAGGGGCGTGACGGATGTCGCGTATTCCGTGACGTAAGGGATGGCCGGCGCGTTGGGATTGGACACGGGTGCCGGGGCGAACATGCGCAGCAACTCGAAGTGGAGGAACGCGCGCAGGCCAAGCGCCTCGCCCTTGTAGACGTTGTAGTTCTTGCCGGTGAAGATCGCCGGGGAGACCGTCTCCATGTACTCGAGCATGAGGTTGAGGTTGGCGATGGCCGTATAGCTCTCGGCCCACGCGTTCGTGATGATCTGTTTGATGTCGGCATCCTCATAGTCGTACTGGGCTGCTTGCGCGTAACGGCTGGAGACGTTCAGGTCGTAGTTCTGCGAGAGCGCCTCCCGCAACCCGAAGGTCAACTCGCGACCGTAGAGAGCGGTCGAACTCATGCGGGTATAGACACCCGTGAGCTGGTCGGCGTACCCCTGTTCAGTCTTGAAGTGCTTGTCCGCGAGAACGCGCGATTTCGGTAGCACCTCCAGCCAGTCGGCACAGGAGGTGAACGCCAACAAGAGAAGGGGAAGAAATGGGTTATATCGTTTCATGGTGTATAATTCTTGATAGTTAAAAATTAGCTTGCAGCGAGAAGGAGAACGACCGGGCAAAGGGGTAGTCCGTGCCCCGCTCCGTCTTCACGGAGGAGAGGATAAACAACTCGTTCATGTAGAAAGAGGCCTTGAGGCGCTGCAGGAAGGAGTTTTTCAGGAAATCGCGATGCCGGAAATCGTACGAGAGCTGGAGGGACGCGAAGGTCAGCGAGTTATAGTCCTCGATGAAACGGGAGGTAGGCTGCGTGTAGGAGTTGTCGGCGATGGACTTGAAACGGGTCACTTGCCCCGCCTCGCTCCAGCGGCTCTCGAGCACGCGGCGGTCAACGTTGTAGCGGACGTTGGCGTTCTCGACCTTGCTGACGAGCGTGCTGTTGTAAAGTTGCCCGCCAGTTCGCCACGTGAAGGTAGCGCTGAGGCCCAGCCCGCGGTACTCGGCGTTGACCCCGAAGTTGCCGCTGATCTTGGGGAGGGCATCGCCACCCTTGATGTAGTCGCTACTCCGCCACGTTTCGGTCAGCGTGCCGTCCTTCTTGACGAACACCTCGCGACCGGTCTGCGGGTCGATGCCGAGGGATTTCACCACCCAGATGGTGGAGGTCGATGCACCTTCCTCGTAGCGCACCTTCACGCTGGTGTTGCTTGGATCGGCATCTTGTTCGCTGTCCGTGGTCTCGTTGTATTGTTTCAGCGCGTTCGAGATCTTCACGAGCTTGTTCGTGTTGGACGCGGCCGAGGCGAAGAGGTTCACGAAACTGCCGCTCGCCCGTTCTTCCCAGACGCGCGCGGAGAGGTAGGCCTCGAACCCGCGGTTCTCGCTCTCGCCGATGTTGGCGATATAAGCGGGGAAGCCCACGGACTGCGGGGTGGTCACGTCGGAGACCATCCCCTTCGTGTTGGCCACGTAATAGTCGAAACGGAGATTCAAGCGGTTGGAAAAAGCCGTGATATCGACACCGAAGTTGGTGTCGTACCGGCGTTGCCAGCGCAGGTCGGGGTTGGCCAATCCTTGCAGGTAGGAGCCAATGCGCCCGCCGTATTGCTTGTCGGTGTAGTAGGTGACGGTGGCGATGGCATCGTAGGAGTTGAAGCCCTGCGAGCCGGTGTAACCGGTGGAGACGCGCAACTTGAGGCGATTGAGGTAATCGCTCGCGCCGCTCAGGAAGGCCTCCTTGTGGACATTCCAGCCGGCACCGAGGGAGTAGAAATGACCCCAGCGCTTGTTGGCACCAAACTCGGAGGAGCCGGTCAGGCGGTAGTTGCCGTCGAAGAGGTAGCGGTCATCGTACGAGTAGTTGACGGAAGCCATGCCGCCGATCTCTCGCGAGATACCTTCCGCCCCGGGGGGCCGCGTGCCGTAGTACTTGACTCCAGAGGTGATGTGATCCATGAAACTGTTCGGGAATCCCTCGGCCTCTACCGTGTAGTAGTCGTACTTGTTCTGGCTGGCGGAGAGTTGCGCGTTGACGAAGAGCAGGTGCGCGTTCTTCGAGATGGATCCCGCGAGGCCAAGATCCCCGCTCAGGTTGCTCTCCTCGCGATGTCGCGCGGAGTAGCGGCCGCTGTTGGCCTCGTTATCCCCCGAGTAATTGAAAAAGTCCGTGTGCGCGCCGGGCTTGAACATGTCCGTGCCGGAAGCGCGGATGCTGAAGCCGAAGCGAGCGATGAGGCGCAAGTTTTCCCGCACGAACCACTCGGCGTGGGTATTGTTCGTGATGTACGTGTACCTGGAGCCGTAGCGCGTGTTTATCTCCCCGTTCCACAGCGGGTTGGGTTGAGGAACGGTGCCGTGCGTGTACTGCTGGATCATGTTCCCGTCCTCGTCGCGAATCTCGTTGTAGGGATTCATCAGCGTGAAGGTGGAGAAGGAGCCATAGGGAGAGTCCTCCGACTTGTTCCCGTCGACGCTCAACTTGTTGCGGAAGAGGAAGTCCTTCACCCGGTAGGAGAGCGTGATGCCGCCGCTGACGGTGGAACGGTCGGATCCCTTCATGACACCCGAGACGCCGTTGTAAGAAAGGTCGATCGCGTAGAGCATGTAATCGTCGCCCCCCTCTAAGTAGAGGGAGTGTTTCTGGCCGGCACCCACGCGGAGCGGCTTGTCTAACCAGTACGTGTCCACGCCCGCCTCCACGGCGCGCAGTAGCTCCGTGTACCTACGCGTGAGATTGATCTGCTCGACTACAGAGGGAGACGTGTAAAGGCCGGCGCGGTTCTCCGCCTGTACCTTCTCCCGCGCGTTGGTGAGCCGGTAACTGGAAAGGTCGGGCGCTTGCACCTCCAGGCTGCCGGTGTAGTTGATCTTCATCTGCCCCTTGGCGGGACGGACCGTCTCGATAACTACCACGCCGTTCGCCGCCTTCGCGCCGTAGATCGCCTTGGCTGTCGCATCTTTTAGCAGCGTGATGCTCTCGATCAAATTGATGTCCAGGTCGAGGACCTTCGTCAGCGTCGCCTCGAAGCCGTCGAGGATAAAGAGGGGCTGGTTGGGGCTATTCTGGTATTCATTACCAATGTGCGAGAGACCCGTCTGCCCGCGCATCTGGATCTCCGGCAAGGCGTTCGGGTTCGATCCCGCCGCCAGGTTCTCGACGACCATGAACGAGGGGTCGATGCTCTTCAGGCTGGCGATGAGGTTAGCGTTGCCCACGCGCCTGAGTTCCTCTCCCTTAACGCTCGCGATGGCACCCGTGTAGCTGTTCGCCCGCCGCGTGAAGATCCCCGTCACCACCACCTCCTCGATCTCCTTGATCTCCTCTTCCAGGCGAATCAGGAGTGTTTTTCCCGGCTCGAAAGCCACTTTTTGCGATTTGTAACCGATAGACGACACTAACAAATTCCCGCGATCGACGGGAAGCCGCAAGGAAAACTCTCCACGCGCGTCCGTGATCGTCCCGGTGTGCGTCCCTTCCAAGAGAATGCTTACGCCGGGTAACGCGAGGCCTTTCTCATCTGTCACTTTCCCTCGAATCACGAGCGGCTCTTGCGGGAGGCGGGCCACGACGCTCTCTTCCCTGACAATGATCACGTTGTCGCGGAAGAGGTACTCCAGCCCCAGGGCAGGGAATAGCTCGTCGAGCACGCGCGATAGCTCCTTGTCCGATGCCGTGACGTTCACCTTTCCCCGGGATTCGACGAGCCGGTGGTTGTAGAGAAAGTCAACGCCCGTCTGCCGCTCCAGTTCTTTAAACAGCACTTTCAAGGAGACGTTTTCTATCCTCACCGAGACTTTCTCGTGTTGGGCGAATGCCCGCGCGTGCACCTGTAACATGCCACACGTCAACAGGAAAAACAGCATTTTCATCATTAGCAAACATTTTAGGGTACTTCTCCCGCGTGGGTTCGTACCGGTTCGTTTTTTTTTCATACTTTCGTGTTTTGAATGTTAAATACCACGTACAGGCCTATCTTCTGGCAAAACGAATAGTCTCTGTACGGTTTATCGTTTAGAACTGCCTCGCGATTTCCGGTCAAGGGGCAGTTCTTTTCGCGTGTATCGTCACGTTGTTTCCCCGGATGTCGAACTGCACGTCGCGTGTCTCGCCGAGCATCTCCAGGAAACGGGCCGCGTCCTCGTAGCGTTTCAGTCGTCCGGTGAACTCCATGTGGCGCACGGCCTCGTCCCGGAAGTGAACATCGATGCCGTACCATAACGACAGCGTGGTCATGATCTCCTCGAGCGAGGCCCGGTTGAAGGTGTAATAGCCATCCTTCCACGAGGTATAGAGCGCCGTCTCCACTTCTCGTGCCACCAGCCGCCGTTCCTGCTTGTCGTAGACGGCCTGTTGCCCGGGGACGATGCGGAGCCGTTGCTTGTCGTCGGCTACCTCCACGCTCCCGGAAACGAGTGTCACCTGAAGGGTCGTCAGCTGTTCGCGCGCCAGCACGTTGAAGTCCGTCCCCAGCGCTCGAATTTCCATCTCCCCGGCGTGCACGATGAACGGGGCCGACGCGTCGGCCTTTACCTCGAACCAGGCCTCGCCCTCGAGGTAGACCTCTCGGCTCGTTCCCGTGAAGCGCTCCGGGTAGCGTAGTTCCGTGCCCGAGTTGAGGAACGCGAGCGTGCCGTCGGCGAGTTGTACCTGATACTCGCCCCCTACCGGTACGATCAGCCGGTTGTGCCCGGCATCTTCTCCTTCCTGGCGTTCCGTGTCGTACACCAACCGGTTGCCCGCGTTGATGATACGCATGAACGAATCGGCCACGATCGTGTCGAGAACCGCTTGATGTAACGTGATGCTGCGATTGTTGGCCAGCACGAGGAGCGCGTGATTCGTCTCCCGCGAGATCAAGAGAGGAGTAGGGAGGGGGGAAGGCGAGGAGAGCGACCATCGTATTGCGAAGAAGGCCCCCGCGAGCAATAAGATCCCGGCTGCGCAACGGGCGAGCAGGCGCGCCTTCCGGAGCAGCCTCGTCCGGTGTATCGCCCTTGTCGCCCGCCGTATGCTTTTCCCCGCGTGACTTCCGCCGTGTTCTCGGAGAAGTCGTACGGCTGTTTTCATGCCGGAAAACGCGTTGTAGATTTTCTCGTGCTCGGGTGAAGATTGCCGCCAAGCCGCGAGAATCTGTTCTTCTTCAAGGGAGAGATGCTCGCCGCAGGTGTCCCGCGCGAGAATCTCGTAGATGTTATCTTCCATCAGTAAATCTTTTTAGCTAAAAGATCCCGCGATGGCAAGTTAGTGTGACAGGCAAAGAAAGTTTTTTCAAGAAAAAAAGTAATAACGCCGAGAAGGGTTGATTTTTTAAGACTTCGCGAAGAAAATGAAAGGCCCGCTCCATCTGTTTTTTAACCGTGTTGATGCTAATCCCCAGGCGATCGGCTACCTCCTGGTATTTCATCCCCTCGACGCATATCATCATGAAGATACGTCGTCGTTCCTCGGGGAGGCGGTGAATAGCCGCGTAAAGTCGGTCTGTCTCCAGGGCGATCTCCTCTTCGATGCGCGAGGCATCCGTTTCAATCCCGGGCGCAAGGCTCGCGTGACGGAGAGCACGACGTTGCCGGTCGCGGAGGTACTGGAGTGCCTCGTTCCTTACCGCGCGGAAGATGTAGTGATCCAACGCCCCGGATACCTGCTCGAAACGCCGCCCCACCCAGAAATTCACGAAACTCTCCTGGACAACATCTTCCGCGGCATCAACGTCTTTCAAAATACTCGTGGCGAAAAGCAACAAAGAGTCATGATACTCCTCGAAGAAGGCCTTGAAGGCCCCTTGTTCTCCAGTTTTCAACGCGTGTAGAATCTCCTCCGGGCGGTTCATTTTCATCTTTGTTTACGATCATTGGGAAGGCAAAAGTATATAAAAATTCATTCACGTGTCCATTTTGCAGGCGTGTTTTCAATACAAATCTTGCTTGGCAATCGCCGGGGCGCAGGCACTTGGCCATCATGCCGCGGGCCTTATGCGCCGACCACGGTGACGGTTTTCCCGTCGACGTGCTCTTTTTTCATGTATATTTTCTCTTCCCACGGGACGTTGGGACGACGATCGAAGATGATTAGCCAGCCTTCCGTGCAGCCGTGAATATCCATGTAACGGGTGGTCTGTTCAATGCCCTCTGCCAGGTAGCGGGCACCGCGACGGAGTTTCAGCTCGATCGGGTATTTGCGGCTCTCGTGGGTCAGGCAGAGGTCAAGGCGGCCGGTTCCCGACGCCATCTCCCGGGTGATCTGCCCGCCGCCGTTGACGACGCGCTGGAG